>DATILF010000242.1:0-20494 GCA_035476755.1 Ramlibacter sp.
GTGGACGTGCGCGTGCTCGATCATGTGATCGTGGCCCAGGGCGACGCCCTGTCGATGGCGGAGAAGGGGCTTCTCTAGCATGAAGGCGAAGTCCCTGCAGGACCTGCAGCACATCCAGCAGAAGCTGGCCGAACAGCAGAAGATCGCCGCGGAGCAGGAGGCGGCCCGCCAGCAAGCCGAACGCAAGGCGCACGCCGACAAGACCCTCTTCGCGCGCGCGGCCGGCGCCGTCAACCCGATCCGCGACCACCAGCGCGTGCACCTTGCCCCCGACCAGCCCGCGCCGATCGCCGTGCAGCAGCAGCGGGACGAACAGATGGTGCTGCGCGAAGCGATCAGCGACGAATTCGATGCGGGCACGCTGCTGGACGTCGATGACGCCTTGAGCTTCCGCCGCCCCGGCATCGGCACCGACGTCACACGCAAGCTGCGCAAGGGCGAGTGGAGCCTGCAAGGCGAGATCGACCTGCACGGCCTGCGCCGCGAAGACGCCAGGGAAGCGCTCGCAGCCTTCATCCGCGACGCCCACCGCCGAGGCTGGCGCTGTGTGCGCGTGGTCCACGGCAAGGGCCTCGGCTCACCGGGCAAGACGCCCGTTCTGAAGGGCCGGGTGCAGAGCTGGCTGATCCAGAAGAACGAAGTGCTGGCGTTCGTGCAGGCGCGCGGCGATGAGGGGGGCGCGGGGGCGCTGGTGGTGTTGCTCAAGCCGGGGGTGGCGGGGCCGACGCGGTAGCGGCCGGCCCGTCGCGGGGCTGTCTGCTACCGCGGCGCTGCAGCCCGCTCGCCGCGGCTCACTCGCGGGTGTAGTCGAGCAGCGCGAGGTAGTCCTTGCGCTCGGCCCGGGCCCACTCCTTGACACCCAGGCCTTGCATCAAGCCTGCGTGGGTGGACTTCATCGCCATCAACGCCTCGCGCAGGTGGTTCACTTCGTTCTCGTGCAAGGCGGACGAGGCCAGCAGCGACCAGTTGACGACCGGCTGCGTCTCGGCGAGCACGCGGCCGCCGTCTTGTGCCCATTTGCGCGCGATGGTGGGATTGACCACACCCACCTGGGCCAGGCCGGCGCTGACCTGTTGCGCCACGGCTTCCTGGTAGCGCGTGTGAACGATGTCGATGGCGCCGACGTTCTGGCGCCGCAATTCGGCACGCGCCACCGCCGTGGTCGCCGCATGCTCGTCGGGCATGATGATCCTGGCCTTGGTGCGGGCGGCGTCGGCCAAGGTCTTGATCGGCGAGTCCTTGGCCACGATGAAGGCGGCCTTGTAAGGGTCGGCACGGCGCACCACCGGCTGGTAGCCGCCATCGCGCACCAGCTTGGCCAACTGGTTGACGGACTTGCCGAACACCAGCTCGGGCCCTGGCATTCGCTGGGCCAGGCTGATGAAACGCTGGATATCCACCACCGGCTCGACGCTGATGGACTTGCCCTTGAATTCGCCGGAAATGAAGTCGGCCAGGGGCTGGTAGCGCGCCGTCAGCAGAAAAATATTGCTGTCCCCCGTCACGGCTTCATTGACAAGAAGCCGCCAGCCGGACGTGCCTGGGGCTTTCCTGCCGGCCGCGCCTGTCTGAGCCCAGGCGGAAGTGCCCGCCCATGGGAACGGTGCCGTGATGGCCGCCAGCGCGCCGGCACGCAGCACGCAACGTCTAAGAATGCTCGAAGTCATGATCCACTCCCTTGTTTGATTTGTAGTTCCTGCGCGTAACCCTGCGACACCAGCCAGTTCACGATGTCTTGCGCCCGGTCGGTCGGCAGGCCGCTGCGCCTGGAAAACCAGGCCACCGAGACAGGCCGGGTGCTCATGACCGACAACGCCCGGTAAATCGGCGCGATCCTGTCCGTGGGAGGCAACTGGGGCCAGGCTTGCAGGCGATAGGCAAAGCCGGTGCCATCCCACATCGCCTCGGTGTCGCCGGCCTCCTGGATGTCCAGCCCCGCGAAACCGGACATCCGGTACAGGCTTCGGGACCGAAGGCGCGAGAACCAGTTCGCAACGCGCGCGAACCGGCCAGGGCGTTCAGGCCTTTCCAAGCAGGTCCTTGAGCGCGGCGTCGTAGAGCTCCGTCAGGTTGTTCATGGTCTCCAGCAGGCGCTCGCTGGTGGTGGCGACATTGCGAAGCGAATCGGCATCCGCCGGCTTGGACAAGGCCGCGTCGAAGAACGCCCACTGGCCCTGGGCCAGCGCCAGCTCGTTGCGGATGCCCGGCGTGGACAGCGAAGCGTTCTGGAGTTGGACCAGTGACTGCGAGAAGGTCGCACGGTCGGCTTCGATCGCGTCACGATGCGCCTTGGCCGGGTAACCCACGGCGATCAGGAAATGATTCTTGGTCATGCGCTGCGACAGCATGCGCTGGCGCGCGGCCATGTTGATCAGCCGGGCGGAGGCGGCCTTGTTCAAGGACTCGAAGGCGCCGGTCGCCTGTTCGGCGGCCGCCAGCAGTACGTCCGCCTGGCGCGAGACGGCCAGCGTGCCGTCCTTGGTCCGCGCACGGCCCATCAGCACGCGCAGCTCGGCGGCGGCTTCCACGGCGCTCTTGACCAGGCGTGCGATTTCGGTCGGTGGATTGGCCTTGACGATCTCTTCCAGGTTGGCCCCGATCAGGCGCTGCGCGGTCTCGGCGATCTCGCGGGCACGCTCGGGCAGGACGCCCAGGAATTCCTGCGTGTACGCTTTGGCGCTGCGCTGCGACAAAGCGCGCAACCGCCCTGAGCGATTGATGCCGGTGGAGATGGCGATCTCGGCATTGGCCGAGTAGACGTGCGGCACGGCAAGCGCCAGTGCCGCGGCGCGAATCAGCGTGCGCCGTTGAAGTCCCGAAATCATGGTGAGCCCCTGTTTGACAATGCCCCGGCTACGCAGGACACCGGTGGCGCCCCCGCCGGACCCACCGGGCACACGCGGCCGACAGGGCAAAGAATGCCAGGGCCACACGGGCCAGCCAATCAGAGTGGCTTGATTTGCAAGTCAGCGGCGGCCGAATTCGCCGTAGGGAAAACCCTACTAGCGTAAGCGAGGCGACATATATGAAACCAATTGTTCGCCGACCGGACGACTCACTCGTCGGCCAGGCCGTGGGCAACGCCGTAGCGCACCAGTTCCGCGTTGCTTTGAAAGTTCATCTTGCGCATCAGGCGCGCCTTGTGCGTGCTGACCGTCTTGTTGCTGATCGCCAGCTGGTCTGCCACCTCGTTGACGCCTGCACCGCGCACCAGCAGGCTCAGGATCTGGAATTCCCGGTTGGTCAGCTGCTCATGGGGCAGTTGCGGCCGCGCCTGCACGTCGTCGAACACCATTTGTTCGGCCAATGCCGGCTCGATGAATCGCCCACCGGCGGCGATCTTGCGAATCGCTGCCACAAGCATCTCGGGTTCGCTGCCCTTGGTCACGTAGCCCGAGGCGCCGGCCTTGAGGGCGCGCCGGGCAATCTGCGGCTCGATGTGCATGCTCAGGACGAGGATGGGCAATAGCGGATGGTGGGCCCGGATGCGGCTCACGAGGTCGGCCCCGTCGATGCCCGGCATGCTCATGTCGAGCAGCACCTGGTCGATCGGCGTGCGGCGAAGCAACTCCAGCACCTGCCCGCCGGTGGCCGCCTCGCCGGCGACGGCGATACCCTCGACCAGTGCGAAGAGCTGCCTCAGCCCCGCGCGCACGATGGCGTGGTCATCGGCGATGAGCAGCCGGATCATGACTGCCCCGAGCCGTCCGCGAGCGGGATGCGCACTTCAAGCACCGTACCTTGGCCCGGGGCGCTGGACAGCACCAGGTCGCCCCCGAGCATCAACACCCGCTCGCGCACGCCGATCAGGCCGATTGCCTTGACCTTAGGCACACCCGGATCGAACCCCCGGCCATCGTCGCGCACTTCCAGGCGGTGGTGGTCGCCGTGTCGGTGCAGGCTAATCTCGACCCGGGTGGCCTGCGCGTGCCGCGCCACGTTGGTGAGCGACTCCTGGACGATGCGGAACATGGCCGTGGCACAGTCCTCGTGCAAGTCGATCTCCTCCTGCGGAACCCGCAGTTCGCAGGCCACGCCGGAGTGGGCCTTGAATTCCTGGACCAGCCACTCCAGGGCCGACACGATGCCCATGTCCAGCGCTGCCGGACGCAACGAGGTCGCCGCGTCGCGCACGACCTCGATGGTGCGGTCCGCAAGCCGGGTGAGCTGGCCGATGGAGTCCACCAGCGCAGGGTTGCCGGCGCCGAACTGCACGCGCAACAGCGATGCACGCATGCGCAAGGCCGTCAGGTACTGGCCCAGTTCGTCATGCAGTTCGCGCGCGATGCGTTTGCGCTCCGATTCGCGCTCGGTCTCGCGGCGGGCAGCCAGGGTGCGGAACTGAAGCTCGCTGGCGCGCAGGGCTGCCTCGACCCGCTTGCGCCCGGTGACGTCGTGCAGAAAGCCGTACCACTCGATGCCGCCCCCGTCCAGCGACTGCGGAATCGATCGTGCCTCGATCCAGACCTCGCCCTTGCGGGGATGCCGCACGCGAAACTCGTGATGCCAGGGCGCCATGGCCCGCGCGGATTCTTCGAGGGAAGCGATGTAGCCGGCGACGTCATCCGGGTGCAGGCTGCGCAGGATGATCGCGGCGTCGTCGATGACCCCCTGGGGATCCAGGCCGGTGATTTCCTCGATCTGGGGCGACGGACTGCGCAGGCTCGTCCTGCCATCGGGCAGGCGGCGAAAGGTGCCGATCACGCCCGGTGCGGCCTCGGCCAGCCGCCTGAGCCGTGTTTCCAGTTCCGCCCGTTCCAGCAGAACCGCTTCGTGCTGCTTGCGCAGCGTGATGTCGCGCGTCACCCCCACAATGCGGTGAATGCGCCCCGCGGCGTCGCGCACCGGAATCAGGGTGGTGTGGAAGGTGCGGCACCCTGTGGGCAGGGCCAGGGTCATTTCCTCGTCCAGGGCCTTGCCGCCATCCACGCACCGCCGATACCGCCCGATCAGGCCGGCGGCAACATCCTGCGGCGCGAACTCGTCGGTGAACTTGCCGACCAGCCCGGCCCGCGCGACCCCCGTCATGTGCTCGAACGCGCAATTGAGCTCGAGGGTGCGAAATCGCCCGTCCGGGGTGACCTCCACCAGGCACAGCGCGTCCGAGACGTTGTCGAAAATGTCCCGATAGCGCTGCTCGCTCTCGCGCAGGGCCATCTCCATCTGCTTGCGCCTGGTGATGTCGCGGGCAAAGCCGACCGTGCCCAGCGGCACGCCGTCCACTTCCACTGGCGCCTTGTAGGTCTCGAACCATTTGCGCACGCCGTGGTCTTCGATCAGTTCCTCGACGTCCTTCTTCTGCCGCTTGCCAAGGACCTCGCGATCATCCGCACGGTAGCCTTCGGCCAGGTCTCGCGGCCAGACGTCCAGATCGGTCTTGCCGCACAGGGCGTCGCTCGATGCCAGGCCCGCGGCATCGGCAAAGGGCTGGTTGACCGCCAGGAACCGGCTGTCGCGGTCCTTGAGCCAGACCATGAAAGGAAAATTGTCCAGCAGCGCCCGCTGATACTGCTCCTTGGCTCGCAGGGCGTCTTCCAGTTCCCTTTGCTCGACCGACGGATCGCGAACCTGCACGAGCAAATGCCCGTTACCCACCGAGGTAGTGCGGGCGGTGGCAGGATCAGTCGTGAATCCTGCGTAGGGCCGCCCGGCCAGCTGTGCCGCGTCGCACCCGGCCAGCCGCGCGAAGGCCTGATTGGCCCTCACGACCACGCCGGCCGGATCGACCAACACCATGCCGACGGCTGCCGACTCGAACGCAGCCTTGAACATTTCGTTTTCGTTTGTCCCCTTACGCACCATGGGGCGGATTCTAGGACCTTGGCAGCCTCAAGGCCGAATCCGCTCCACCCGAAGCTTCACGCCCACGGCCCCGACATGGACTGTCTGCACTTGCGAGATCAAGTCTCCCGACGCGGCTTGCGCGACGCCGGTGCGGGAAATCCGTGCCTCCACCTCCACCTGGGCGGCCGTGGAAATGCGGGCTTGCGGGCTCATGGCCAAGGAGTCATCCAGCGTGAACGTCAAGGGCAGTTGCGAGGCAGGCACGCGCAGCACCGCCAGCGGCATGCGCGAACCCGGCGGGCGCGCGATGACCATGACGGTGTCACCGGGCGCGGCCCTGTCCTTCAGCGACGGCGCGAGGTCCACCGTGCCGCTCACGCTGCCCGCGCCCGCAGCGGCAGCCGCACCTCTGCCGGGCGTTGCAGCCGCCGCGGCAACGCCGGCCCGCTCGCGCACTTCGGCGATCGCGCCTCGCAGCATGCGCTCATCGTCCGAGCCAGGCTTCAACTGGGCGGCCAGGCCTTCCCAGATGCGGACGGCGCGCGCGTAGTCCTGCGCGTCCAGGGCTGCCGTGCCGGCGAGCCACAGGGCCATGGGGTGGTTCGGGTCGGCCTTCAGCGCCTTGTCGATCAGTTGCGCCGGCTTGCCGGCGAAGCGGCCGCCCGCGTTGGACGCGGCCACATCGGCATAGTCCGCGAGCGCCTGCGCATCGCCGTCGATGTAGGCGCCGGCCCGCTCGAAGGCCTGCTCTGCCTGCGCCATGCGGCCCATCACCTTGTACGAACGCGCGAGCATCGCCCAGCCTTTCACATTGGACGGATCCTTTTGCAGCTTCTCGGCCAGGCCTGAGACCATGCGTTCCACGTCCTGGTTCGCGTCGGCCGGCGCCACCAGGCCGGCGGGGTTGCCGATCGCCGCGTAGAGGCCCGCAGCCGCCACCGGTAGCAGCAAGCTCAAGGCCACAACCGTGCGCCTGGGCGCGTGCAGCCGGGAGGCGCTCTGCGGCTCCTGCGTTTCCTCCAGCAGACGGCGCTGCAGTTCGGCGCGCGCCTGCGTATGGTCTTCCTCTCGCAGCAGGCCCTCGGCCTGGTCCTGGTCGAGCCGGGCGATCTGTTCCCGGTAGATCGCGGCGTTCAGCTGACGATGCGAGATTCCACCACTCGCGGCCGGGTTGCGCAGGAAGGGCCGCAGCAGCAGTGCCAGCACCACCGCGATCGACAATACGGCGCAGGCAACGAAAGCGGTCATCGCGCATCCTCCTCGAGCATCTTCTCGGCGCGGCTCTTCTCCTCGGGCGTCAGCTCAGCCTGCTCCAGCGCTCGGTTGCGCCGTCGCAGGTACACGATCAGCACCACCACGGCCACCACCACCAGCAGGAAGGGGCCGAACCACAGCAGCCAGGTCTCGGGCTTGATGCGCGGGCGGTACAGCACGAAGTCGCCGTAGCGGTTCACCATGAACTCGCGGATCTGCGCGTCGCTGCGGCCCTGGCGGATCTGCTCGCGCAACTCGCGCCGCAGGTCTTGCGCCAGCTCTGACCGCGAAGCGGCCAACGATTCGTTCTGGCACACCAGGCAGCGCATCTCCTCGGAGATGGCGAGCAGGCGCTGCTCGATGACGGGGTCCTCGGCCATGGGCACCGCCTCCTTCGCGATGGCGGGGCACAGCGCGACGGCCAGAAGCAGCATGGACAGCAGGCGCTTCATGATCTGTTCAGTTCCCGGATGAGGGGCAGGATGGTCTTTTGCAGCGCCTCGGCCGTGATCGGACCGATCTGCTTGTGGCGGATCACGCCGTTCTTGTCGATGAGGAAGGTTTCGGGCACGCCGTACACGCCGTACTCGATGCCCGCCTTGCCCTCCGGGTCCACCACCGACAGCTGGTACGGATTGCCCTGCTGGCTGAGAAACTTCAGCGCGGCGCCGCGCTGGTCCTTGTAGTCCAGCCCCACCACCGGCACCACCTTCGAGGCCGCCAGGTCCATCAGCACCGGGTGCTCGACGCGGCACGCGACGCACCACGAGGCCCAGACATTGAGCATCCACACCTGGCCTTTCATGTCGGCCGGCGAAAACTTCCGCTCGGGCTCGACCAGCTGCGCCAGCTGGAACCCGGGTGCGGGCTTGTGCACCAGCGGCGAAGGCACCTCGCGCGGGTCGCGCTGCAAGCCCACGGCCAGGAAGGCCACCAGCACGCCGAAGAGCGCGAGCGGGATGAGGAAGCGGGCCTTCATGCGCGCGCTCCCCGCAGCGCCGGGGCCGGCCCCACCTCAGGCTTCAGGCGAAGCCGGTAGCGGCGGTCCAGCACGGCGAAGAGGCCGCCCAGCGCCATCAGCAGGCAGCCGCCCCAGATCCAGTTGACGAAGGGCTTGAAGTACACACGAACAGCCCAGGCGCGGCCGTCCAGCGGCTCGCCCAGCGAGACGTACACGTCGCGGGTGAAGCCGGCATCGATGGCCGCCTCGGTCATGGGCATCGAAGAAGACGCGTAGGTGCGCTTCTCGGGGAACAGGGTGCGGCTGCTGGCGCCGCGCGTGACTTCGAACTGGCCGCGCGCCGCCGTGTAGTTGGGGCCCGCGACCTGGCGCGCGCCCAGGAACCTGAACTGGTGGCCGCCCACCACCACCGTGTCGCCCGGCTCCATGCGCACGTCCTTTTCTTCCTGGAAGCCGCCGACCAGCGTCACGCCCATCACGAACACCGCGATGCCGAAGTGCCCCAGGTGCATGCCCCAGAACGACAGCGGCGGCAGGCCGGTCTTCAGGCGCCTGAACGCATGCAGCAAGGTCGAGGCACCGAGCCACACGGCCAGCAGGCTGCCCAGGCCGGTGAGCGGCGTCCAGCCGCCCATCGCCCAGGGAATGGCGATGCATGCCACCACCGCCAGCGCCGCCGGCAAGCCCAGGCGCCGCGCGATGTCACGGGCCTGCGCGCGCTTCCACGCCGCCAGCGGCACCACGGCCATCAGCAGCACCACGGGCGCCATCAGCGGCACGAAGACGGCATTGAAATACGGCGGGCCCACGGAAATCTTGCCCATGCCGAGCGCATCGATCAGCAGCGGATAGAGCGTGCCGAGCAGCACCGAGGCCGCCGCCGTGACCAGCAGCACATTGCCCACCAGCAACAGCGTCTCACGCGACAGCAGCGCGAAGCTGCCGCCCAGCGCCACCTTGGGCGCGCGCCAGGCAAACAGCAGCAGCGAGCCGCCGATGACCAGCGCGAGCAGGATCAGGATGAAGACGCCACGCCGCGGGTCGGTGGCGAAGGCGTGCACGGACGTCAGCACGCCCGAGCGGACCAGGAACGTCCCCAGCAGGGACAGCGAGAACGCACCGATGGCCAGCAGCACCGTCCAGCTCTTGAACCCGCCGCGTTTTTCCGTGACGGCCAGCGAATGCAGCAGCGCCGTGCCGATCAGCCAGGGCATGAAGGATGCGTTTTCCACCGGGTCCCAGAACCACCAGCCGCCCCAGCCCAGCTCATAGTAGGCCCACCACGAGCCCAGGCCGATGCCCAGCGTGAGAAAGATCCACGCGGCGGTGGTCCAGGGCCGCGACCAGCGCGCCCACGCCGCATCGAGCCTGCCCGACAGCAACGCGGCGATCGCGAAGGCGAACGCGACCGAGAACCCGACGTAGCCCATGTACAGCAACGGCGGATGGAAGATGAGGCCCGGGTCCTGCAGCAGCGGATTCAGGTCGCGGCCATCGGCGGCGGCGGGCAGCAGCCGGTCGAACGGGTTCGAAGTGAGCAGCACGAAGAGCAGCAGCCCGGTGGCCACCAGGCCGAGCACGCCGAGCACGCGCGCCACCATCGTTTCGTCGAGCGAGCGCGAACGCTGCGCCACGGCCACGGTCCAGCCGGCCAGCATGAACATCCACAGCAGCAGCGAGCCCTCATGCCCGCCCCACACGGCCGCCAGGCGGTAGGGAGTGGGCAGGAGCGAATTGGAGTGGCCAGCCACGTAGGCCACGGAGAAGTCATTGACGTAGAAGCTCCAGGCCAGCGCCGCCATGGAGGCCGCGATGAGAAGGAACAGGGCTTGCGCCGCCGGCCGCGCGAGCACCAGCCATTCGCGCCGCCCCTGGTGCGCGCCGAGCAGCGGCAGCGTGCCGAGGACGGCCGCGACGCACAGCGCCAGAATGAGGGCGAAATGCCCGAGCTCGGGAATCATGGCTTGGCTCCGGCCGCCGGTTTGCGGGCCTGGTCCATCGAATACTTCGCTTCGTTCGGCATGTAGTTCTCATCGTGC
This sequence comes from Ramlibacter sp., assembly GCA_035476755.1. Classification (GTDB taxonomy): domain Bacteria; phylum Pseudomonadota; class Gammaproteobacteria; order Burkholderiales; family Burkholderiaceae_C; genus Ramlibacter. The sequence goes on from DATILF010000242.1 coordinate 10,039, forward strand.
TTGGCCAGCACTTCGGCCGCGGTGAACTTCCCGTCCGGGCCCAGGCGGCCCTGCACCACGGCGCCCTTGCCCTCCTTGAACAGGTCCGGCAGGATGCCGGTGTACGCCACGGGAATGTCGCGCGCCATGTCGGTCACCACGAAGTGCACCGTGAGGTTGTCGCGGCGCAGCGATCCTTCCTTGACCATGCCGCCGATGCGGAAGGCCTGGCCCTTGGGCGCCTTGCCCGCGGCCACGTCGCTGGGCGTCACGTACAGGGCGATGTTGCTGTTCAGCGCGTTCAGCACCAGCGCCGAGGCGATGCCGATGGCGGCCAGCCCGCCCGCCACCACGGCCGCGCGTTTCTTCCAGGATTTCACGGTTGCTCCTCTGCCCAATCAGGGGCGTTGGCCTGGCTGCGCAGGTTGCGCAGCACGGCACGGCCGCGGCGGCTCACGAGCATCGTTTCACCAGCGAGCGCCAGCACGCACACCACGAAGCTGCCCCAGACGTAAAGGCCATAGCCGCCCATCGCGAAGAACTCGCCGGCCGATCGCCAGATCATGCTTTCACCTCCGCCAGCTGGTGCACCCACTCGGTGTGCGATTCGCGCTCCAGGATGATGGCGCGCACCCGCTTCAGGGCCATGGCCACCGTGTACATCCAGAAGCACAGGGCCATGAGCAACATGCCCCACAACATGGTCTGCGCCATCGACGGCGCGCGTGTGAGCGACACCGAGGCGCCTTGGTGCAGGGTGTTCCACCACTTCACCGAGAAATAGATGATGGGCACATTGATCACGCCCACCAGCGCCAGGATGGCGCCGGCCTTGTCGGCACGGCGCGGGTCGTCGATGGCCGCCTGCAGCGCGATGAACCCCAGGTACAGGAAGAACAGGATCAGCTCGGACGTGAGGCGCGCGTCCCACACCCACCAGGTCCCCCACATCGGCTTGCCCCACAGCGCCCCCGTCCACAGCGACAGGAACGCCATCAGCGCGCCGGTGGGCGCCAGCGCCTGCGCCATCATGCCGGACAGGCGGGTGTTCAGCGCCAGGCCCACGCCGGCCCAGGCGGCCATCACGAGATAGATGAACATCGACATCCAGGACGCGGGCACGTGCAGGAAGATGATGCGATAGCCCTCGCCCTGCGTCACGTCGGTGGGCGCCACGAAAAAGCCGATCCACAGCCCGGCCAAGCCGAACAGCGCGGCCAGCCCCCAGAACCACGGCATGGCCTTTCCGGCCACCGGGTAGAAACTGGACGGGCTGGCCAGGCGGAACCAGTTGACGATGCGGTTGCTCATTCGAGTGCGATCCTGAGGGCCGCCGTGGTGGCCCACGGCGCGAAGAACAAGGCCAGCACGAGCAGCGCCGCCAGAAGCGACAGATGGCCGCCCGCCCCCATGCCCGAAACATGGGCCTGCACGGCGCCGGCGCCGAAGATCAGCGCCGGCACATAAAGGGGCAGCACCAACAGGCTCAGCAGGACACCGCCGCCACGCACGCCCAGCGTGAGCGCCGCGCCGATCGAGCCGACCAGCGAGAGCACCGGCGTGCCCAGCAGCAAGCCGAGCGTGAGCACGCCCAGCGCGCCCGCATCCAGGTCGAACTGCACGCCGAGCACGGGCGCCAGCACCACCAGCGGCAAGCCGCACACCAGCCAGTGCGCCAGATTCTTGCCGCTGACCAGCAGCGCCAGCGGTGTGGGCGACAGCAGCATCTGCTCGAGCGTGCCGTCCGCATGGTCGGCGGCGAACATGCGCTGCAGGCCGAGCATGGTGGCCAGCAACGCCCCCACCCACAGCACGCCGGGCGCGATCTTGCGCAGCAGCGCCGGCTCGGGCCCGATGCCCAGCGGAAAGAGGCTGGCGACGATCACGAAGAAAAGCAGCGCGGTGAGCACTTCGGTCTTGCGCCGCATGGCCAGGAGCAGGTCGCGCCGGACCACCGCCGCGAGCGCGTTCAAGTGCGGCCCCATGCGGCGGTGGCGCCGTCATCGATGACATCGCGCACAGCCGTCTGCGCACGTGCGGCGGCCGCACCGCCCAGCTGCAGCACCTTGCCTTCGGCCAACGGCGTGGCCTGGTGGCTGGTGAGCACGACCATGCCGCCAGCGGCCAGGTGCTCGCCGGCCAGCGCGCCGAGCATCTCCACCGCCCGCGTGTCCAGCGCGGTGAAGGGCTCGTCCAGGATCCACAGGCGGGCGCGCCGTGCGGCCAGCCGTGCCAGCAGCACGCGGCGCTTCTGGCCCGCCGACAGGAAGCGCACGGGCAAGTCCTCGCGCCCGCCCAGTCCGAAGCGGCGCAGGGCCGAGGCGGCGGCGCCGGCCGCCATGCCGCAGCCGTCCAGGGCGCAGGCCAGTTCGAGATTCTCGCGCGCCGACAGGTCCTCCTTCACCGCGGGCTGGTGTCCCAGGTACAGCAGTTCGCGCCGAAAGGCCGGTAAGCCCGGCGACACGGGCGTGTCGCCCCATCGCACCTCGCCATGGTCGGGCTGGGACAGCCCGGCCAGGATGCGCAGCAGGCTGGTCTTGCCAACGCCGTTGGCGCCGCGCACATGCAGCCACTCCCCCGGGGCGACCGTGAAGTCGATGCCCGAGAAGAGGGGGCGTTCACCGCGAACGCAGGCCAGGTTGCTGCCGCTCAACATGAATTTGATTGTGGGCAACTCGCCGTCACGTGCCAACACGGCGACATGGGCGCAGTTGACATAGATCAACGGGCGGGAAAGCGGCAGTAACACACTGTGATCCAGCGTGGCGCCCGTCGAAAAGAACGCGACCTCATGCCTGTTGTACGAACCCCGGGAGCCCTCGTGAAACTCCAAGTACTGATCGCCGACGACCACCCGGTCATTCGCCATGGGCTCAGGAGCCTGCTGCACGAATGCGCGGACCTGGAAGTCGCGGGGGAGGCCGCGGACGGCCATGCCCTGATGCAGATGATCCGTGTGCGGCCGTGGTGCCTGCTCGTGATGGACCTGGCGATGCCCGGGCGCAATGGCCTGGACCTGATCAAGATGATCAAGGCGGAGCAGTCGCGGCTGCCGGTGCTGGTGTTCAGCGCCTACCGCGAGGAACTCTACGCGGTTCGCGCCATTCGCGCGGGTGCGGCGGGCTACCTGTCGAAGAAGGCGCAGGCCGACCAGTTGCTGCTGGCCATGCGCCACGTGGCGAGCGGCAGTGTGCACTACAGCCAGAAGGTGAGCGAGTTGCTGGCCAACGACTCGATGCGAGACACGGACCACCTGCCGCATACACGCCTCACCGACCGCGAGTACGGCATCTTCAGCCGCATCATCAACGGCGCCAAACTCACCGAGATCGCCGACGAGCTCTCCCTGAGCATCAAGACCGTCAGCACCCACAAGTCGAACATCATGGAAAAGATGACGCTGGGCGGTCAGGTGGCAATGGTGCGCTACGCCATCGAGCACAAACTGCTGGACGACGCGAGGGGGTAGCCCTGCACGCGGCAAGGCTGCATGCCCAGCCACGCAAGCACTCGACAGCAACGACAGCTACAACATTTCGAGACTCAGCAGATCCAGCAGCTGGCGCGGGTTAGGAGTATTCCTAGCCTCATTCTGATCGGGTTCCGATATCGCGGCCGGCCTTCCGATGCACAGAATGAAACGCCAGGCGGTCGGCGTCCTGCCGTGCGCCTGGCGCCAAGGAGACGTTCATGAGGCACCTTCTGGGTCGAAGCGGCGCGGCCGCCATCACGGCGCTGGCTCTGCTCCTTGCCGGTTGCGGCGGCGGAGGCGGTGGCTCGGGCCCCGTCACAACGACCCCGACGACGGTGCCGCAGGCCATCGCGCAGGCCGCAGCGGTGGCTGCCAACGACAGCGCCGAAAATTCCTCGGCGCCGTTTACTGTCCTGCAGAACGCCGGCGTGCCGGCGGTCGTGGTCAACAGTGCGCCCAAGGTGAACTTCACGGTTTTCACGGACGGCGCCGTCAAGCAGGGACTGGCGCTGTCGAACCTGAGCGTGATCATTGCCAAGCTGGTGCCCGGCGCCAACGGCGACCCCGACCAGTGGGTGAGCTATACGTACCGGACCGAGACGGCCACTGCTGGTGTCGGGCCGGGCAACACGCCGGTGCTGGCCACTGCCCAGCAGGCCACCAGCGATGCCAAGCCGGCCGCCCAGGCCGCCACCCAGCTCACCTACAACGCCGACGGCTATTACACGTACACCTTCAGCACCGACATCACCGATCCCACCAAGACGCGCGGCGTCGTGTTCGAGCCGAACCGCACGCACCGGGTGGCCATCCAGCTCAACTACGTCAACGGGGCGGGGGAGACGGTGCGGGTCAATCCCTACTTCGATTTCACCCTCGGTGCCGACGGCAAGTCGGTTGCGGTGACGGACCCCGCCCTCACCCGCGTGATGACCGACGTGGCCTCGTGCAACTCGTGCCACGAGAAGCTGGCGCTGCACGGCGGCGGACGCGTGGACACGCAGTTCTGCGTGATGTGCCACAACCCGGGCACGACCGATGCCAACAGCGGTCACAACCTGCCGCTGGCCACGATGGTGCACAAGATCCACGCCGGCAAGCTGCTCAAGGCGAAACTGGATGCCAACCAGGGCGGCGAGCAGTACGTGATCTGGGGCAATGCCAACAGCCGGCATGACTTCTCGGAAGTGGGCTTCCCGCAGGACCTGCGCAACTGCACCAAGTGCCACACCGCGGCCAACCCCAAGACGCCGCAGGGCGACAACTGGAAGACCCGGCCCAGCAAGGAGGCCTGCCTGACCTGCCACGCCAACAACGCGGGCTCCGACTGGGACACCAGCCACACGGTCTTCGCCGGCACGCTGGTGGGCTCGGGTGCGCAGGCGAAACAGCTGACCAACGGGCAGTGCGCGGACTGCCACCGTGTGGGATCGAACATCGCCCCCGAGCGGGTCCACTGGAACCAGAACGAGGAAAACGCCGCGCTCTACAAGATGAACATCGAGAGCGCCACCTACGATCCCGGCACGCGCGCGGTCACGGTGAAATACTTCCTCTCGAATCCCACGGCAGGCAACACGGCTTACGACCTGGTCACATCGCAGTGCACCGGCGCCGGCGCGACGCTCTCTTGCGGCAACACAACGAAATTCGGCAATCTGCGCCTGTACCTCGCCTACCAGAACATCATCGGCCAGAACACGGCCGTGACCGAGTACACCGCGGGCAGCGGCGTGACCGCGTTTGCGTACAAGGGCGTCAACGACGGCAGCAACCACTACACCGTCACGCTCAGCGTTCCCGCCGACACCACCACGAGCGTGGCTGCGGGCACCGCCCGCGTGGTCACGATCGGACAGGTCAAGGAGCCCCGGCTCCAGCCGAAATGGGCCACCGATCCGCGGCCCGAGGTCACACCGCAGGTCCTCATCAACACGGTGGTGCAGCACACGTTTCGCGAACTCGCGCTGTCCGGCCCGCTGGTGCCGCGCCGCGAGATCGTGGCCAACGAGAAGTGCAATGCCTGCCACGGCGCATTGGGCACCACATCCGGCTCGAACACGCTGGACAACGCCTTCCATGGCGGTGCGCGCAACACCGTCGAGGCCTGCGTGATGTGCCACGACGTGAACCGCATGTCCTCCACGGTCATGACCAACGGGCTGGCGCTGAACGAGTCCTACCAGTTCAAGCGAATGATTCACGGCATCCACGGAAACTCCAGACGCACCTATCCCTTCACCCATGGCAATCCGGTCCAGGGAGCGTTCACGAAAGCGGGCGTCCTGAGCACGAGCGGCAGCTTCCTGGCCGACCAGAAGGTCACGATCAACACGGTTTCGACCACCGTGATCGGCGCCGGCACGGCCGTGGCGGCGGGCGCCACCTTCCAGACGATCGCAGACCTGATCACCCAGGCGGCGCGCACGGCGGGCTACACCGGCGCGGCAATCGCCCCGGCTGAGAACTACGCGGCCGAAGTGGCCTGGCCGGGCGTGGGCATCAACTGCAACGCCTGCCACGTGAACAACTCGTACAAGGTCGACCACGGACCGCTGGGGGCCGTGGTGGCCAAACCGGCCGGCGTGACCGATCCGAGGCAATGGCTGGTGATATCACCCAAGGCCGCCAGTTGCACGGCTTGCCATGACTCACCGACGGCCATCGCCCACGTGACCAGTTTTGGCAATGCGTCGTTCGCGAACCGCACTCAGCTCCAGTCGACGCAGACGCAGGAAATCTGTGCCGACTGCCACTCCAGCGGCGGCTTCAAGGGCGTGGACATCGTCCACGGCCAGAAGTAGACATGCCCATGCCGCCCGTCCTGTCCGCCCTCTTGCTGTGCCTGGCGGTGCTCTGCGGTCCGGCCGGCGCCGCCCAGGATGCGGCGGCGTCCAAGGCCTGCGTGAAGTGCCACGATGCGGAGGACCTGCCGGACATGAGCCGCAGCGCCCATGCCGTGGCCGCGGACTCGCGCACGCCCACCTGTGTGACGTGCCATGGCCCCAGCCCCACCCACGTCAACAAGCCTTCGGGCGTGAAAGACCGCCCGCGGCCCGACATCGTGTTCGGCAAGACCTCGCCCGTTGCCGCTGCCGACCGCAACGGCGCCTGCCTCGGCTGCCACCAGAAGGACGCGAAGCGGGCGCTCTGGGGCGGCAGCCAGCACGAGTCGGCCGACCTTGCCTGCTCGTCGTGCCACAAGGTCCACACCAATCACGACGCGGTCATGGCGCGCACCTCCGAGAAGGACGTGTGCTTCGCCTGCCACAAGGAGCAGCGCACGCAGATGGCGCGGCCGTCGCACCATCCGGTGCCCGAGGGCAAGATGGGCTGCTCGGACTGCCACAACGCGCACGGCTCGGCCGGCCCCAAGCTGGCAAGCCGGGACAGCATCAACGCCACCTGCTACACCTGCCACGCGGAAAAACGCGGGCCCTTCGTGCATTCGCATGAGCCGGTGAGCGAGGACTGCTCGATCTGCCACAACCCGCATGGCAGCACGGTGGCGGCCATGCTCAAAACACGCGCGCCCATGCTGTGCCAGCAATGCCACACGCCGCACGTGAGCGGCGGCGTGGCGGCCCTGGGCGGCCAGCGCGGCGTCTTCCCGCCCGCGGCGCCTGGGCAGGTGGCGCCAGCCATCACCGCCATCACCAACGGCAAGAACGTCATCAACATGACGCAGGGGCGCAGCTGCATGAACTGCCACACGCAGGTGCACGGCTCCAACAATCCGTCGGCCACGAATCCGACCCCCCGCTTCCTGACGCGTTGAGGCCATCCCATGACTGCGCACTGCCCTTCTGCCGCCCGCCTCACGCTGGTTGCGCTGGCCTTGCTGGCGATCTATGCGCCGGCCCATGGCCAGGGCGCCACCGTCACGGAGTCGTCGGCAACGCTCGGACTGGGCCTGGCGAGCGGCGATCGGGGCGACCGCGCCTTGTTCGACCAATACAACGGCCTGCGCCCCAGCGCCAACGCGCTGGGCATCCTGGGCGCGGACTACTACCGCCGCGATGACGAGCGCGGCACCTCGGTGCAGTTCGAAGCGCGCGACCTGCTCAGCCACGGCCGCGAGCTCGGATTCCGCTGGAAACGACAGGGGGACTGGAAGTTCTCGGCCGACTTGCGCGAACTCACCCGCAGGGATCCGTACACGATCGACAGCGGGCTGCGGGGCGCCGGCACGTCCACGCCGCAAGTGATTCCACTTCCGGGCGGTCCCGGCACCGGTACGGATTTCGACCTGAAGACCCGGCGCACCGCCCTCGGCGTGGCCTATTCGAAGGTGATATCGCGCGAGTGGCAGTTGGACGCCAGCCTGCGCACCGAAGACAAGGAAGGCTCGCGGCTCTTTGGTATCGGCATGAGTTGCCCCTCGGTCATCGCGCCCGGCTGCGGCGTGGGCACCGGCACCCAGGCGGGCTGGGCCGTGCTGATGCTGCCTGAACCGATCGACTCCAACCACAGCCAGGCCGAGGCGCGCCTGACCTATGCGGGCGAGCGGCTGCGGTTGTCGGCGGGCTACTACGGCTCCTTCTATCGCAACGCGATCGGCAGCCTGAACCCGGTGGTGCCGGGCAGCCTGTACAACCCGCTCGGCACGCTGCTGCCGCTGGCCCCCGGCCTGCAGCCCATCCTGAACCAGCCGGTGGCGCTGCCGCCGGACAACCAGGCGCATCAGCTCGACCTGGCGGGCAGCTACTCATTCTCGCGCACGACGCTGCTCAACTTCAAGCTGGCCTATTCCCGCGCCACCCAGACCGGCAACTTCCTGGGCAACGGCCTGACCGGTGCGCCGCCGGGGCGCAGCGACCTGGGCGGCAAGCTCGCGACGACGCTCGCGCAGGTGGGCCTGACCGCGCGGCCGCTGCCCCGGCTGTCGCTGTCCGGCCAAGTGCGCTACGAGCACAGGGACGACGACACGCCGATCGCTCTCTACAACATCGAGGGCACATCGACGTACACCAACCGGCAGATCCCCCTCACACGCGCCAGCGCCCGGGCACAGGCGGCTTACCAGCTCACCCCCGACTGGCGCGCAGCGCTGGCCGCCGATGTGTTGCACATCGACCGTGGCGAGTTCACCCCCAGCAGCGCCACAGCCGGCCTGACGGCCCTGCGGCGCAGGACACAGGACGCCGGCGTGCGGGTCGAACTGCGCCGCCGCATGTCCGAGGACCTGAGCGGCGCCGTGAGCGTGGAAAGCCGCCGGCGCGACGGTTCGCACTGGCTGCGCGACAACAGCGGACTGGGCCTCACCGAAGTGACCGATCCTTCGGCGCCCGGTGCCGGCTTCGCCACCGGGATCTTCATGCCGACCCTGGCGAACCGCCAGCGCGACAAGGCCCGCTTGCACTTGGACTGGCAACCCACCGAGAGCTTGTCACTGCAGCTTTCCGCGGAGGCCGGCCAGGACCGCTACGACACGCCGAGCGGCTATGGGCTGCGCAGGGCCGACATGAACCAGCTGGCCTTCGACTGGAACTACGTGCTCAACGACAAGTGGAGCCTGAACGGCTATCTCTCGCACGGCCGCCAGGAATTCGACCAGGCCCGCCCCGGCGCCGCCCTCCTCGCCTTCGACAACCGCGCCAACACACTGGGCATCGGCGTCACGGGCAAGCCCACGAGCAAGCTGGAAGTGGGCGGCAGCCTCTCCTACATCGACGATCGCAGCGTCTTCGCCCAGGCCCTGGATGCCACGGCCGACGGCGGCAGCGCCGCCCTGCTGGCCGCAACAGGCGGCCTTCCCGACATCGTGTTCCGCCAGACCGTGCTGAAGGTGTTCGGCAAGTACACGCTGGACAAGCAATCCGCGGTGCGCCTGGAAGTCATCCACCAGCGCTCTCGCTGGAACGACTGGGCCTGGGGCTACAACGGCACGCCTTTCGTGTATTCCGACGCCACCACGGTCCATGGCAAGGCCAGGCAGAACGTCAGCTTCATCGGGGTGACCTACATCCATCGGTGGCCCTGAGACCATGCCAAGGCACCCAATCCCGTTGTGGTTGACATGGATCAAGGGCTGGCCGCTGGGTACGCACACACTGGAATCAGGCGCCGGCCCTTGTTCCGGCCCTGGAAGTTCAACGGGAGTCCGCATGAAAAGAATCGATTTCGCCATCGCTGCCGTGGCGTTCGCCGCCCAGTGCGCCTTCGCGGCCGACCCGGCCCGGATCAACTGGACTGCCATTGCGGCCACCCAGGTCGGCCTCTTCTATCCCGGACAGTCCTCCTACGAATGGGTGCGCAGCAGCGCGCACAAGGGGGGGGCGTCCAAAGTCAAGGCCGGCAACTCCTGCGTGTCATGCCACGACGAGAAGGACGCGGAAAAGGACATGGGCGAGAACCTGGTCAAGGCGAACCGGCTCGAGCCCTCGCCCGTCGCGGGCAAGAACGGTTACATCGAGCTGAAGGTCCAGGCGGCGTACGACGACAGGAACGCCTACCTGCGCTTCCAGTGGAAAACCGCCAACCCCCACGCGGGCACCGAACACCAGTACCTGCGCTTCGACGGCAAGGAGTGGAAGGTGTACGGCTATCCGAAGCTGGACAAGGTCGTCCAGGAGGGCCGGCAGCCCGGCATCTACGAGGACCGCATGTCGGTCATGATCGACGACGGCAAGGTGGCAGGGTTCGCGCAGCAGGGCTGCTGGCTGACCTGCCACGACGGCGAACGTGACATGCAAAAGCAGTTCACCAAGGAAGAGATCGCCGCCAACCCCCTGATGGCCGCCATCAAGCGGACCGATGTGCGCAAGTACCTGCCCGGCAGCCGCACCGACCCGGCCGACTGGAAAACCGGCAAGTCGATGGAGGAAATCAACAAGCTCAAGGCCGATGGCGCCTTCGTGGACCTGTTCCAGTGGCGCGCGCACCGCAGCCATCCCGTGGGCATGACCGACGACGGCTATGTCCTCGAATGGCGCAACAGCGACGCCGGAACCAACCCCTTCGGCGGCAATGCCGATGCCAAGACCCACCAGCCCAAGTACATGT
>DATILF010000243.1:0-2759 GCA_035476755.1 Ramlibacter sp.
GAAGCCCTCCGGCGGCTATTCTGCCAGCGCGCAGTTCACCGGCCGGGCGCCGATCAGGCGCACACAGACTTCGGGCGCCAGCGCCACCAGGTAGCCGCGCCGCCCGCCGTTGATGGCGATGCGCGGCAGCGCCAGGATACTTTCCTCGATGTACACCGGCATGGCCTTGCGCAGGCCGAAGGGCGAGGTGCCGCCGACCAGGTAGCCGCTGTGCCGGTTGGCCACTTCGGGCTTGCACGCCTCCACGGATTTGACGCCGATCTGCCGCGCCAGGTTCTTGGTGGACACCTTGCGATTGCCGTGCATCAGCACCACCAGGGGACGCGCCTTCTCGTCCTCCATCACCAGCGTCTTCACCACGGTGAACGGATCGAATCCCAGCACCTGCGCGCTGTGCTGCGCGCCGCCGTGTTCCAGGTACTCGTACGGGTGCTCGGTGAACTCGACCCGGTTGGCCTTGAGGAAGGCGGTGGCCGGCGTTTCGCTGATGTGGTCCTTCTTTGCCAATGTCGGTCCTTTTTGCGGGGCTGGCCCGCTGCTTTCATCTGGGCGAGATCAGGCTGGCGGGGCACTCTGCGCAGCGAATGTCCCCCGGCGCCGGGAGGGCGCCTCCGCCTTGATTTCGCTGCGCAGAGCGCCCCGCCAGCCTGATCCTGTGCGGTGGATGGTTCACCACGGCTCCAGGGTCATGGGTGTTGGGTGGCCGGCTCCAGGAGGTCAAGGAGGAGGCGGCCTCCCGCCGCCGGGGGACACGAGTGGAGCCGGCCACCCGGCACCCATGGCCCCGCCCCGGACCGCCGCGCTACCTCGGCCAAGGCCGGGATGACAATGTGTCAAACCGCCGGGTCGCGAATCTCCCAGCGGATCTTGTCGATCTCGGCCAGCACGTCGGCCGACAGCGTGGTGCCCCAGGCGTCGAGGTTTTCCTCCAGCTGCGCCAGGCCGGTGACGCCAATGATGGTGCTGGCGACCTGCCAGCGGGTGTAGCACCAGGCCAGCGCCATGCGCGCAGGTGTCATGCCATTGGCGCGCGCCAGCGCGTTGTAGCGGCGTGCGGCGGCCAGCGCCTCCGGGCGGCCCCAGCGCTGCTTGCGCACCGACTCGTACTTCGCGATGCGCGCATCCTTCGGCGCGTTCGGGCCGTCCGTGCCCGACTCGTCGTACTTGCCGGTGAGCAGGCCGAAACCCAGCGGGGAATACGCGAGCAGCGACACGCCCAGGCGATGCAGGCTCTCGTCCAGCCCGTTGTCCACGCCGCGGCTCACCAGGCAATACACGTTCTGCACGGTGGCAATGCGCGGCAGGTTGTGCTGCTCGGCCAGGCGCACGAACTCGTGCACGCCATAGGGCGTCTCGTTGGACAGGCCGATGTAGCGCACCTTGCCCTGCTTCACCAACTGGTCGAACGCCACCAGTTGCTCATGGATGGATGTCTTGGTGCGCTCCTTGGCCGGGTCGTAGTACATCTGGCCGAACATCGGCGTGTTGCGCTCCGGCCAGTGGATCTGATACAGGTCGATCACGTCGGTCTTCAGGCGCTTGAGCGACGCCTCGCACGAGGCGATGATGTCCTTGGCCGTCATGCCGGTACCCTCGCGTACCCAGGGCATGCCGCGCGAGGGGCCGGCCACCTTGCTCGCCAGCACCAGCCGGTTGCGAGCGCCTGGGTTCTTCGCGAACCAGTTGCCGATGATGGATTCCGTGGCGCCGTAGGTTTCGGCCCGCGCGGGCACGGCGTACATCTCCGCCGTGTCGATGAAATTGATGCCGCGCGCCCGCGAGCGGTCGAGGATGGCGTGGGCGTCGGCCTCGCCGACCTGTTCGCCGAAGGTCATGGTGCCCAGGCAGACGGGCGTGACTTGCAGGCCGCTTTGGCCGAGTTGGAGGGTTTGCATGGGAAGAGTGACTGCGGGTGCTTCGTTGTGCGGGCAGAATAATCGATTTTGCAAGGCCGCACGGCCATGGCGGCCTAGCCCGAGTGTGCCTTCGCCTTCTCCTCCTCCTGCAGCCGCAGCACGCGCCGCTGCACCTTGCCGGTGGTGGTCATCGGCAGGGCGTCGATGAACTCGATCTCCTTGGGGTACTCGTAGGGCGCGAGCTTGCCCTTCACATGGGCCTGCAGGCGGGCGATGAGCTGCGCGTCGAAGTCGGCCGTGCCCGCCCCCAGGCTGGCCCGCGTCTGCGCGAACTCGGGCGCCAGCACCACGAAGGCCTTCACCAGCGCGCCGCGCTCCCGGTCGGGCTTGGGCACCACGGCGGCGTTCACCACGGCCGGGTGCTTGACCAGGCAATTCTCGATCTCGCTCGGCCCGATGCGGTAGCCCGCCGCCTTGAACACGTCGTCAGCCCGGCCCTGGTACCAGAGATAGCCCTCCGCGTCGCGCGTCGCCAGATCGCCGGTGCGGCACCAGTCGCCGGTGTACTTGTTGCGCGTGGCCGTGTCGTTCTTCCAGTAGCCGAGGAAGAACACCGGGTCCGGGTGACCGTGGATGTCGCAGCGGTTCACCGCGACATCGCCGGGCACGCCCACGGCGCACTCCTTGCCCTCGTCGTCGATTACGGCCACCCGGTGCCCGGGGTAAGGCCGCCCCATGCTGCCCGGGCGCGCTATCCAGCCGACGCCGCCCTGGGTGTTGCCGTTCATCGAGCAGTTGCCCACCACGTAGTTGATCTCGGTCTGGCCGAACATCTCGTTGACGATCACGCCCAGATGGTCCTTGCAGTAGGCGAACACGGCGTCCCCCACTGCTTCGCCCGCG
>DATILF010000244.1:0-9878 GCA_035476755.1 Ramlibacter sp.
CAGCGCTTCGCGCCGCTCAATAGCTGGCCCGACAACGGCAACCTGGACAAGGCGCGCCGACTGCTGTGGCCGATCAAGCAGAAATACGGCCGCAAGATCTCCTGGGCCGACCTGATGATCCTGGCCGGCAACGTGGCGCTGCAGTCCATGGGCTTCAAGACCTTCGGCTTCGCCGGCGGCCGGCCCGACGTCTGGGAACCCGGCGAAGACATCTTCTGGGGCCCAGAGGGCAAGTGGCTGGCCGACGAGCGCTACAGCGGCGAGCGCGAGCTGGCCAAGCCGCTGGCCGCGGTGCAGATGGGCCTTATCTACGTGAACCCCGAAGGCCCGAACGGCAACCCGGACCCGCTGGCTTCGGCGCGCGACATCCGGGACACCTTCGCCCGCATGGCGATGGACGACGAGGAGACGGTGGCATTGATCGCCGGCGGCCACACCTTCGGCAAGGCCCATGGCGCGGGCGCGCCCGACCTGGTCGGGCGTGAGCCGGAGGCCGCCGCCATCGAGGAACAGGGTTTCGGTTGGAAGAACGGTTTCGGCGGCGGCCATGGTGTGCACACCACCACCAGCGGCCTCGAAGGCGCGTGGACAGCGAACCCGATCCGCTGGGACCACGGCTTCTTCGAGACACTGTTCGGCTACGAGTGGGAGCTGACGCGCAGCCCCGCCGGCGCGCAGCAGTGGACGCCCCAAGGCGGCGCTGGGGCGGGCACCGTACCCGACGCGCATGACCCTGCGAAGCGCCACGCGCCCATGATGTCCACCGCCGACCTGGCGCTGCGCGCGGACCCTGCGTACGAGAAGATTTCGCGCCGCTTCCTCGAGAACCCGCAGGCGTTCGCCGATGCTTTCGCCCGCGCCTGGTTCAAGCTGACTCACCGCGACATGGGCCCGCGTGCGCGCTACCTGGGCTCCCTGGTGCCGCAGGAAGCGCTGATCTGGCAGGACCCGATCCCCGCGGTGGACCACCCGCTGGTCGACGCGCAGGACATCGCGGCGCTGAAGACGCGCATCCTGGCGAGCGGTCTTTCAATCGCCAGCCTGGTCAGCACGGCCTGGGCATCGGCCGCCACCTACCGAGGCAGCGACAAGCGCGGCGGCGCGAACGGCGCACGCATCCGCCTGGCACCGCAGAAAGACTGGGAGGTGAATCAGCCGGTACAGTTGGCCGCGGTTCTCGCGGTGCTGCAGAAGATCCAGCACGATTTCAATGCCACGCAGCCGGATGGCAAGAGGGTGTCCCTGGCCGACCTGATCGTGCTGGGTGGGAGCGCCGCGGTCGAGGCTGCGGCGAAGCAAGCCGGGCACGACGTGACGGTGCCCTTCACGGCGGGACGCATGGACGCTTCGCAGGAGCAGACGGACGCGGCCTCGTTCGCGGTGCTTGAGCCACTGGCCGACGGTTTTCGCAACTATGCGCGCAAGGGCGCGGAAGATGCCGCGGCCGAGCTGCTGATCGACAAGGCCCAGCTGCTCACGCTGAGCGCGCCGGAGATGACGGTGCTTGTCGGCGGCATGCGCGTGCTGGGGGCCAACTTCGACGGCTCGCAGCACGGCGTGTTCACCCAACGGCCCGGCACGCTGACGAACGACTTCTTCGTCAACCTGCTCGACATGGGCACGCAGTGGCAACGGGCGCCCCAGGCGGAGGGCGCGCTGGAGGGGCGAGATCGCGCCACGGGCGACCTGCGCTGGACCGCCACGGTGGCGGATCTCGTCTTCGGCTCGAACTCGCAGCTGCGAGCTCTTGCGGAGGTCTATGCGAGCAGCGATGCGCAGGCGCACTTCGTGCGTGACTTCGTCGCGGCATGGGTCAAGGTCATGAACCTGGACCGTTGAGTCCCTGCGGGCGCCTCGCTGCTGCGATAGACGGATTCATGGAGCGGGATAGACGCGCCTCACCGAGGTCAGCGGTAGCGTGCAAGTCTTGACCAGCTTGGGTGAGCCCTTCGCGGTATGGGTCATGGCCACGATGACGCGCTTCGCCCCCGTCACCAAGTCCATCGTTCGCTTACCCTCCGCCGCAAGGGTCGCGAGGCCGGTAGGCGTGAGCACACCGCCCAGTCCGAAGCCACCGGCGACGCGCCGGATCATGAGTCGCATTGAGTTGCGTCATGAGGTGGCCGCTGGCGTTCGGATTTCAAGCGGGCCTGCCAGCCAGAACGACAGATGCCCCGGCACCTCGATTGGCATATCCAGGAGCAGGAACGAGAGCGCCTTGCCGTGCATGTCGAGGTTCAATGCCGCATTGACGCCGCCATCAAGCACGCCGTCCAGCACGAAATTCATCGCATGCAGCTTCGGCAACAGGAAGCGCTGCACACGGCTGGGAGCGCGATGGCGGAATTGCAGCGCGACCGCCTCGGGTGTGACCTGTTCGACCAGCAGTGGCCACAACGCCGGATGCCAGGCGACCACACTGATGTTGGACCGGTCGCCCTTGTCGCCGGTGCGTCCGTGCGCCAGCCTGTAGAGGGGCACATTGAGCTTGGTCATTCAGCCTCCAGCATCTCGAAGCGCACGGGCACGGCTTCACGCGGCAGCAAACAAGAGATCGTATTCAGGCGCCGTGTGAGCGCAGTGCGCACGCCACCGCCGCCGGCGGGGCCGCAGGTACTCCTGGCCGAGCCGCTCGGCCTGGGCGCGGTCGTCATGCATGGCAGCAATGCGCAGGCGCACGTCGCGCGCGCCGCCGTCAGGGTTGTCGGCAAGCGCGCGACCGGCGTCGTCACCCAGGATGCTGATGGCGCCGATGAGGTCCACGCGCAACTTGAAGTCGCTCAGCCGGCTGCGCAAGACGTCGGCCGCTAGCCGCGCCCGCGCCTCGGCACGCGGACCGGCGTAGGAAATCTCGCCCTCGGCGAGCCACCCCCCTCATGGCAGACATTGACCTTGTAGTGCGTCGGCCGCGGATGGCCGCGCACGCCGGTCAACTCCACTCGGTTCTCGCCCAGGACACGCACCTCGGCTTCGGAAATGTCGGCGACGACGTCCGGCGTCAGGTAGGCGGCGGGATCGTGCACTTCATACAGCAATTGCTCCTTCACTGTCGCATCGGTCACGAGACCGCCCGTGCCGTTGGATTTTCCGACGCTGACACTGCCATCGGCTTCGATCTGCGCAATAGGAAAACCCACGTTCGCCAAGTCCGGCACATCCTTGTAGCCCGGGTCCGCAAAGTAGCCGCCGCAGAGCTGAGCCCCACATTCAAGCAAATGACCGGCCATGGTGGCACGGCCGAGTTTTTCCCAGTCATCCGCGCGCCAGCCGAAGTGCGACATGGCCGGCCCTACCGTCAGCGATGGGTCGGCGACACGGCCGCAGACCACGATCTCCGCACCCGCATCGAGGGCGGCGGCAATGGGCTCGGCTCCGATATACGCGCTCGCGCTCACGATGCGCAGTCCGTCCATCTGCGTGCCGAGTTGCGCGTGCAGTAACGCGAGCTGGGCGGGCGCCGAAAGATCATCGCCCTCGACCACCGCGATGCGCGGCGCGCGCACCCCGAGCTCGCGTGCCATGCGCGCGATGTGCAGTGCGGCAGCCCGCGGGTTGGCCGCGCCGAAATTGCTCACGATGCGAATGCCATGGGCGAGGCAACGCGCCAGCACCGGGCGCAGCATTGCGTCGAGCAACGGCTCGTAACCCGCCTCGGGGTCATCGCGGCGGCGCAGCTGTGCCAGGGCAAGGGTGCGCTCGGCCAGCGTTTCGAAGATAAGGAAGGCACGCTGCCCGGGAAGGCCCGAAGCAAGCCGCGCGATCAAGGTATCGACGACCGGGCCCGCGGCGTCTGTGCGGTCGCCGGAGAAACCGGCGGCGCAGCCGATCAGCAGCGGCGCAAGGGGTTCGGCGCGAAGGAGTGGTGTGGCCATAAGCCCCTAATGTATTTTCGGAATCTTGATCCGTACAATCGAATGTTCGGATCGTGTCGAACGCCGCAAGGGCCGGTCGCGCCCCAAACACTGGTTGAGCGGGTCTCGGCAAACTCACAAATCAAGCTGTCGGCACATCCATTCGGAAATTGTCCGTAATACGCGTGTACATGCCAGGGCTCGAAAGCCGGCCGATAGGGTTGAGGCGCAACAAGTCAATCCGATGGCGCTCGTCGATCACATCTCGACGGATGTGTGCAGCGACCACCTCCAGCAGCACTAGATGGCAAGGCGGCGAACCCAGCGGCTGGATGCTATGTACCCTGCATTCGTACTGCACCGGCAGTTCTGCGATGCGTGGCGGCTGCACCATAGTGGAGGCGATGGTGGTGAACCCCGCAAGCGCGATTTCGCTGACCCCGATCGGGTACTCGGGCGCACAGCGGTTCATGCGCTCCTTATTGGCATCGTCCACGATGTGCACGACACATTCTCCGTTGGCCCGAAGGTTGGTCAGGGTATGCTTTTCTCCCTCGCCGCCGACGGGCGAACCAATGGAGATCATCAGCATCGGTGGGCAAAACGCTACCGCATTGAAGAAGCTGAAGGGCGCCGCATTGGTACCTGCCGGGCCGGCAGTGGAAACGAGCGCAATCGGCCGCGGTATGACGGTGCTGGACAGGATCTTGTATTGATCTGCCCAGGCTAGGCTAGGCAGGTCGACTTCGATCGTCGCTGGGGTGGCCGCGGGCTTCTTCCGTGATGTGCTTGGCTCCATGTTTCAACCTTAGAGCCCCAGGTAGGCCTTGCGTATGTGGTCCGACGCCGCAAGTACGGCCGACTCGCCTTGTTGCACCACCTCACCCTGCGCGAGCACATAAGCTCGGTTCGATACGCCCAAAGACATTCGAGCGTTCTGCTCGGCCAACAGGATGGACTGCCCCTCGGCGCGCAGCGATGAGAGCAACGCAGAAACGTCGGTCACGATCAATGGCGCCAGGCCCAGCGTCGGTTCGTCGAGCATCAGCAGACGGGGTGCGGACATCAGCGCGCGCCCAATGGCAAGCATCTGCTGCTCGCCGCCTGACAGCGTGCCAGCCGCTTGGTGGCGGCGCTCCCGCAGCTTCGGAAACAGCGCGTACATCTGCTCGATCCGGCGCGGCTTGTCATGACGGGTGCCGCGACTGAAACCAAGTTCCAAATTCTCCAGCACGGTAAGCATGGGAAACACGTGGCGCCCCTCGGGTACCAGCGCTATTCCAAGCGCCACCTTGCGCTCGGCCGACAGCTCGGTCACGTCTTCGCCTCCGAAGGCGATGCGCCCCTGCAAACTGCCGCCCACACCCAGAATTGCCTTCAGCAGCGATGACTTGCCCGCGCCGTTGGCACCTACCAGGGCCACTACTTCGCCTTGATTGACATGTAATTCGACACCGCGCGTGGCCACCGTCTTGCCGTAACACACGGTGACCGCCTGCACGGCCAGGATGGGGTCTGTGCCGATTTGCTTATCCAAGATAGGCCTCCCGGACCTGAGGGTTTTCGGAAACCTGTTTTGGTGTGCCCACCGCGATCGGGACTCCATGATTGACGACCAGCATCCGGTCGCATACAGACATCATCAGCTTCAGGTTGTGGTCCACCAGTACGATGGTCAGGCCCTCGTCGCGCAGGCGCTGCAGCGTGCCCTGCAACTGGTCGGCCTCCGAGTGGTTCAAGCCGGCAGCCGGTTCATCCAGCAACAGCAGTCGCGGCCCGGCCGCCAACGCCAAGGCAATCGACAGCAGCTTCTGCTCACCGTACGACAACTCGTCGGCGCGCATGTGCTGCTTGCCGAGCAAACCCACCAGGTGCATGGCGTGGCGTGCAACCGAGGACCGCTCCACCTCGGAGCGGCGAAACTCCGCACCACCGATCAGTGCGCGCCACAGCGATACCTTCCCGACCAAGTAGGTGCCGGTCATGACGTTCTCGACTACGCTGAGCCCCTTGTACAGCTCCGTGTGCTGGAAGGTGCGCACCACACCCAGCGCCGCCAACTGGTGGGGCGCGAGGGCTGCGACCGGGCGGCCGAAGGCGTGGATCTCGCCGGCGGTTGGCAGCTCGAACCCGCTCACCAGCTTCAGCAAGGTGGTCTTGCCGGCACCATTGGGACCCATGACGCCGAAGATTTCCCGCCGCTGCACGTCGAAGTGACTGCCATCAACTGCGCGCACCCCGGCGTAACGCTTTTCCAACTTTCGCACCCGCAGCACTGGCCCATCAGGCGCTACTGCCGCCCTGGATAGGGAAACTGGCAAATTCGTCGAAAGCGCCGCAACCTCGACAGATGCGATCGGCATCACGGGCGTTTTGCGCTTCCAAAGCGGCTCCAGCAATTTCACGATGCCGTGGGATTGGGTGCGCACCGCCAGCAGCAGCAATCCGGCGAAGATGATCATCCGGTACTCGTCGATGGTGCGCAGTGTTTCCGGCAAGACGGCAAACACCAGTCCGCCGATGAGGGGACCCACCAGCGTGCCTCGTCCTCCAAGGATCACGATCAGCAGACCGATGGCGGAGTACGAAGGATTGAACAGGTCGGGCGAAAGCACGAGCACCTTTGGCACGAGCAACACCCCGGCCAGCCCCGCCAGCCCGCCAGATAGCGCGATGTTGACCACCCGCACCCGCAACGTGGGAATGCCTACGGACTCCGCCAGCGCAATGGATTCGCGGATGGCCAGCCAGGAGCGGCCGATCGGGCTTGCCATGAGCCGGCGCATGCCCAGAAGCACGGTGGAAAGCAAAGCAATCGCTATCCACAGATGATATTGATGGAATTGGAGGCCGAGACCGTCCAGCCAATCGATGCCGGGCAGCGGCACCACCACGCCAAGCGGGCCACGGGTCAGCGATACCCAACTCGTCGATATCAAGCGCAGGATTTCCGCACTGGCCAGCGTGGCAATGGCAAAGTAGGCACCACCGACTCGCAGTGAAGCAAAGCCGACGAGTGCGCCCAGCACGACAGGCGGTACCAGCGCTAGCGGAGCAGCCACACTGAACGGGATGCCCAGCTGCACATACAGCAGCCCTGCGCCGTACGCGCCCAGGCCCGAGAACGCGGCATGTCCGAACGAGAGGTAACCCAGATAGCCGTAGACGAGGTTGACGCTCAGGCCCAGGATGGCGAAAGCAATGGCAGTGAGAGCCAGACCGCTCAGGTAGGGCGTCAGCAATGTCGAGGCCGCTGCAATCGCGATAACGCCAACAAGAAGAATCGTGGTCTTGCGCATGGCCTCAGCCCTTCTTTCCGAACAGGCCGGCGGGCTTGAACAAAAGCACCAGCACGAGTAATACGTACACGAGCGCCAGATTCACCGTGGCGCTGAAATACATGCTGCCGAAGGTCTCGAGAACGCCCAGGGCCAAGCCACAGACAAGCGTGCCGCGCACACTTCCCATGCCGCCGATCACCACGACGGCAAATATCTTGGTCAACACGTTGTGGCCCATGGCCGGCGAAAACGTCAGCACGGGCACCATCAGCGCGCCGGCCGCCCCGGCCAGCACGCCGGCCAGAACGAAGGTCTGTGATCCAATCCGGCGCACGGGGATGCCCACTACGGCGGCGGCGAAGCGGTCTTCGGCGAGGGCACGGATCTGTTTACCGAACAGGGTGTGGCGCAGGACCAGGTGCACACTGGCGACCATCACCAGCCCGGCCGCCAACACCAGCGTTCGCTGGAAGGTCAGCGTGATGCCTATGAAGTCGACGCTGCCAACGAGTCCAGGGACTGCCTGTGGAGTAGGTCCCCAGACGGCGAGTACCGCCTCTGAGACAAGCAGGCTCAACGCATAGGTGCTGAGGAGCGTATCGGCCGATCCCTGTTTGCGGGCGACCAGCGGGCGGACCGCCAGCCTGTCGATGACGACTGCCAGCAGCCCGCAGCCGCCAATGGCCAGCAGAACTGCCCAGCCGTACGGCAGCTGGTGCTGGGCCGCCGCAATGAAGGCAATCAGGGCGCCGACCATGTACAGGTCGCCATGAGCGAAGTTCATCACGTGGAGCACGCCGAACACCAGCGTGAGGCCCAGGGCCAGCACCACATAGGTCATGCCGGTGCTAAGCCCGTTGAGGACTTGTTGGAGAAAGAAGGTATCCATCTTGCGAGCCAGGAACGTGTGGGGGCCGCGCGCGCTTGCGGCGGCGGTACGGGGGCCCGCCGGCGGGCGCGGGCAGGCCTTGCTGCGACGCCGAGGCGCCTTACTTGCTGACTGCTATGCGGCCGTCACGGACGGTGAGCAGGGCATACGCGCCATTGGCCTGGCCGTCTTGCGCGAAGCGCACCCCGCCCCGAGGTGTTTGCCAGGTGCCGGCCTTCAGCACATCAGCCACCTTGCCTGGATCCTCCGCGGTCTTTGCAGCGGTCATGGCGGCGGCCAGCAAGGTGATGCTCTCGTAGCCAATGGCCACGCTCTTGTCCGGCTCGTCGCCGTGAGCCTTCTTGTAGCCTTCGACAAAGGCCTTGTTGACCGGGTTGTCCAGGGAGGGCACGTAGATATCGGCGCTCAAGGCGCCCTCGGCCGCGGGGCCTGTGATCTTGAGCGCGCCGGGGTAAAGGATGCCCGGCATCAGGCAGATGGAGGGCTTGAAGCCGATCTCAGCTGCCATCCGGATCACGTTCCCGTAGTGCTCGGGATTGGTGCCGGTGATGCACAGCACGTCGGCCTTGCTGCGGCGCATGTTCGTCACGACCGCGTTGAAGTCGGACTGACTGATGTCGTACGTTTCATCGAAGACAATTTGCCCTGGCTCGTTAAAAATCGCCTTCAAGTGCTTGCGCCCATCCAGGCCGAAGTCCGTGTTCTCGTTGAACAACGCGACTTTCTTGCCGGTGAATCTGGCGATCAGCACCGGCTTGAGGGCCCGGGCATCCATTTCGGTGGTGGAGTTAAGGCGGAACAACCTGTCGTAGCCCTTGGTGGTGACATCCGGATGCTTGGGGATGCCGGCCATGTACAGCACGCCGGCCCGCTTGAACGTGGGGATCATCGCGAAAGCCACCGTACTGCTCACTTCACCGGCGACGAACTTCACCTTGTTCTCCGTGACCAGGCGCTGCGCCACGTTGGAACCTTCGGCCGGGTTCAGCGCGGTGTCGTACACGACCAGTTCGACCTTTCGGCCCAGCACACCGCCGGTGGCGTTGAGCTGCGTCGTCGCGTACTGCGCGCCCTTTAGCATTTGGGACCCCAGCAAGGTCTTGGTGGCAGAAGTGAATCCGATCTTGATGAGCTCAGCGTTGGATACGGCTTGTGCCGAGGCGGTGCCCGCAATCAGTGCCATCGTTGCGGCGGCGGCCGTTCGGGCCAGTTTGTAGAGAAGAGTCATGGTTGTCTCCGGTGGGTGAGCTTGATGAGAGGTCGGGTCAGGCGAGCGCGGCCTTGCCCCTCTGGATGGATTGACCCAGTCCTTCGCGGCGGCGCGCCTGGAAGGATTCGGACAGGTGGCTGAGCTGGTGGGCGTCGAAGTGCGCGCTCATCGCGCTACGCATGCCCTGTATATCGAGCCCACGGTTGATGGAGCGTTTGGCCAACATCATGGCGAAGGTGTCACCGCCGGCAATCTGCAGCGCCAACGCATCCACAGCGGCTCGAAGCTGGTCGCGAGGAATGACGCGATTCACCATCCCGACGGCAAGTGCCTGTTCGGCTGCCATGCGGCCACCGGTGAAAAGAAACTCCTTGGCCTTGCGCGCGCCCATCACCCAAGGATGGATCAGCACTTCCACGGCCGCGGTACCCAGGCTCTGGCACACGGGATCGGAGAAGAAGGCATCCGGCGATGCCACGACCAGATCGCACATGTTGGCAACCATAAAGCCGCCCGCCACGCAGGCGCCGCTGACTTCGGCGATGGTCGGCTTGGGGCAGTCCCAGATGCGCATCGCATAGTCGAAGTAGTAGCGTGTCTCGTAAGCCCAGCGCTCTTCGACCGTGAAGTTCGAGCGCTTCTGCGCG
>DATILF010000245.1:0-2947 GCA_035476755.1 Ramlibacter sp.
GCGCTGGAAAAGCCCGTGCGCTGCATCTGCACCAGTTGGTCCACCAGCACTTCGCCCGTCGCGCGGATGTCGCCCTGGAAACCCAGGCGGCGGCGCAGCAGGAAGGCCTGGCTGAAGGCGCGCCCATCGGCGAACTTCGGGAAATGCAGCTCGATGCGCTCGACGCCTTCGAGCGATGCTTCACGCGGGTCGGTGTCGTTGGCCAGTTGGAGCACTGCGGCAGTGTCCGCGGCCTGGTCAGGCGAAATCAGTTTCAAGGTCATGCTCATGTTCAGGCCACCTGCTTTTCGGCGAAACGCGCGGCGTTGGCGGAGAGCTTGAACGGCTCGATGCCCACGCGGCGCAGCGTCGCAATGAATGTTTCCGCCTTGCCGCCTTCGTTCTGGCGCTCACGGCGATAGGTGTCCAGCACGGCTTCGATCACCTCGGGCACTTCGGCCGCGGAGAACGACGGGCCGACCACCTTGCCCGGTGTGGGGGCGCCGGAGAGCAGGGAGCCGTCGGAGCCGCCCAGCGTGACCTGGTACCACTCCTTGCCGTCCTTGTCGACGCCCAGGATGCCGATGTGACCGCTGTGATGGTGGCCGCAGGAGTTGATGCAGCCGGAGATGTGCAGGTCGATCTCGCCGATGTCATGCAGCTCGTCCAAGTCCTGGTAGCGCTGCGTGATGGCTTCGGCGATGGGCAGCGAACGCGCGTTGGCCAGCGCGCAGAAATCGCCGCCGGGGCAGGCGATCATGTCCGTGAGCAGGCGGATGTTGGCCTTGGCCAGGCCCGCCTTGCGGGCGGCGTGCCACAGTTCCGGCAGGTCGTCCTGGTGGACCCAGGGCAGCAGCAGGTTCTGGTCGTGCGTGACGCGCGCCTCGCCGGCCGAGAAGCGCTCGGCCAGGTGGGCGGCGATGTCCAGCTGGTCGCCGGTGGCGTCGCCGGGGGCCTGGCCCAGGCGCTTGAACGACAGCGTGACGGCGCGCAGCTCGGGGTTGCGGTGCCCGGCCACGTTCTGCTGCAGCCAGCGGTCGTATTCCGGGTCGGCTTCGGCGCCGGCACGCATGATCTCGTGCACCTTGGCTTCGGCGCCCTTGCGCTCGCGCTTGAGGGCGGGCGGCACGAACGAAGCCGCCACGCGGTCGAGCTCGGCCTGGGTGATGGTGTGCGGCGCACCGTCCACTAGGGCGATCTGCCTGTATTCGGCTTCCACTTCGTCGATGTAGCGCTGGCCTTCGGCCTTCACCAGGATCTTGATGCGCGCCTTGTACATGTTGTCGCGGCGGCCCCAGCGGTTGTACACGCGCACCACGGCTTCGAGGTAGTTGAGGATCTCGGCCCAGGGCAGGAACTCGCGGATCACGCTGGCGATGACCGGCGTGCGGCCCATGCCGCCACCCACCAGCACGCGAAAGCCCAGCTCACCGGCCGCGACGCCATGCGTCGCTTCCCCTTCACTCTTCACCAGGTGCAGGCCGACGTCGTGCCAGAAGGTCGCGGCGCGGTCTTCGGTGGCGCCCGACACGGCGATCTTGAACTTGCGCGGCAGGAAGGCGAATTCGGGGTGCAGTGTGCTCCACTGACGCATGATTTCGCAATAGGGGCGCGGATCGGCGATCTCGTCCACGGCGATGCCGGCACGTTCGTCGCTGGTGATGTTGCGGATGCAGTTGCCGCTGGTCTGGATGCCGTGCATGTTCACGCCGGCCAGCAGGTCCATCACGTCGGCGCTCTTGTCCAGGGGGATCCAGTTGAACTGGACGTTCTGGCGAGTCGTGAAGTGGCCATAGCCCACCTTCAAGTGCGAGCGCACCGAGCCGCCACCGTATCCGGCCGGAAGAGGCACCGGACCGAGCGCATCCTGCTTTTCCTGGGCATCCCGGAGAATCTCGGCCGTCGGCTGGTCGTATTCGCGCGCGATGCGGGCCAGCACGCGCAGCTGTGTGCTGGAGATTTCGCCGTAGGGCACGGCGATGCGCAGCATGGGCGCGTAGCGCTGGATGTACCAGCCATTCTGGAGCCGCAGGGGGCGGAATTCGTCGTCGCCGAGGGTGCCCGCGAGGTTGCGCTCGAGCTGGTCGCGGTACTGCGCGGCCCGGTTCTTGACGAACTGCTTGTCGAATTCGGTGTATTGGTACATGGGTTTCAGCTCACAGGGAAATCAGGCGCGCCCCGGCATAGGCCAGCAGCACGGACAGCAATGAACGGATGATCCGGTCGGGGGCCCGGCGCACCAGGCGCGAACCTACCCAGATGCCGGGCAAGGAGCCGGCCAGCAGCGTGCCCAGCAGGCTCCAGTCGACCGAGCCGATGGACGCATGGCCCAGGCCCGCCACTAGCGTGAGTGGCACGGCGTAAGCGATATCGGCGGCGATGATGCGGGGCAGGGGCAGCGCCGGGTACAGCAGCATGAGGACGGTGACGCCGATGGCGCCCGCGCCCACCGAAGTCAGGGAGACCAGCGCGCCGATGGCGGCGCCGAACAGCACCGGCTGGTACCAGTGGCGCGGCCGGCTGGCGGCGGCGAGTTGGGTGGCGTCGAGCTGGCGCGGGGTGCTCTTGCCGCGGATGGCTTTGTAGAGTGTTGCCGCGGCCGTGAGCAGCAAGGCGGCGCCCAGCGTCGTGGTCATGATGGACTGGACCGCGGCATTGGCCGGGCCGACACGGTGCAGCACGAAAATGGTGATCAAGGCGGCCGGGATGCTGCCGGCCGAGAGCAGCCCCACCACGGGCCAGTCGATGGCCTTGGAGCGGGCCAGGCCGATGGAGCCGCCGAACTTGGTGACTGCCGCGAACAGCAGGTCGGTGCCGATGGCCAGGTAGGGCTTCACCCCGAAGCCGAAGATGAGCAGGGGGGTCATGAGCGAGCCCCCGCCCACACCGGTCAGCCCCACCACCAGGCCCACGAAGAAGCCGGCAAAAACGAACGCAAAGTCATGCATGGGCGCGACTTTAAGAGCGG
>DATILF010000246.1:0-6284 GCA_035476755.1 Ramlibacter sp.
GTGCTCTTCAATACCAATTTCGAGGACCAGGGCCAGGTGAACGCCCGCCTGATGCGGCAGGTGCTGGCGTAAACGGTACGTAAAAGGCTGTACACGGCCCGGGGCCGGCACCGCGGCGGGCTAGACTCCCTCGCAGTTCCATTGCTTCCGGAGTCTGGATGAAGTTTTCTTGCCATTGGCTGCTGCCCATCGCGGCCGTGCTGTACACCACCACGGCCGCGGCCCAACTGAAACCGCCGCGCGCTGCCACGCCGGCTGCCACGCCCGCTGCGTCCGCGGCCGCACCCGCCGCTGTACCTGCCAACAACGCGAATGCCGAGAAAGAGGCTGCCGGCAAGCTGGCCGCAGCCGGCTGGCTGGTGCTGCTGGACCGCCGCGATTGGGGCACGGCCTGGGAAACGGCCAGCGCCGTGTTCCGCAATTCCGTCCCGCTGCCCACCTGGATGGACGGCATCCCGAAAGTGCGTGAACCTTTCGGCGCCTTCATCGAGCGCGCAGCGGCCGACTCGGTTTACAAGACCACGCTGGAAGGCCGCCCCCAGGGCGAATACGTCAGCGTGATCTTCACCAGCAAGTTTGAGAAAAAGGAGTTGCAGGAAGTCATCACCACCGTGCGCGAGCCGGACGGCAAGTGGCGCGTCACCGGCTACTCGACCCGGTGAGCCTGGCGCTCGGGCGCGGAACAGGCGCGGCGGGCTCCCTGGCCAGCTTCACGTCAGCCGCGACGATGCGCTCGGCCGTGGCCCACTGGGACCGCAGCGCGGGTAACGTGCCCTCTATCCAGGCCTTCACCATCGGATCGGCCTGCAACTGCGCGGCCCTCTCGTAGTCCTGCAGCGCCTCGAACTGGCCACGCAAGCCGACCTCCTGCATGAAGAAGCGATTGAATCTCGTGCCCTGAAGTTTCGCGAGGCGATTGAGCACCTTGCGCTGGTCGTTGTCCAGCATGGGCATGGCCATCGCACGGCCGTGCAACAGGTGTTGCAACACATTGAGCGAAGCGAGATGATGGTCGATGAGCGCCGCAGCCAGCGCGCGAACGGGCGCATGCTGGCTCCTGGCGATCGCCAGGCGTGAGGCCTCGATCTGGAAGCGGCTGTTGGCGGCCGCATCCTTCAGGAAGCGCCGCTCTTCACGCTGCTCCACGGGAGACGGCCGGGCGTTGGCGACCGAGGCGGCCGCGAACACGCCTGCCCGTGACACGGACGGCCTGGGCTTGGGCTTCAGGCCGGGCTCAAAGCCCGGCGGAGCCCGGTCCGCCTCGTTCTGCGCGCGTGCCGCCCCCATCCACAGCACCCCGATTGCCATGGCAAGAATGCCGACGCCCACACGCTTCATCTGGTGTCCCCTGAAACTCGCCACCGTTGCTTGGGGCGACACAGGGTCCATGCTGGCACCAGCCCGGCGGCGGCATGTCGGCGGGCATCGGCTGGCGGCGTAGGACGGGCCACCCGCCTCGCGCATGCTTGGGGCCGCCCGGCGCTGGCCTGAGAGCCCCCCGCGCTCCCCACTTCCTCATTCAGTGCGCGTGGGCGAAGCGGCTCACGGCCGTGACCAGGCCGATGCCAACGAGCAGCCAGGCGATCTGGGCCGCCGTCTCGCGCGCCGAGAGCCGCTTCTGCAACTGCGGGATCAGGTCGGCCAGTGCCACATAAATGAAGCTGCTGCTGGCCACGGCCAGGAAGTACGGCAGGTAATCCTGCAGCCGGTCCACCAGCCACCAGCCGGTGAGCCCGCCCAGCGCCGTGACGGCGCCCGCCATCGAAACCTTGACCAGGGCCGCGCTCCGGTTGCGGCTGGACAGCCGCATCACCGCCAGGTCGCCGATGTGGTGAGGCACTTCGTGCGCCAGCACCGCGATCGCCGCGACCAGGCCCAGCCGCAGGTCCGCGATGAAGGCGGAGGCGATCAGGATGCCGTCGCCAAAACAGTGGACGCTGTCGCCGGTGAGCACGGCCCATCCGCCCGCGCGCGGCGGCGCATGCGCATCGTGCCCATGCCCATGCCCATGGTGGTCATGACCATGGTGTGCATGGCCTTCGTGATCGTGATGATGCTCGTGCCCGTGGTGCCACAGTTCCGCCTTGTCCAGCAGGAAAAAGAAGACCAGCCCCACCAGCAGCGTCGAAAAAAGCTCCTTCGCCCCGGCCTGGCTTTCGAAGGCCTCGGGCAGCAGGTGCATGAAGGACGTGGCGAGCAAGGCGCCGGCGGCGAGGCTCAGGAGATGCTGCGGCCCGATGCCCTGGGCATCCTGCGCATCGGAGGCCAGGAAACCCAGGCGCATGAGGCCGGCGGCCAGCCACACGCTGCCGATCCCCGCGGACAGGGTCGCGATCAATATTGCTAACAAGGTCATGGATGAACAGGCCGACTCGCGAAGAGCGGCGCCAGATTTCCCTCTCAAGGCGGCCTGTACGGGCCGTTTCTGGCGTTCATCTTAACAATCGCGTCAAGCCGGGCCGGCTGGGCGCGCATCAGGGGCAGGTGGTTGCCCTTGATTCACTTGGGGCGCAAGGGGCGCCCCGGTGGGTTTTCAGCCCTGGCCGCCGGCGTCTTTGCAGGCTGGCGCACCGACTTGCAGCACCACAGCCGAACACGCGGCAGCGGCGCCCAGGTCCAGCATCGGCGGGCGGCTTTCGGCGACAGCCCACGAGGCGAATACGGCCAGGCCCATGGTGGCCACGATGACGGCGTTCTTGGCGACGGCGCGAGAGACTTGCTGCTTCATGATGAACCTCTTTAGGTGATGCTTTCTGCGAACACAGCGCCATTGTTGGCCCGCCCGCGTCCGGCGCCATAAGCCGTTTGCCTACGGCCGGTTGAGGCATTTGCCCATGCACAATGCGGGCTTCCCAACACAAGGAGCCCCCATGCCCACGATCCGCGTCGAACTGATGGAAGGCCGCACGCCGGAGCAGAAGAAGAACCTCGTCAAGGCGCTGACCCAGGCCGTGGTGGACACCCTGGGCAGCCAACCCGAATCGGTGGACATCCTGCTCTACGACATCAAGCGCGGCGACTGGGCCACCGGCGGTGAACTCTGGTCGGAGAAAAAATAGGCCGATGAAAGCGCCCCCAGGCCGCCGCCTTGCGGCGTCCGCCCCCCGAGGGGGAGCAGAAAACTTGGGGCGGCCCGGCGTTTTCTCATAAGGCCCCGACGGCCCATAGGCTCAAATCAGCTTGTTCAGGCTGTGCTTGGTGGCATAGGCATACAGGTCAAGCCGGCTGGACAGCCCCAGCTTGCTGTAGATCGAAGTCAGGTGGTTGCGCAGCGTGTGCTCGCTGATGCACAGGCGCCCCGCAATCACCTTGCCCGGCGCGGATGCATCCCCCGCCACGGCGGCGATGGTCTGCCGCTCGCGCGAAGTGAGCGTCGCGATCTTGGTCTTCTCCGGGTCGTTGCCCTGGGCGGCCTTCTGCCGCGCCATGGCCAGGAAAATGCGGCTGGTGGCGCCGCGGTCGATCCACAATTCGCCCTCGCTCACCTTCTCGATGGCCTTGAGCAGGATGGCGGGCGGATCGTTGGTCTTCACCACCCCCCGCACACCGGCCAGCACGGCCTTGTCGAGTAGCGCGACGTCGTTCGAACTCGTCAGCACGATCACGTGCGCCTCGGTGCGCCGGGTGAGGGCCGCCAGTTCGTCGAGGTCGGCGGCGCCGTCGAGATCGGCCACGATCACGTCGGGACTGTGGCGCTCGAGTTCGGTGAGGCTCTCGGCCGTGGAAGCAGCCACGCCCGTCAGCTCCAGCCGGGGGTGCGCGGTCTGCACCAGTCGCTCGAGTCCCCAGCACACCATGGGCGGCGCGATTAGAAAAACCTGGATCGCACGAACTCTGATACTTTGCATGGCTGTTGACCCCCGGTTACAGACGTGGGCTTATCGTAGTCAGGCAGATGCTTTCATGCGAGAAAGTTGCAATTCGTTTCAGAGTTTTCGGAATTCATCCGCACGGCCGGGCATCAACGCACACCACGTGTGCTTGCCCCATTCGATAGCGCCTGCCCTTGACCCATTCGATCGCGGGATGCGGTCCTAGCCAAAACGGGACGAATTTCCCATGCGTACGGCGGATGCAGCGTACAGACTGATGGCCATGTTCGTTGAACAACGCACCGAGCCCCGCGAAAAGCTGGCCCTGCCCCTGAAACTGGGCGACGGCTGCTCGGCCGTGACGAGGGACATCAGCGCGTCGGGCATGTACCTGGAAATCAGCGGCGAGCTGCAACTCACGGGCACGGTCGTGTTCGAGATGTACCTGGCCGATGCGCACATGAAATTCACCGCCGAAGGCGACATCGTGCGCATCGAACATCGCGCTGGCGTGACCGGCGTGGCCGTGAAGCTGCGCACGCCCCGCCTCGAATCCACCGCCCCCTGAAACTGAGCCCCCGACGCTCCCCCACTTCGCGTGGGTTGCTGCCCCCTGCCGCCGGGCAGGTCCTGCCGAGCACGCTCCACCTCTTGCGCGACTAGTACGTTTGTCCCTTTCGCGTCCTGACGCGGGCGGGTGACAAGTACTAGGCAAATCGGGACTACCGCGCCATCCACGGCTGCGCCTGCGTTTCTATATTCGTTTCCAGCCCCGGCATTTGCCGGCCAAACAGCAAATCGATGCGACTCTGAGCAAAAAGAAAATGAACCCGATCAGCGCCACGCCGGAATTCCTCGCGAAGCTCTTCGCGCAGCCGGGTACCGTCGTTCTCATCGCCCTGCTGCTGACCGCAGCAGTCATCGACTGGCGTACCTACCGCATCCCGAACTGGCTCACCGTCGGCGGCATGGTGTTCGGCCTGCTCTACAACACGGTGGCCCCCGCTCAACTCGGTTTCCTGGCGGCATTGGCCGGGCTGGGCGTCGGCCTCGCCATCCTGCTCCCGCTCCATTTGCTGCGCGTCATGGGCGCGGGCGACGTGAAGCTGATGGCGATGGTCGGGTCGTTCCTGGGCGTCGCCGCAACGCTCAACGCCGTCCTGTTGACGTTCATCGCCGGCGGCGTGGCCGCCTTGGCTTTCGCGCTGTGGCACAGGGCCTTCCGCCGCATGGCCGGCAACGTTCGCGACATCGCCCAGTCGATGGCCTTTGCGGCCGTCGCTGGAATTCGGCCAACCCCGACGGCCACCGCCGTTGCTTCAGTTGGAAAGCTGCCTTACGGCATCAGCATCTGCGTGGGGACGATCGCATCCCTCGCGGCCACGCAACTGGGTTTCGCATGACGCGCCGCCCCCTTCAAGGAGAACCGGAATGAAAAACATGAAAGCCATCGCGTTGCTCGTCCTCGCCTTGGTGACCGGCCTGGCCGCCGCCGTTTACGCGGCGAGCTGGGTGGCCCAGCGCGGAAATATCGCCTCCACCAAAGTGGTGATCGCGGCGGTGGACATCGAGCTGGGCAGCAAGATCAACCCGCAGATGCTCACAACCTCCGAGTGGCCCAGCGAGTCGGTGCCCGAGGGCGCGTACAGGGACATCAAGCAGCTGGAGGATCGCGTCGTGAAAGCGGGCGTGTTGCGCGGTGAGGCCGTCGTGGAGCGCAAGCTGGCGCCGCCGGGGACACAAGGCGGTCTGTCGGCGGTGATCGCGGAAGGCAAGCGCGCGATGACGGTTCGCGTCAACGATGTGATCGGTGTCGCCGGCTTCGCGCTGCCGGGCAACTACGTGGACGTGATGGTCAACGCCCAGCAGGAGCGGGGCAAGGGTAACGACGGCGCCAACCAGATCAGCCTGACCGTGCTCGAACAAGTGCTGGTGCTTGCCGTGGCGCAGGAAGCCAGCCGCGATGAAACCAAACCCAAGGTCGTCAGCGCCGTAACGCTGGAGCTGTCCCCCGGAGATGCCGAGAAGCTCGATCTCGCCCGCAGCGTCGGCACCCTGTCCCTCGTATTGCGCAATCAACTGGACAAGAACGCGGGGGCCACAACCGGCGTGACCAAGAGTCAACTGCTCGGTCTCACGCAGGTCGCTGCCGTGCAGGCACCGGCCCCAGCACAGCCGGGTCCGGCTCCGGTCGCGGTACGCCGTGCCGCGCCGAGGCCGCCTACCACGGCCATGTCCGGCCCGCCCGCCGCCGTGTGCGTGGAAGTAGTACGCGGCGGCACCCGCGCGCTCGACTGCTTCTGACCGGCACCTCCGCCGGGCGAAACAACCACTCAGGGAGAATGAAATGAAAGCCTGCTACCCCGCGGCCGTGCTGGCCGCGACAACCCTCGCTGTATCGGCCTACGCCCAGACGACCGCGCCGACCGCGCCGGCCAGACCGGCAACACCCGCCGCGCCGATCCTCAGGCC
>DATILF010000247.1:0-7014 GCA_035476755.1 Ramlibacter sp.
TTCGTAGATCTGGTAGAAGGGATTCGGGCACACCACGATCGGCTTTTTCGTGGGGTCGATCACGGTCTGGGCGAAGGCGAACAGGGCCTCGCGCGAGCCGTTGACGGGCAGCATCTGCGTGTTGGCGTCCACGGCCAGCCCATAGCGGGTCTGTAGCCACTGGCGGAAGGTGTCGCGCAACTTGGGCTCGCCGGCCGTGGCCGGGTAGCTGGCCAGACCGTCGAGCGAGGTGACCAGCGCCTGCTTGATGAATTCAGGCGTGGCGTGCTTGGGCTCGCCGATGCCCAGGCTGATGGGCCGGTACGCGGGGTTGGGCGTGACGCCCGCGAAAAGCTTTCGCAAGCGTTCGAAAGGGTAGGGCTGGAGCCGGGCCAACAGGGGATTCATGGCGTCGATTATCGGGCCGGGTCGCGGCGCCCATTGACGTGCGGTCTTGCGTTTCGTTGAATGGCGGAATGGCCGGTGCTTTCCGTTTCTCCGATTTGCGCTTTCTGGCGGGTTTGTTGCTGCCGGGAGCCATGCTGCTCAACGTCCTCTTCAACCCAGCCCACGCCCCGGTGGGCGCGTTCGTGACCTGGGCGGTGGTGGCGCTGGTGGACGCGTTCTGGCCGGGTGCAGACCGGTCGCCGGCGGCGGGCCGGCCGAATCCGTTCCTGGACTGGATCCTGCGCCTGTATGTGCCCTTGCAGTGTGTGTTGCTCATCGTGGCTCTGGCTGTGGCCGCGCGCAGCGACTGGTCCGTCGTCTGGGGTCTGATGTTCGGGGCCGGCTTCATCACCGGTGCGCAGGGCATCACCTACGCTCATGAGCTGGGCCACAGCCGAAACAGCCCGGACCGGGCCATGGGCTGGCTTCTGATGACCAGCGTGAACTACAGTCATTTCATGGTGGAGCATTACCGCGGCCATCATCCCCGCGCCGCCACCTGGGACGACCCAGCCAGCGCAAGGCGCGGCGAGAATCTCTGGCGCTTCCTGCCGCGCACCCTGGCGGGCAGCTTCCTGAGCGCCTTGCGCCTGGAGGCGCAGCGCCTGCACCAGCACCGCCGCGGCTGGGCTTCGAGCCCGCTGGCCTGGGCGTGGAGTTTGAACCTGGCTTTCATCGGCCTGTTGGCCGCGCTGGGCGAGCTCAAGATGCTGGCCTTCTGGCTCGGCCAGTCGGCCTTTGCAGTCTGGCTGCTGGAGACGGTGAACTACATCGAGCACTATGGGCTGCAGCGAAGCGTGCAGCCCGGCGGCCACCGGCAGGCGTTCGGGACGGAGCACGCGTGGAACGCAGACCACATCCTTTCGAACAGCCTCCTGGCCAACCTGCAGCGCCACTCCGATCACCATACGCGGGCCTGGAAGCGCTATCCCGAACTGGAGGCCTTGCCCGGCCCGCAACTCCCCACCGGCTACGCCGGCTGCTTGCTGCTGGCCTCGGTACCGCCTCTGTGGTTCAGCCTGATGGATCGCCGCCTGAAGGACTTGCCTCCCGGACCAAGTAGCTAAATACGCGACTTTCAGTGGAGAATTTAAGTACTTGTGTAGAAATTCAGTACTTTACGGATGCCGTTCGTGAGAATCCGCCGCACAAGCATGTGCTTGGGTCACCCGGATTCCCATGAAGATCACGTCCACCTTGCGTCGTACCGCCTTCATTGCAGCACTGACATTCGCTGCCGGCCTGGCGGGCTGCTACGTCGTGCCCATCCAGCCGCCAGCGCAATCCAGCACCCTCCACGTGCCGATGCCCGCCCCCGCGCCGGTCACGTTCTCGGCCCGCCTGTACCCGTCCAATGAACAGGCCGCCGCCTACGGCACAGTCATGGCCACGGTGACGAACGACCTGAACGGCCGCGGCCACTTCACCACCAGCATCGGCGGGGAGACCTTTTCAGGGGAGGCGACGCGCGTCGCAGGTTCGTCACGGGAAGGCCTGGCCAATGGCGCCGGCAGCCGCGGCAGCTTCATCAACTGCCGCTACACCATGAATTCGCCCACGCTGGGCACGGGGACCTGCCGCATGTCCAGCGGCGCCGCGTTCGTCATGCACGTGGGCAGCTAATTTCGCGTGGCCAGGTCCTGGGCCGGCTGGAACTTCAGGTGCCCGACGTACTGCAGGGCCTGGTGAATGCGCACCGAGGGCACGTCGCCCTCGCGCATGTGCAGCAGGTCGCCCGGGCTGAACAGGCGCGGGTCGGCGTCGGTCAGGGGCAGGCCGGCGCGGCGGTATGCCTCCAGCACGAACTGTGAACAGAAGAACTGGTCATTGCGGCCGATGCCCAGCTGCACCGCGGCGACACCCTGCAGGCAGAAGTCTCGCACCAGCGAAGGCACCAGCGGCAACTCGCACACCCGGCGCTCCAGGGAGAAAGGCGCCTGCAGCATGACGCCGACGAAGTTGTACTTGTGACCTTCGTGCTGCTTCACGAACTGGCCTACGCCCTGTGCGTGATCCGGCCGGAAACCCGGGTGGCGGAATGCCACCACCGTCGCTTCCTCATCGAGCAGTTCCGCCACCGTGCGCCGGCGAATGCCCTGGCCGACGGCTTCGGCCACCTGCCGGTCGCCAACGTAGATCGAGGCGTGGCTGACGGGCGACAGCGTCAGCAGGCGGATGCCGACCGAGTTGATGCCGTTGCTGGACGACAGGATGATGTCGCCGGGCTGCAGGCTGTCGGCGGTGACCGAGATGCCTCCGTTGCGCGGGTTCAGCGCCTTGTTCTGGAAGGCCAGCGACGCGCCGGTGTCCGTTGCCCGCTGCACATCTGTGGCGCAGGCCGCGTGCAGCATGGCGAGCGCCAGGGACAGGAGGGTTCGTGGTCGCATAGCGGTCCGGTTTGCTGGTGATTCTAGTGCGCGGCCGGGCTTGACGGACCCACTGCCCAGTCAGGCAAGCCGTCCGCCATCGCAGTATTCTTTTCGTCCCTCAACGCTTCAAGGAGTGTGCCATGCTGTCTAATGCCTGCGTCACCACCATCTTGCCGGTGGTCGACATGAAACGCGCCCGCGAGTTCTACGAGGGCAAGCTGGGGTTCAAGCCGGATGGCCCCAAGCCCACAGGCGACGTCGTGTACCACCTGGGCGGCGGCGCGCAAATCGCGTTGCATTCGAAGGAGGGTGGCACCAAGGCGGACCACACGGCCCTGAGTTTCGAGGTGGACGACATCGCTGCAGACATTCGCGACCTGGAGCGCGCCGGCATCGTCTTCGAGGACTACGACATGCCGGGCCTGAAGACCGTCAACCACATCTGCGTGCTGGGGTCGGAGAAGGCGGCCTGGTTCAAGGACCCGGAAGGCAACTACCTCTGCCTGCACGAGGAAGTTCACTGAGGTCCCCGCCGGCCCGGGCCTGGCCCGCCTCCGGACAGAGGCGTCCGCCGGGGGTCCGCCCGTCCACGGCACGGTAGGCACGGTAGGCACGGTATCATCCCAGGCACTCGCCGGCGCAGCTTCCTGTCTGCCGGCGCCTTCATCCAGTCAGCATCTTCGGGCAGGGCCGTGCGTCTCAATTCCATCAAGTTATCCGGGTTCAAGTCGTTCGCCGAACCCACCAACTTCATGTTGCCGGGCCAGCTGGTGGGCGTCGTCGGCCCCAACGGCTGCGGCAAGTCCAACATCATGGATGCCGTGCGCTGGGTGCTGGGCGAATCCCGCGCCAGCGAGCTGCGCGGCGAGTCGATGCAGGACGTGATCTTCAACGGCACAACGACTCGCAAACCCGCGTCGCGCTCCTCGGTGGAGCTGGTATTCGACAACGCCGACCACCGCGCCGGCGGCCAGTGGGCGCAATTCGCCGAAATCGCCGTCAAGCGGGTGCTGACCCGCGACGGCACATCCAGTTACTACATCAACAACCAGCCGGTGCGCCGACGCGACGTGCAGGACGTGTTCCTGGGCACGGGCCTGGGTCCCCGCGCCTACGCCATCATCGGCCAGGGCACGATCAGCCGGATCATCGAATCCAAGCCGGAAGAGCTGCGGCTGTTCCTGGAAGAGGCCGCGGGCGTCTCCAAATACAAGGAGCGCCGCCGCGAGACCGAAAACCGCTTGTCCGATACGCGGGAGAACCTGACCCGGGTGGAAGACATCCTGCGTGAGCTGAACGCCAACCTGGACAAGCTGGAAAAGCAGGCCGAGGTGGCGCAGCTGTACAACACGCTGCAGTCCGAGGTGACGCTCAAGCAGCACCAGCAGTGGTTCCTGAAGCGTGCTGAAAGCGAGGCCGACCAGGCCAAGGTGAAGGCGGACGCCGAAAAATCGGTGAACGACCTGGAATCACGCGTGGCCGACCTGCGCCGCATCGAAAGCGAGCTGGAAACCATCCGGCAGGCGCACTACGCCGCGGGCGATCAGGTGAATCAGGCCCAGGGCCAGCTGTACGAGGCGAGCGCCGAAGTCGGGCGGCTGGAAGCCGAAATCCGCTTCGTGGTGGAAGGCCGTCAGCGGGTCGAACAGCGCCTGGTCCAGTTGAAGGAGCAAACCGCCCAATGGGCCGCCCGCAAGGACGACGCGCTGGCGGAGTCGGAATCCCTGGCCGCGCAGGGCGTGGATGCCGAGGAAAAGGCCCTGCTGCTGGCCGCCCAGGTGGAAGAACAGGCGCACCAGCTGCCCGACCTGGAAGAGGCGCTTCGGCAGGCGCAGGCGAAGTCCAGCGAACAACGCGGCTCCGTGGCGCAGGTGCAGCAGCAGATCCAGGTGCTGGCCGCCGACCAGCGCAACATCGAGGAACAATCCCGCCAGCTCGGCCAGCGGCGTGACCGGCTGGGGGCGGACCGCAACGCCTTGGCGGCGCCCGATGAAGTGCGCCTGACCAACCTGCAGGCGCAGCTGGCAGGCGCGCAGGAAGCCGCCGAGACGGCCGATGCGAGGCTGCACGAATTGCAGGAGCAGGTGCCGCAGCTTGACGACGACCGCCGCAGCCGGCAACAGGCCGTCAACAGCGAGAGCCACAAGCAGTCGGACCTGTCGGCGCGCATGGAGGCGCTCAAGGCACTGCAGGAAAAAGTGAAGACCGACGGCAAGCTGCGGCCCTGGCTGGCCAAGCACGGGCTGGATGGCTTGCAGGGCCTGTGGAGCCGCATCCACATCGAGCAGGGCTGGGAAAACGCCCTGGAAGCCGCCTTGCGCGAGCGGATGAACTCGCTGGAAGTGTCCCGCCTGGACATGGTGCGCGCCTTCGGCAACGATGCGCCACCCGCCAAACTGGCCTTCTACAGCCCGCCGCAGGCCGGCGTGCCCGAAGGCAGCGCCGCGCTGCCCCGGCTGGCCGACCTGCTGCGACTGAACGACGCGGGCCAGAAGGCCTTGCTCGGCGACTGGCTGCATGGCTGCTTCACGGCGGCAAGCTTCGAAGAAGCGCTGGCGGCGCGCGAGAAGCTGCAGGCCGGTGAAGTGATCTACGTGAAAAGCGGGCATGCCGTCACCGCGCACAGCGTGAGTTTCTACGCCCAGGATTCCGAGCAAGCCGGCCTGCTGGCGCGCCAGCAGGAAATTGAAAACCTCGAAAAGCAGTTGCGCGCGCAGGTGCTGATCGCCGAAGAGGCCCGGTCGGCGCTGGTGCGGGCCGAGGCGGCCTACACCGACGCATCTCAGCGCCTGGTGTCGGCGCGGCGCGAAGCCGCGGACACGCAAGGCCGCGCGCACGAGCTGCAGGTCGAGACGATGCGGCTCACGCAGCTGGCCGAGCAGACGCGGGCCCGCAGCGAGCAGATCGCTTCGGACCTGGCCGAGGTGGATGCGCTGCTGGAGGAATTGCAGGAACGGCGCGTCACTGCCGAAGGACGCTTCGAAGAGCTGGACATGCAGCTGGCCGACAGCCAGGAGCGCCATGCCCAACTGGGTGACCGCGTCATCGAGGCTGAACGCAAGCTGGCGGAATGCCGCGAGCAACAGCGCAGCCTGGAGCGGCAGGCGCAGGAGGCGCAGTTCTCGCAGCGCTCGGTGGAAGCGCGCAAGGCCGAACTGCAACGCGCCATCGAAACCGCCACGCAACAGGGCGAGTCCATCGCCGCCGAAGACGCGCGGGCCCGGGAAGAGCTTTCGCGCCTGACGGACGCTGCCGCCCAGGCAGGCCTGCAAAACGCCCTGGCCGTGAAACTGGAGCGCGAGCAGTCCCTGGGCGCCAAGCGCAGCGAATACGACGACCTCACCGCCAAGCTGCGCGCCAGCGACGAGCGCCGGTTGCAACTCGAGCGCGAACTCGAACCGCTGCGCCAGCGAATCACCGAATTCCAGCTCAAGGAACAGGCGGCACGCCTGGGCTTCGAGCAATACACGCAGTTGCTGACCGACGCGCAGGCCGATCTGGAGGTGGTCGCGAAATCGATCGAGGACGGCAAGGTCCGTCTGTCGGGCATGCAGGGCGACATCGACCGCTTGCACCGCGAGATCGCCGCGCTGGGGGCCGTGAACCTGGCTGCGCTGGACGAGCTGACCACGGCCCGTGAGCGCAAGCAGTTCCTCGACGCGCAGTCCGCCGACCTGAACGAAGCCATGGTCACGCTGGAAGATGCGATCAGGAAAATCGACGGCGAGACCCGCGAGTTGCTGGCCGGCACTTTCAACATCGTCAACGAGCACTTCGGCAAGATGTTCCCGGAGCTGTTCGGTGGCGGCAATGCCAAGCTGGTCATGACCGGCGACGAGATTCTGGATTCGGGCGTGCAGGTTATGGCGCAGCCTCCGGGAAAGAAGAATCAGACCATCCACCTGCTCTCGGGCGGCGAGAAAGCGCTCACGGCCATCGCGCTCGTGTTCGCGATCTTCCAGCTCAACCCCGCACCGTTCTGCCTGCTGGACGAGGTGGACGCGCCGCTGGACGACGCCAACACCGAGCGCTATGCCAAACTGGTGAGCAGCATGAGCCGTGAAACGCAGTTCCTCTTCATCAGCCACAACAAGATCGCGATGGAAATGGCCGAGCAGTTGATCGGGGTGACCATGCAGGAGCAGGGCGTGTCGCGCATCGTCGCGGTGGACATGGAGTCGGCCGTCTCGATGGCCGAAGCGGCTTGACCCGGGCCGCC
>DATILF010000248.1:0-12489 GCA_035476755.1 Ramlibacter sp.
TCGCCCGGCAGCGCATCGCCCACGGTCAGGTGGCGCACGGCACGCTCGTATTCATCGGGGCGCAACACCTTGAGCCAGGGGATTCCGGCCAGTTCGGCGGCGGTCGGGTTGCGGCGCCGCTGGTAGAGGGGCGATTCGGTCGTCATGGCGCCCGCATTGTCGTCCCAAAGCTCGCCCGCTTCTACTCGTGCTCGAGTCCCGCCCAGGTGGCAGGGCACGCCTGTTGACGTGGATCATGCTCGGGACAGGCCCTACTAGGACATTCCCTAGGAATGTCGTCGCAAAGACAACATGGCGTCAAAGTCAGTCCTACGATCCGGTCAATTCAGCGAAGCAACGCTATTCACAAGGACCTTCATGGAGACGACATTCCCGCGATTGCTGCTCCAGCACGCAGCGCAGCGGCCGGCCGATCCGGCCATGCGTGAGAAGGAATACGGCATCTGGCAAACGCACACCTGGGCGGCGATGGCCGAGCTGGTGACGCACGTCGCGTGCGGACTGCACCAGGCCGGCCTGCGCGCCGGTGAGCACATGGTGGTGCTGGGCGCCAACTGCCCGCGGCTGTACGCCACCATGCTCGCGGCGCAGTCTCTGGGCGCCGTGCCGATCCCCCTGTACCAGGACGCCGTGGCCAGCGAGTGCGTCTTTCCCATCAACAACGCCGACGTGCGCTTTGCTTTCGCACAGGACCAGGAGCAGGTGGACAAGCTGCTGGAGATCCGCGGCCCGTGCCCGCAACTCGCGGGGATCTACTACGACGACCCGCGCGGCCTGCGCAAGTACGCCGAGCCGGGCCTGCAATCGCTGGATGACCTGATCGATGCGGGACGAAACTTCGCCGCGCAAAACCCTTCCTTCTTCAAGACGCAGATGGAAAAGGCGAAGCCGGACGATGTGGCCGCCATGTTCTTCACCTCGGGCACCACCGGCACCCCCAAGGGCGTGGTGCATACGCACCGCACGCTGCTGGACCGGGCACACGCCGGCGCCGAATTCGACAAGCTCACCAGCCACGAAGAAGTGCTGGCGTACCTGCCGCCCGCCTGGATCGGCCAGAACATCTTCAGCTACGCGCAATGGCTAGCCTGCGGCTACGTGGTGAACTGCCCGGAGTCGGCTGCCACCGTGGTGATCGACCTCAAGGAAATCGGGCCCACCTATTACTTTGCGCCACCCCGCGTGTTCGAGGGGCTGCTCACCTCGGTGATGATCCGCATGGAGGACGCCGGCTGGACCAAGCGCAAGATGTTCCACGGTTTCATGGACGTCGCCAAACGCGTGGGCCCCGCCCTCATGGACCGCAAGCCGGTGAGCACCGTCGACCGCCTGACATATGCCCTGGGCAACCTGTTGGTGTACGGGCCGCTGCGCAACAACCTGGGCCTGTCGCGCGTGCGCGTGGCCTACACCGCCGGCGAAGCCATCGGGCCGGACCTGTTCACCTTCTACCGCTCCATCGGCGTGAACCTCAAGCAGCTGTACGGCTCCACCGAGACGGCCGTGTTCGTGTGCCTGCAGCCCGACGACCAGGCCCGGGCCGACACCGTGGGCGTACCGATCAGCGGCGTGGAGATCAAGGTGGCGGACAACGGCGAGATCCTGGTGCGCTCGCCGGGCCTGCTCAAGGAGTACTACAAGAACCCGCAGGCCACCGCCGAAGTGCTCACCGCCGACGGCTGGTACCACACCAGCGACGCGGGCTTCCTGGATGCGCAGGGCCACCTGAAGATCATCGACCGCGTCAAGGACGTCGGCCGCATCAAGGGCGGCGCCAATGACGGCGCCATGTTCGCGCCCAAGTACGTGGAGAACAAGCTGAAGTTCTTTCAGTACATCAAGGAGGCCGTGGCCTACGGCGACGGACGGGACCGCGTGTGCGTGATGATCAACATCGACTTCGACGCCGTGGGCAACTGGGCCGAGCGGCGCAACCTGCCCTACGCCGGCTACACCGACCTGGCGCAAAAGCCCGAGGTGTATGCGCTCATCAAGGACTGCGTGGAAAAGGTCAACGCCGACCTCGCCGCCGATGAACTGCTGGCGGGCTCGCAGGTCAGCCGCTTCCTGGTGCTGCACAAAGAGCTGGACGCCGACGACGGCGAGCTGACCCGCACCAACAAGGTTCGCCGCGGTTTCATCGCCGAGAAATACCAGGTGCTGGTCGATGCGCTCTATGGCGGCA
The DNA here is from genome assembly GCA_035476755.1 of Ramlibacter sp. Lineage (GTDB taxonomy): Bacteria > Pseudomonadota > Gammaproteobacteria > Burkholderiales > Burkholderiaceae_C > Ramlibacter. The sequence continues at coordinate 2,186 of DATILF010000248.1, forward strand.
TGACCGAGCAGTACATCCAGACCCAGGTGAAGTTCGAGGACGGTCGCACCGGCAACGTGAGCGCCACGCTGCGCATCGCCGACGCCCGCGTCTTCGCCCCCGTGAAGGCGGCCGCATGATGCGCGCCACTCCCATGGCCAGCGTCGCGGCCCACAGCGACGCGGAGATTCACCTATGAGCACCGTCACCCTTCGGGCGGAACCCGCCGAAGCCCTCACACCGGAGACGGCGGCGCGGCTGGTGGAGCAAACCAGCGCCAACCAACCCCTGGCGACCGCGCGCAGCACCGGCGACGTGGTCCTGAACGTGCAGAACATCTCGCTCAGCTTCGGCGGCGTGAAGGCCCTGACCGACATCTCGTTCGACGTTCGCGAGCACGAGATCCGCGCCATCATCGGCCCCAACGGCGCCGGCAAGAGTTCGATGCTCAACTGCATCAACGGCGTGTACCAGCCCCAGCAGGGCTCGATCACGTTTCGCGGCAAGACATTCAAGCACATGAACAGCCGCCAGGTGGCCGAGATGGGCGTGGCGCGCACCTTCCAGAACCTCGCGCTCTTCAAGGGCATGAGCGTGCTGGACAACATCATGACGGGCCGCAACCTGCGCATCCGGAGCAACCTGTTCCTGCAGGCGCTGCGCATCGGGCCGGCCGAGCGCGAGGAAATCCGGCACCGCGAATTCGTCGAGCACATCATCGACTTCCTGGAGATCCAGCCGTTCCGCAAGACCCCGGTGGGCCAGCTGCCCTACGGCCTGCAAAAGCGCGTGGACCTCGGGCGCGCGCTGGCCATGGAGCCCCAGGTTCTCCTGCTGGACGAGCCGATGGCAGGCATGAACGTCGAGGAGAAGCAGGACATGTGCCGCTTCGTGCTGGACGTGAACGACGAGTTCGGAACCACGGTGGTGCTGATCGAGCACGACATGGGCGTGGTCATGGACATCAGCGACCGCGTGGTGGTGCTGGACTACGGCAAGAAGATCGGTGACGGCACGCCCACGGAGGTGCGCGGCAACCCCGAGGTGATCAAGGCCTACCTGGGCACTTCGGAATAGGACGGACCATGGGATTCTTTCTTGAAACACTGTTGGGCGGCCTCATGGCCGGCATGCTGTATTCGCTGGTGGCCCTCGGCTTCGTGCTGATCTTCAAAGCCTCGGGCGTGTTCAACTTCGCGCAGGGGGCGATGGTGCTGTTCGCCGCGCTGGCCATGGCGCGCTTCGCGGAATGGCTGCCGCAATGGACGGGCCTCACCAATCCCGTGGTGGCGAACGTCGCCGCCTTCCTGATCGCCGGCGTCATCATGTTCGCGGTGGCCTGGCTCATCGAATACCTGGTGCTGCGCCACCTGGTCAACCAGGAGGGCGCGACGCTGCTGCTGGCCACGCTGGGCATCACCTACTTCCTGGAAGGCCTGGGCCAGACCATCTTCGGCAGCAACGTCTACAAGATCGACGTGGGCATGCCCAAGGACCCGGTGATCGTGTTCGACTCCCTGTTCCAGGGCGGCATGCTGATCAACAAGGAGGACCTGATCGCGGCGCTGATCGCCGCCGCGCTGGTGGCCCTGCTGAGCCTGTTCTTCCAGAAGACGGCGACCGGCCGCGCCCTTCGCGCCGTGGCGGACGACCACCAGGCCGCCCAGTCGGTGGGCATTCCGCTCAACCGCATCTGGGTCATCGTCTGGTGCGTCGCCGGTGTCGTGGCGCTGGTGGCCGGGATGATCTGGGGCAGCAAGCTGGGCGTGCAGTTCTCCCTGTCCACCGTGGCCCTGCGGGCACTGCCCGTGGTGATCCTGGGCGGGCTCACCTCAGTGCCCGGCGCCATCGTCGGCGGGCTGATCATCGGCGTGGGCGAAAAAATCTCCGAGGTGTACCTCGGCCCGTTCGTCGGTGGCGGCATCGAAATCTGGTTCGCCTATGTCCTGGCCCTGGCCGTCCTGCTGGTGCGGCCGCAGGGCCTCTTCGGCGAGAAGATTATTGATCGCGTCTGAAGGCACACTCATGTTCTACCGGGAAAACGGCCAATTCAAGACCAGCTACCGCACCGACCAGCAGATCTTTCCGATCGTGCAGGACCGGGTCGCGATCGCGCTCATCCTCATCGCGGCCTATGCGGCGGTGCCTGCGCTCGCCGGCGACTACGCCCTTCGCGCCATCCTCATCCCCTTCCTCATCTTCTCGATGGCAGCCATCGGCGTGAACATCCTGGTGGGCTACTGCGGGCAGATATCGCTGGGCTCGGGCGCCTTCATGGCGGTGGGCGCCTACGGGGCCTACAACTTCTTCGTGCGCGTGCCGAACATGCCCCTGGTGCCCGCCCTCATCCTGGGCGGCCTGTGCGCCACGGCCTTCGGCGTTCTGTTCGGCTTGCCCAGCCTGCGGGTGAAGGGGCTGTACCTGGCCGTCGCGACGCTGGCCGCCCAGTTCTTCGCCGACTGGATGTTCCTGCGCATCAAGTGGTTCACCAACGACTCGTCCTCGGGCGGGGTCTCCGTCTCCAGCCTGCAGGTGTTCGGCTGGTCGCTGGACAGCCCCTTGTCCCGGTACCTGTTCTGCCTGACGCTGGTGGTCGTGGTCGCACTGCTGGCCAAGAACCTCGTGCGCAGCGCGATCGGCCGGGAATGGATGGCCATTCGCGACATGGACGTCGCCGCCGCGGTGATCGGCATTCGCCCCATGTATGCCAAGCTCACGGCCTTTGCCGTCAGCTCGTTCATTGTCGGCATGGCCGGCGCGCTCTGGGGCTTCATCTACCTGGGGTCCTGGGAACCCGCCGCCTTTTCCGTGGACCAGTCGTTCAAGCTCCTGTTCATGGTCATCATCGGCGGCCTGGGCTCCATCATGGGCAGCTTCTTCGGCGCGGCCTTCATCGTGACCCTGCCCATCGTCCTGAACCAGGCGCTGCCGCTGCTCGGCAGCCTGGTGGGCGTCGAGATTTCCACGGCCGGCATATCGCACACCGAACTGATGCTGTTCGGCGCGCTGATCGTCTGGTTCCTCATCGTCGAGCCGCATGGCCTGGCCAAGCTCTGGAGCACGGGCAAGCAGAAGCTGCGCCTGTGGCCGTTCCCGCATTGAGCCCTCGAGAGTTTTCCCCCGCACTTACGTCATTCAAAAGGAGACAAGCCATGAAACTTCGCAATCTGGTTCTTGCCATGGGGATGAGCGCCATCTGCGCCTCGTCGCTGGTGGCGCTGTCCGTGCACGCGCAGGCCAAGCAGCAGTTCTTTCCGGCGCTGACCGGCCGCACCGGGCCGGTGGCGCCGAACGCGTCGCCCTGGGCCAACGGCCACAACGACTACATGAAGCTCGTCAATGCACGCGGCGGCATCAACGGCGTGATGACGCTCGTGGAGGAGTGCGAGACCGCCTACGACACGGCGCGCGGCGTGGAATGCTACGAACGGCTCAAGGGCAAGCACGGCGGCGCCACTGTGTTCCAGCCGCTCTCCACCGGCATCACCTTCGCGCTCACCGAGAAGGTCCCGGCCGACAAGATTCCCATCATCACGTCGGGCTACGGCCGCAGCGATTCGGCCGACGGCAGCCTGTTCAAGTGGAACTTCCCCCTGATCGGCCACTACTGGGTCGCGGGCGACACGGTCCTGCAGCACATCGGCAAGCAGGCGGGCGGCATGGACAAGCTCAAGGGCAAGAAGATCGCCGTGGGCTACCACGACAGCCCGTTCGGCAAGGAGCTGCTGCCCATCCTGCAGGAGCGCGCCGCGCAGTACGGCTTCTCGCTGCAGCTGCTGCCGATCGCGGCGCCCGGCGTCGAGCAGAAGGCCACCTGGCTGCAGGTGCGCCAGCAGCAGCCCGACTACGTGATCCTGCAGACCTGGGGCGTCATGACGCCCACGGCCATCAAGGAAGCGCAGGCCGTCGGCTATCCGCGCGAGAAGATGTTCGGCACCTGGTGGTCGGGCGCGGAGCCGGACCTGCGCGACGTGGGCGCGGGCGCCAAGGGCTACAGCGCGGTGATGATGCAGCACGGCGCCGAACCGCAGTCCGCGGTCGTCAAGGAGATCCAGGAGAAGGTCCACGCCAAGGGCCAGGGCACCGGCCCCAAGGAAGAAGTCGGCACGGTGCTGTACATGCGCGGCGTGATCGGTGCCATGCTGGCCGTGGAAGGCGTGCGCACGGCGCAGGAGCGCTTCGGCAAAGGCAAGGTGATCACCGGCGAGCAGGCACGCTGGGGTTATGAAAACCTCAACCTCACCCAGGCCAAGCTCGATGCGCTGGGCTTCAAGGGCGTGATGCGGCCGGTGTCCACCAGCTGCGTGGACCACATGGGCTCGGCCTGGGCACGGGTGCACACCTGGGACGGCGCCAAGTTCGTGTGGAGTTCCGACTGGCTGCAAGCGGACGAGCAGGTCATACGGCCGATGGTCAAGGTTTCCGCCGACAAGTACGCGGGTGAAAAGAAGCTGACCCGGCGCACGCCGCAGGACTGCCAGTCCTGATCGGGTTGTACTGACGGCACCCTCCCCCAACCCCTCCCGCCAGGCGGGAGGGGCAGCGGCTCCAAGGAGCCGCCAATCGAAAGGGACGCGCGAAGCGCTTCTTTCGATTGGTAAAGGCAAGCAATGGAAAAATCCAACATCGTCTTGAACGTCAACGGCATCGAGGTCATCTACAACCACGTCATCCTGGTGCTCAAGGGCGTGTCGCTGCAGGTGCCCGAGGGCGACATCGTGGCCATCCTCGGCGGCAACGGGGCCGGCAAGACCACCACGCTGCGCGCCGTCTCCAACCTGCTCAAGGGCGAGCGCGGCGCCGTGACCAAGGGCAGCATCGAACTGCGCGGCGAGCGCATCGAAAACCTGACGCCGGCTGAGCTTGTGCAGCGCGGCGTGATCCAGGTGATGGAAGGCCGCCACTGCTTCGCGCACCTCACGATCGAGGAGAACCTGCTGACCGGCGCCTACACCCGCACCAGCAAGGCCGAGGTCAGCCGCAACCTCGAGAAGGTCTATGCCTACTTCCCCCGCCTGAAGACGCGGCGCGGCTCCCAGGCCGCCTACACCTCGGGCGGCGAGCAGCAGATGTGCGCGATCGGCCGGGCACTGATGGCCAACCCCAGCATGGTGCTGCTGGACGAGCCCTCGATGGGCCTGGCGCCGCAGATCGTGGAAGAGGTGTTCGAGATCGTGAAGGACTTGAACACCAAGGAAAAGGTCACCTTCCTGCTGGCGGAGCAGAACACCAACATGGCGCTGAAATATTCCGACTACGGCTACATCATGGAGAGCGGCCGGGTCGTGATGGACGGCCCCGCGGCGGAGCTGGCCAACAACGAGGACGTCAAGGAGTTCTACCTGGGCGTCGGCGGCGGCGAACGCAAGAGCTTCCGCGACGTGAAGAGCTACAAGCGGCGCAAGCGCTGGCTGGCCTGAGGACGCGCCGATGACAAACCATTTCGACGCCCTCGAAACCCGACCGCCCGCCGAGCGCGAAGCGCACCTGATGGCCGCGTTGCCGCGGCAGGTGGCGCATGCCCGGCAGCAGGCGCCCGCCTTCGCCGAGATCCTCGCCGGTGTGGACACGGCCGCCGTGGCCTCGCGCGAAGCGCTCGCGCGCCTGCCCGTGACGCGCAAGCACGAACTGTTCGACCGGCAAAAGGCCCTGCGCGATCAGGACCCGTTCGGCGGCTTCTCCACCCTGGTGCGCGGGCCACTGATGCAGCGCGTCTTTGCCTCGCCCGGCCCCATCTACGAACCCGAGGGCACGGCCCGCGATTACTGGCGCGTGGCGCGCGCCATGTTCGCGGCGGGCTTTCGCGCGGACGACCTGGTGCACAACGCGTTCAGCTACCACATGACGCCGGGCGCATTCATCATGGAATCGGGCGCGCACGCCCTTGGCTGCACGGTGTTCCCCGCCGGCGTCGGCCAGACCGAACAGCAGCTGCAGGCCATGGCCGAACTGCGGCCCAAGGCCTACGCGGGCACCCCCAGCTTCCTGCGCATCCTGATCGAGAAGGCCCGCGAAACGCACATCGACATCTCCAGCATGCGCAAGGCGCTCACTGGCGGCGAGGCGCTGCCGCCGAGCCTGCGCGACTGGTTCGCCGAACACGGCGTGGCCGCCTACCAGAGCTATGCAACGGCCGACCTCGGCCTCGTCGCCTACGAAACCGAGTCGCGCGAAGGGCTGGTGATCGACGAAGGCGTGATCGTCGAGATCGTGCGTCCCGGCACGGGCGACCCCGTGGCTGACGGCGAGGTCGGCGAGCTCGTGGTGACCACGCTCAACCCGTCGTATCCGCTGATCCGTTTCGGCACCGGGGACCTGTCGGCCATGCTGGCAGGCCACTGTCCCACCGGAAGAACCAACGCGCGCATCAAGGGCTGGCTGGGACGCGCGGACCAGACCACCAAGATCCGCGGCATGTTCGTGCATCCTTCGCAGGTGGCCGACATCGCGCGGCGCTTCCCCGAGGTCCTTAGAGCGCGCCTGGTGGTCAGCGGCGAAATGGCCAACGACGTGATGACCCTCCAGGTCGAGGCGGCATCCACCCCGAAGGGCCTGGATGCCCGCATCGGCGAGGCGATCCGCGACGTTACCAAGCTGCGCGGCGACGTGCAGCTGCTGGCGCCCGGCTCGCTGCCGAACGACGGCAAGGTGATCGAGGACGCGCGCAGCTACAAATAGGTCGCGCTGCATCAAACTTGCCCCAGGCTAGGGCTTTCCCCGGGGCATCGGTACGTAATTTCCGCGATGTTTGTATATCGTGCGGCACTTACCATTTGTGGGTTCACTTCAAGGAGACCCCATGAACTCACTGCTCAAGTACCTGGCCCCCGTGGCGATGGCTGTCACAGCCGCCACCGGCGCCATGGCTGCGGACTATCCCATCAAGGACAAGCCCGTGACCCTGGTCGTGCCTTTCGCCGCCGGCGGCCCCACCGACCGTGTCGCGCGCGACCTGGCCGAAGCCATGCGCAAGTCGCTGGGCACCAGTGTCGTGGTGGAAAACGCCGCGGGTGGCCCCGGTGGCCTGATCGGCGCCAACAAGGTGGCCAAGGCCACCGCCGACGGCCACACGCTGCTCGTGCACCACATCGCCATGAGCGTGTTCCCCGGCCTCGTGCGCAACCTGCCCTTCAAGGTCGAGTCCGACTTCGAATACCTGGGCCTGATCAACGACGTGCCCATGACGCTGATCGGCAAGCCCCAGCTGCCCGCCACCAACTACAAGGAACTGATGACCTGGGTGCAGGCCAACAAGGGCAAGATCAACCTCGCCAATGCCGGCATGGCCTCGGCCTCGCACCTGTGCGGCATGCTGTGGCAGTCGGCGGTGGGCGTGGACATGACCACCGTTCCCTACAAGGGCACGGCCCCGGCCATGACCGACCTGATCGGCGGCCAGGTGGACCTGATGTGTGACCAGACCACCAACACCACCAGCCAGATCGAAGGCAAGAAGGTCAAGGTCTTCGGCGTCACCACCGCCAAGCGCCTGGCCACGCCGGTGCTCAAGGACGTGCCCACTCTGCAGGAGCAGGGCGTGAAGGACTTCCAGATCACCATCTTCCACGGCCTGTACGCCCCCAAGGGCACGCCGGCGGACGTGCAGAAGAAGATCAACGAAGCCCTGAAGGTGGCCCTGAAGGACGCTGACTTCATCAAGAAGCAGGAAGGCCTGGGCGCCGTGGTCGTGACCGACAAGCGCATGGAGCCCACCGAGCACAAGAAGTTCATCGCGGCCGAGATCGCCAAGATGACGCCCGTGATCAAGGCTGCCGGCGTGTACGCCGACTGAGCCGGCTTGGCTCCCTCAAAGCCGCCTTCGGGCGGCTTTTTGCATTCCAGCCCCACCCGAGTCTCCCTGGTTGAGGTTTCAGGACGGCGGTGCGGCACGGGCGTTGACGTGGTTGATGATGCCATCGTCGTGCCCTTCGCCGCCGGCGGCACCACCGACATCCTGGCGCGTGCGCTGGCGCCCGAGCTCTCCAAGGCCTTCGGCCAGCCCTTCATCGTGGACAACCGCGCGGGCGCCGGCGGCAACGTCGGCGCGGAGGCCGTCGCCAAGTCGCCGGGCGACGGCTACACCCTGCTGATGGGAACAGTGGGCACGCACGGCATCAACCGCGCGCTCTACGACAAGATGCCCTACGACCCCGTCAAGGATTTCGCGCCGATCACGCTGGTGGCCGGTGTGCCGAACGTGATGGTGATGAACGCCGAGAAGGCGCGCGCCATGGGCATCAACACCGTGGCCGACTTCATCACGCATGCCAAGGCCAACCCCGGCAAGCTGAACATGGCGTCCAGCGGCAATGGCACCTCCATTCACCTGGCGGGCGAACTCTTCAAGAGCATGAGCGGCACCTACATGGTCCACTTCCCGTACCGCGGCTCCGGCCCGGCACTGCTGGACATGATCAGCGGCACCATGGACGTGATGTTCGACAACCTGCCCTCCTCCATGCCGCAGATCAAGGCGGGCAAGCTGAGGGCGCTCGCCGTCACCAGTGCGCAGCGCTCGGCGGCCCTGCCCGATGTGCCCACCGTGGAGCAGGCGAGCGGCCTCAAGGGCTTCGATGCCACGTCCTGGTTCGGCCTGCTGGCCCCCGCGGGCACGCCGCCGGACGTTGTCAACCGCATCCAGCAGGAAGTGGCCAAGGCGTTGAAGGTGCCGGCCATCAACGAGAAGCTGGTGGCCCAGGGCGCCATCCCCAGCGGCAACACCCCGGCCGAGTTCGCGCGCCACATCGACGCCGAGCACCGCAAGTGGGCGCAGGTGGTGAAGGTGTCCGGCGCGAAGGTGGACTAGTTCACGCGGCCCAAGGCAGTTGGCTCCCTCTCCCTCTGGGAGAGGGTTGGGGTGAGGGCACCGCGCGCAGACACCTCGCTAGACCCCCCAGACGACTTCCTTGCCGGCCTTCTGGCACCGGCGCAGCATGTCCAGGAACGGCACCGCGCGCTGGCGCAGCGAGACCGCGTCGAACTGCGGCGGCGTCTCGCCCCGGGCCCGCGCCTCGTCGGCCAGCGCCTTCTGGTCGGCTTCCTCGCGGACGATGGCGGCTTCGAGCGCATCGATCGCGGCGGGCATCTGTTCGGGGAGGATGATGCCCTTGGGTTGCGCGTCCTTGCCGATGATTTCGAGCACCCGGCGGCCGTTCGGCTCCAGCATGATGAGATCGCCGGCTGCCTTGGATTTGAATTTATAGAGCATCAGACAAGCTTAGAGCTTGCGCGGCCCGTTGTGCAGGCGGGCGGCGGGAAATTCACCGGGAATTTCCCTGGGCGTACATGTACTCGCGATTGAACGGGTAGGCGGTCTGCGCGCCGCGCAAGGCGCCCGAGGAGAGCTCCCCGTCCGGGCGCGTGGCCAGGATCTGGTGCAGGCTGATCCAGCCTTGCTCGAAGGTCATGGCGCTGCCTGCCAGGTAGAGCCGGTAGGCGCGCAGCACCTTGTCGGCATCGAGCGCGCTGCCCGTGGTGGCGAGCACGCGCTGCGCCTCCTCCAGCTGCGACTCCAGCGCATCCGACCAGGCCCAGAGCGTGCGCGCATAGTGCGGCCGCAGGTTCTCGACGTCCACCATCTCCAGGCCCGCCATGGACAGGTCGCGCAACACATGGCTGACGTGCAGCAGCTCGCCGCCGGGAAAGATGTACTTCTCGATGAAATCGCCCATGCCGGCGCCCAGTTGCCCGGGGTGGATGCTGCCCGCCGTGATGCCGTGGTTCATCACCAGGCCACCGGGTTTGAGCAGGCGCCCGATGGCGGCGAAATAGGCGGGCATGTTCACCTGGCCGACATGCTCGAACATGCCGACCGAGGCGATCTTGTCGTAGTGCTGGGCGTCGCCCAGCTCGCGGTAGTCGCGCAGCGCCATCCGCACGCGGCCGCCCAGGCCCTTGCTGTCGATCAGCCGCTGCACATGGGCGTGCTGGTTCTTCGACAGGGTGATGCCGGTGGCATCCACGCCGTAGTTTTCCGCCGCCCACAACAGCAGGCCGCCCCAGCCCGCGCCGATGTCCAGGAACTTCTCGCCCGGCCGGAGCATGAGCTTGCGGCAGATGTGGTCCAGCTTGGCTTCCTGGGCCTGCGCCAGCGACAGGCCGGCGTCGCGGTAGTAGGCGCACGAATAGACGCGCCGCGCATCCAGCCACAGCGCATAGAAATCATCGGACACGTCGTAATGGAACTGCACCTGCTGCGCATCCCGGTGCGGCGAGTGCGCGGCCAGCGAGCGTGCGCGGCGCAGCATCTGCGTCCACCAGCCGGTGTCGCTGCCCACCGGTGTGCCCGGGAGGAGCCGCGCGGCCACCGCCATCAGGTCGCGCAT
>DATILF010000249.1:0-3754 GCA_035476755.1 Ramlibacter sp.
CGGCTTCCTGGCCGACGCGCACTTCTACCGAATCGCCGGCGCTGAGCGTCGCTTCGAGTTCGAGGCGGGAGAGATCGACGATCTCCACGACCTTGGCGTCGATGCCCAATCGCTCGCCCGGCTGCGCGAGCCGCTGCGAAATCACCCCGGTGATCGGCGCGCGCAGCACCGTATCGTCCAGCGTCTTCCTGGCCATTTCCACGGCCGCCAGCGCGGCTTTGTGGTTGGCCTGCGCGGCGTTGAAGTTGTTCAGGGAGGTGTCCAGCGCGGTTTTCGAAATGAAGCCCTGGTCCACCAGCGCCTTGTTGTTGTCCCATTGGCGCTGGGCGATGTCGATCTGTGCCTTGGCCGAGTCGGCCTGTTGCTGCGCCTGCTGCACGCGGGCCGCGAATTCCGTGGCGTCGATGCGGGCTAGCACCTGGCCGGCCTTCACGGCATCGCCCTCGCGCACCGTGAGGCCCTGCAGCTCGCCGGCTGCCCGCGCCTTCACCACCGCGGAATTGACGGCCTTGAGCGATCCGGAAATCGGCAGGCCCTGCGACAGCTCGCGCGTTTCGGCCTTCACCACGTCGCTGGCCGCGAGTTCCACCACGGTCTGCACTTTGGCGGCACTGGCCTGCGCCACCGCGTCCTGCTGCGCCTTGCGCGCGGACAGGGCACGCAGAACGCTGAACCCGATCAGGAGGATTACCAGGCCCAGGGCCGCCCATTTCAGATATCGCTTGTTCATTGTTTCGTCCCCTCGTTCTTGTCGTCGCCCGGCCGCACGCACAGGCCCTGCAGCAGCAGTTCCACCTGCGAGGAAATGTAGCGCCCCGGGTCCATCGGATGGTCCTGCGGAACGCACACGCCCAGCGAATGCTTCATCATGATCAGGAAGATCATGGGCGCGATGATGCTGAAGGCGGCGTAGTCGGGGTCCGGCAAGTGGAACTCGCCACGCGCCACGCCGCGCTGCAGGATGCGCCGGATCAGGTCCTGCGCCGGCTGGATGACTTCCTGCTGGTAGAAGGCGGCGATGTCCGGAAAATTGCGGGCCTCGCTGATCATGAGCTTGGTGATGCCCGAAGCCCTGGTGGCGCCCACCCGCTCCCACCAGACCTTCATACAGTAGCGCACCATGTCGGCGGAGCTGCCCTCGAAGGTCTCGAATTCGCTGTTCCACTCGCGAAAGCGCCCGGAAATGTTCTCGCGCACCACGGCCTTGAAAAGCTCCTCCTTGCTCGGGAAGTAGAGGAAGAGAGTGCCCTTGGAGACGCCCGCGCGCGCGGCCACTTCTTCGGCGCGCGTGGCGGCGAAGCCCTTCTCGACGAAGAGGTCCAGGGCGGCGTCGAGCAGCTCGCCGGGACGGGCTTGCTTGCGCCGTTCGCGCTTGGCCTGCACTTCCTCGGTTTTGGCGCCGATGAACTTGGAAAGGGACATGGAATGGTTAATGACTGACTGGTTAGTAATGTAGCTTTTCAAGCAGGCTCCGTCAACGGCGAAGGGGGCCGCCGACCCGCCAAGTCCCTGTTTTTGCAGGTAAATCTGCGGTAAATCAAGGCGGGGCGCGGATGCGACTACAGTTCGGGGCTGGCAAGAGGAATTCCCAATGAGCGAACTGCAAACCATCGTCCTCGGCGGCGGCTGCTTCTGGTGCACGGAGGCGGTTTACGTGAAGGTCCGGGGCGTCACCGACGTCGAATCCGGCTACAGCAACGGCCACGTGGAACGCCCCAGCTACGAGCAAGTGTGCACCGGCGCGACCGGCCACAACGAAGTGGTCAAGCTGGCCTACGACCCGTCGCAGATCAGCGTGCGGCAGATCCTGGAGATCTTCTTCGTCATTCACGACGCCACCACCCTGAACCGCCAGGGCAACGACACCGGCACGCAGTACCGCAGCGGCATTTACTACACGACGCCGGCGCAGAAGGAAGCGGCCGAGGCGATGATCCGCCAGATGAGCCAGGACAAGCTGTTCGGCAGGCCCATCGTGACCGAGGTGCTGCCCCTGGCCAACTACTGGCCGGCCGAGGATTACCACCAGGACTTCTTCGAGAAGAATCCCAACCAGGGCTATTGTGTCGCCGTGGCCGGCCCCAAGGTGGCCAAGTTCCGCAAGACATTCGCCGAGCTGGTCAGGGACTGACGGGGGTGGTCGAGACACGCGCGCTGCGCTACGAATACCCGGCCGGCCCGGTCCTGTCGTTTCACGATATCGACGTGCCGCAAGGCGGCACGCTGCTGCTGCGAGGCAATTCGGGGGCGGGCAAGTCCACCTGGCTCGCGCTGGCCGCGGGGCTGCTCACGCCTGCGGCCGGCGAGATCGTCATCGCCGGCCAGCCGCTGTCGCGCCTGTCGCGCGGCGATCGCGACGCCTGGCGCGCGCGGCACCTGGGTTTCCTGCCGCAAAAGCTGCACCTGAGCGATGCGCTCACGGTGGAACGCAACCTGGCCCTGGCGTTCTACGCGGCCGGCGTTCCCGAAGACCGCGTCACGCTGCAGCGCGCGCTGGAACTGCTGGGCGTGGCGGACCTCGCCGGACGCCGGCCCGGGCAGTTGTCGGGTGGGCAGGCCCAGCGTGTGGCCCTGGCGCGCACCATCCTCATGCAGCCCCGGGTGATCCTGGCCGACGAGCCCACGGCCAGCCTGGACGACGAGGCCGCGCTCACCGGCCTGAAGCTGCTTGAGAACTGCGCGATGGAATGCCACGCCACGCTGGTGATCGCCACGCACGATCGGCGCGTCCAGGAAGCGCTGCCTGGCGCCACCCTCTACCGGATCGGGCGCGCATGAAGACCATCGCCCTGGCTTTTCGCTACTTGTGGTCACGCCCCCTCGCGGCCATGCTGAACCTGCTGCTGCTCACCCTCGGCCTGGCTTCCATCACCTTCGTGCTGCTCGTCAGCGAACAGGTCGACCGCTCTTTCCAGCGCGACCTGGCCGGCATCGACCTGGTGGTCGGCGCCAAGGGCAGTCCGATGCAACTGATCCTGGCGGGCGTGTTCCACATCGACGTGCCGCCGGGCAACATCCCGCTGAAGGAGGTGCAGGCGCTGCGCCAGCAGCCGCAGGTGGCGACGCTGATTCCGCTCAGCCTGGGCGACAGCTTCCGCGGCTATCGCATCGTCGGCACCACGGCTGACTACATCGCCCATTACCGGATGCAGTTCGCGCAAGGTGAAGCCTGGACCCGCCCCATGCAGGCGGTGCTCGGCGCGCAGGTGGCGCAGGCCGTGGGCATGAAACGGGGCGACAGCTTTACCGGCAACCATGGGCTGGGCGGGGGCGGCCATGACCATGGCGACAACCCGTACCGTGTGGCCGGTGTGCTGGCGCCGTGCGGCTGTGTGGTGGACCGGCTGGTTCTCACCAGCATCGACTCGGTCTGGCAAGTGCACGAAAAGGCGCTGGCCGTGGACGACGAGGACCGCAAGGCGCTGGAGGCCGAGCGCGAAGTGACGATGGCCCTGATCACCTACCGCAGCCCGCTGGCGGCGGTGTCCCTGCCGCGCCACGTGAACAACAGCACCGGCATGCAGGCCGCGGCGCCTGCGGTGGAAGTGACGCGACTGCTGCGCCTGCTGGGCGTCGGCTCCGAGGTGCTGCGCGGTGTCGGCGCGGTGCTGTTGCTCACCGCGGCCTTGAGTGTCTTCATCGCCTTCTGGAATGCGGTGCGCGAGCGGCGCGCCGACCTGGCCATGCTGCGCATGCTGGGCGCCACACCGGCGAAGGTCGCGGCGCTGTTGCTGTGCGAGGCGCTCTGGCTGGC
>DATILF010000250.1:0-13493 GCA_035476755.1 Ramlibacter sp.
TCGACACCCTGGCCGGCTTCGGCGAATGGCTCGCGCAGCCGGGCGACTGGGTGGGCGGCTTCGACTTCCCGTTCGGCCTGCCGCGCGAACTGGTCGAGCACCTGGGCTGGCCGACGCAGTGGCGCGACTGCATCGCGCACTACACCGGGCTGACCCGCGCCGAGATTCGCGCCACCTTCGCCGCCTTCTGCGACGCCCGGCCGGTGGGCGCCAAGTTCGCCCATCGAGCCTTCGACCGGCGGGCCGGCTCCAGTCCTTCGATGAAATGGGTGAACCCGCCGGTGGCCTACATGCTGCATGCGGCGTTGCCCTTGCTGTTGTCCGCGGGCGTGCACATGCCGGGGCTGCACGAAGGCGACCCGAGGCGCGTGGCACTCGAAGCCTACCCCGGCCTGCTGGCACGGGAACTCATCGGCCTGCGCAGCTACAAGAGCGATGAGAAGGCCAGGCAGACGCCCGAGAGGTTGATCGCGCGCAAGGACCTGCTCACCGCACTCGAGACCGGCGGCACCCGGCTCGGGCTGCGCCTGAAGCTCACGCATGCGCAGCGCGATGCGCTGGCCCACGATGCCAGCGGCGACAGCCTGGATGCCGTGCTGTGCCTGGTACAGGCGGCGTGGGCCGTGCGCCAGGGGGTGCCACGCTACGGCCTTCCGGATGAACTCGATCCGCTGGAAGGCTGGATCGTCAGCTGTTGAGCGCGCGCGCCTCTTCGGACAGTGGCAGTGTCGTCAGCGGATTCTGCTGCCCGAACGCCAACAGGGCTTCGGCATCGGTGCGGTACATATGCAGCAGCGGCCCATCCTCCAGCGCGCCGGCCTTGCGCAGGACTTTCTCCACGGGCAATTTGATGCCGCTGATGTGCAAGGTGATGCCGCGCCCGGCCAGGTAGCTGCGCAGCTGGCTGAATACTTCCACGCCCGTGGCATCCACGCGGTTGATGGGCTGGGCGAACAGGCAGACGTGCCGCACTTGCGGATCGGCGGCGAGCTGTTCGATCACCGCTCGCTCCAACGCGCTCGCCGAGGCGAAATCGAGTTCGTCGTCCATGCGCAGCGCGTACAGGTGCTGCGCCAGCGGCGGCAGCTTCCACAGGTGCCGGTCGCGCAGGCTGCCGTCCGGGTGCAGGCCGACTTCGATGATGCGCGGGTGGAGCCGGTGGTAGAGGAAATGCGCCAGGCCGATCAGGACGCCGGTGAGGACGCCCCAATAGATTCGTGGCGCGGACAGCAGGGTCACACCGAACGTCACCAGGGCCGTGACGGCTTCCACCCGGTCGATCCGCCAAAGCTGCAGCAGGGCCCGGGGCCTGAGCAGGCTGGCCACCGCGGCGACCACGATGGCCGCGAGCACGGCGCGCGGTACATGCTGGAGCGCGGGGGTGAGAAAGAGCAGCACGGCCAGCACGAACCCGGTGGCCACCACAGTGGCCCAGCCGGTGCGGGCGCCTGCATAGAGCGTGATCGCGGATCGGGAGAAGGACGTGCTGGTCGGGAAGCTGCCGCTGAAGGCGGAGGCCAGCTTGCCCATGCCCTGACCGATCAGGTCCTGGTTGGCGTTCCAGCGCTTGCCATCCCGCTGGCTCTCGATCTTGGCGCTGGCGGCCATCTCCAGCGAGCTCACCAGCGCGAGCACCAAGGCAGGCGCCACCAGGTCACCCAGCTTGTCCCAGCCGGGCCAGCCGGGCCAGTAGAGCGACGGCAACCCCACGGGCAAGGGGCCGATCACGGCGCCCTGGTTCGAGTAGCCGCTCCACTTGCTGGAAGCCGCCGCGGCGGCGAGCACCAGCAGCACCATGGGCACACGGGGCAGGTAATGCTTGCCGGCCACGAACAGGACGAGGCTGGCCACACCGTATGCGAGAGCGGTGGTGTCGATGTTCGGGTGGACCGTCAAGCTGCTCAAATCGCCCTGGAGTCCGAGCAGCGACGGCAGTTGCGAGCTGATGATCAGCAGCGCTGCCGCCTGGCTGAAACCGGTCAGCACCGGTGAGCTCACGAGATTGAGCACCCACGACGCGCCGCCGGCGCCCAAGGCGAGCTGAATCCCCCCGGACAGCAGCGCCAGCCAGACCGCCAGGGCAACCCACTGGCCGCTGGAGGGCTGCGCCAGGCCCATCAGCGAGGCGCCCACCAGCAACGCGCTCAGCGCCGAGGGACCCACCGACAGCCGTGTCGATGCACTGAACAGGACCGCGAAGAGCGTCGGCAGAAACGTGGCATAGAGACCCGTGATCAGTGGCATGCCGGCCAGCCCGGCATAGGCCACGGACTGGGGAATCATGATCAGTGCGACGGTGAGGGCGGCCGCCGTTTCGCCGCGAAGCAGCGCGGCGTCGGGGCGCGGCCAATTCAGGAAGGGCAGCCAGCGGGCGAAGCGGGACATGGACCCCGAGTATGTCATCCCCCGCGAGCGCCCTTCAACGCTGCGGCATGTCCTTGACCGAATAGCCCAGGCTCACGGTGGCGTCCGCCGGGATCGGGGGCATCAACCCGTTCCAGGCTTCCCAGTCGGTGCGCATCTGTTCCAGCCGCTTCGGCTCGCGCGGACCCAGGTTCGCGCGCTCGCGCTCGTCGGCGGAAATGTTGAACAGGTAATCATTGCCGTCCACCCGCAGGTACTTCCAGTCGCCATGGCGCAGCGCGCGCTGGCCGCGGTGGTTCATGCGCCAGTGCAGCGGGCGCTCGAACACCCGGCTGGGGTCGTTCAGCACGGGCAGCAGGGACACGCCATCCAGCACATAGTCCGCGTGCGCGGCCACGCCGGCGGCGTCCAGCAAGGTTGCAGACCAGTCCATGGTCATGCAATGCTGAAGGCTCACGCCGCCGGGGGCGATGGCCTTCGGCCAGTGCGCGATCCAGGGCACGCGGATGCCGCCTTCGGTCAGGTCCATCTTGCCACCCACCAGCGGCCAGCTGTCCGAAAAGCGCTCGCCGCCGTTGTCGCTGGTGAAGACCACGAGGGTGTTCTCGTCCAAGCCATTGCGGCGCAGCGCGTCCATCACCCAGCCGATGCCCTCGTCCATGTGGTGGATCATGCGGCGGTAGGCGTGGATGTTGCCGCCGTGTAGGTGGAAGAGGTTGTTCCTCACGTCCTGCGCCAGCGCCTCGTCGTCGCGCGTCTCCCAGGGCCAGTGCGGCGCGGTGTAGTGCAGGCTGAGGAAGAAGGGCGCATCACCCGTCGTTTGCGCCTGCGCCATGCGGTCCACGTAATCGACGGCGCGCCGCGACAGCAGGTCGGTGAGGTAGCCTTCCTGCCGGCGCTCTTCCTCGCCGAACCACAGGTCGTGCACGCCGTTGGACGAGCAGTGCGTGAAGTAATCCACCCCACCGGACATGGGGCCGAAGAATTCCTCGTAGCCCGAGCGCAGGGGCCCGAACGCGGGCGGGTAGCCCAGATGCCACTTGCCGATGAGGGCCGTACGGTAGCCGCTGTCCCTGAGCAGCGATGGCAGTGTGGGGTGCTCCGGCGGCAGGCCCAGCGTGGTGCTGCCTCGGCTCTTGCTGTTGATCGGTTCTTCGGCGGCGCCGCGCAGGCGGTACTGGTAGCGCGCCGTCATCAGTGCAAAGCGCGTAGGCGAACAAACAGGAGAGTTCGCATAGCCCTGCGTGAACTTCAGGCCGTTCGCCGCCAGCCCATCGAGCACTGGCGAGACCTCGCCGAACGGCGCGGGGCGCCCGCCGTAGCAGCCGAGGTCGGCGAAACCCAGATCGTCCGCGACGATGAAGATGATGTTGGGCCGCGTGGACGAGGCGGCGCTTATTGGACTTTCATCCGTGGCCATGGCTTTTTCTTTCAATCCAGGCTGACGCCCGTGGCCTTGATCGGCTTTTCCCAGCGCGCCAGGTCGGCCCGCTGGGCAGCGGCCAGCTCAACCGAGGTGGAGCCGACGGCTTCATAGCCGAGCTTTGCCAGCTTGTCCTTCATGGCCGGGTTCTTCACGGCGCCGGCCACGCTGCGCTCCAGCTTCGCCACCACGTCACGGGGCACGCCTGCGGGCGCGTACATCGCGAACCAGGCAGTCGCTTCCATGTTCACGCCCGACTCTTTCAGGGTGGGCACTTCCGGAACCTGCGGGTCTCGCTTGGCGCCGGTGACGGCGATGATGCGCACCTTGCCGCCGCGGTGCAGCTCGGCGGTTTCCGATACCACGTCGAACTTGTAGCCGATGTGACCGCCCAGCAGCGCGGTGTTCGCCGGCGCGCCACCCTGGAAGGGCACGTGCGTCATGGGAACGCCGGCGCTCTGTTCCATGAGCACGCCCATGAAGTGCGGCAGGGTGCCCAGCCCTGGTGAGCCGTAGGTGGCGGATTTCGGGTCCGTCCTGGCCTTGGCCAGCATCTCCGCCACGCTCTTCACATTGCTCGAGGGTCCCGACACCACACCGAACTGGAAGTGGGCAAGCAGCGAGATCGGCGTGAAGTCCTTGACCGCGTCGTATTCCAGCTTCTTGTACACGTGCGGAAAGAGCACCATGGGGCCGCTGGGCAGGATGATCACGGTCTGCCCGTCGGGCTTCGCGGCTTTCACCGCCGCCAGCGCGATGCGCCCGCCCGCGCCGGGCTTGTTCTCCACGATGACCTGGCTGAAGTCGTCCCGGATCGCATCGCCCACCAGCCGCGCCAGTACATCGGCGGAGCCGCCCGGCGGGAAACCCACCAGGATTTTCAGCGGCGGCTTGTCTTGTGCCATCGCCGGCATGGCCAGCGACGCGCAGGCGGCCAGCACCAGGGTGGCGGCGAATGAAGATGTCGATTTCATGGGCTGGGGTCTCCGGAGGGCTTTTGTCGGGGGGAACCGCTGCACTTTAGACTCAGGCCCATTGGTTGTTCAAATCAATCACCATGCGCGCAAACCCTGATTCCGCGTCCCGCCCCGGCCCGGCCGGTCCTCTGGACGACCTGCTGTTGTATCGGCTGAACCGCCTGCTCGCCACGGCGGGCAGCATGGTGATTCGCCTGTGCGAGGGCAGCTTCGGTATCACCCGCCGCGAGTGGCGGGTGATCGCCCTGCTCGCACAGAACGACGGCCTGCTGTCGTCCCAACTGGCGCAAGGCGTCCAGCTCGACCGGGCGCGCACCTCCAAGGCCATCACCTCGCTGGTGGGCAAGAAGCTGGTGCACCGCCAGACTGGCCCGGGTGACCAGCGCCAGACGACAGTGGCGATCACAGATGCGGGCCGGGCGCTCTACGACGGGCTGTATCCGATGGTGCTGCAGATCAATCGCGAACTGCTGGCCTGTCTGCCCGCGGCGTCGGCGGCGACGCTTGACACGGCACTGGACGCTCTTCAGCAACGTGCCGAAGAGCTGGTGGCCAAGGCCGACTTGCCGAAGGCCGACCGGCGCCGGGGTGGCCGCACGCGCCAGCGCATGGGGTAACGGTGACGGCGGATGCCCCTGCGCTGGTGGTGCAAGACTGGCTGGCCCGGCGCGGCTGGCAGCCTTTCGATTTCCAGCGCGAGGTCTGGCGGGCCATTGCCCAGGGCCGCAGCGGCCTGCTGCATGCGACCACGGGCTCCGGCAAGACCTACGCCGTGTGGCTCGGCATGCTGGGCGAGATGCTGCGGCGCCACCCACCGGCACGCGGCGCCGAACCCTTGCGCGCGATCTGGCTCACGCCGATGCGCGCGCTCGCCGCGGACACCACGCGCGCACTGGCCGAGCCTTTGCGTGATCTGGCGCCCGAGTGGACCCTCGGTCAGCGCACCGGCGACACGCCCAGCGCCGAGCGCGCACGCCAGGACCGGCGCTTCCCCACGACGCTGGTGACCACGCCCGAATCACTCAGCCTGATGCTCTCGCGCGAACACGCCCGCGCGGAACTGCAAGGCGTGGAATACGTGGTGGTGGACGAATGGCATGAGCTGATCGGCAGCAAGCGGGGTGTGCAGGCGCAACTGGCACTGGCCCGCTTGTGGCGGTTCAATCCGCGGCTGGTCGTGTGGGGCTTGAGCGCGACGCTGGGCAATTTGCAGGAGGCCATGGAGGTCCTGTGCAACCCCGGCGCCGCCGCGAACGCGCCGCCCCCGGCGCTGGTGCGAGGTCGCATCGACAAGAGCCTGGTGATCGACACGCTGATCCCGCTCGACCCCGGCAAGTATTCGTGGGCCGGCCACCTGGGCTCGCGGATGCAGCAGCCGGTGGTGGACGAGATCGCGAAGTCCGGAACCACCCTGGTGTTCACCAATGTCAGGTCACAAGCGGAGATCTGGTACCAGCTGCTGCTGGAGGCCCGCCCCGAATGGGCCGGGCAGATCGCCCTGCATCACGGCTCTCTCGACAAGGCCACGCGCGAATGGGTGGAGGCAGGGCTGAAGGAAGGGCGCCTGCGCGCCGTCGTCGCGACCTCGTCGCTGGACCTGGGCGTGGACTTCCTGCCGGTGGAGCGTGTGCTGCAGATCGGCTCGGCCAAGGGTGTGGCGCGCATGATGCAGCGCGCCGGGCGCAGTGGCCATGCCCCAGGCCGCTCCAGCCGCCTGACGCTGGTGCCGACGAACACCATGGAAATCATCGAGGCCGCAGCGGCGCGGCGTGCGGCGTATGCGGGCCGGGTGGAGGAGCGCCAGTCGCCGGACAAGCCCCTTGATGTGCTGGTGCAGCACCTGGTCACGATCGCGCTGGGCGGGGGCTTCACCGGGGACGAACTGTATGCGGAGGTGACGATGGCCTGGGCGTACCGTGGCCTCACCCGCGAGGAGTTCGACTGGGCACTGGCCTTTTGCGAGCGCGGCGGCGAGAGCCTCACGGCCTATCCCGACTACCACCGCATCGCGCAGGACGAGGCGGGCCGCTACCACGTGCCCGACCGCGGCATCGCCAGGCGGCACCGCCTGGGCATCGGCACCATCGTGAGCGATGCCTCGATGCAGGTGAAGTACATGAGCGGCGCCCACATCGGCACCATCGAGGAGGGCTTCATCGCGCGGCTGCGCCAGGGCGATTGCTTCTTCTTTGCCGGCAAGCTGCTGGAATTCATCCGCGTGCGCGAGATGGCCGCCTATGTGAAGAAGGCCTCGCGCAACAAGGGCACCGTGCCCACCTGGCAGGGCAGCAAGATGGCCTTGTCCACGGAACTCGGCGACGCGGTTCTGGAGATGATGCAGCGCGCGGCGCAGGGCGACTTTGTCGAGCCGGAGCTCGAGGCGTCGAGACCCATGCTGCAGACGCAGGCGCGGCTGTCTCGCATCCCCACGCCGCAGACCCTGCTGGTGGAAGCATTTCACTCCCGTGAAGGCCACCACCTGTATCTGTACCCGTTTTCCGGGCGCCACGTTCACCTGGGGCTGGCGAGCCTCCTCGCGTGGCGCCTTGCGCGTGAACGGCCCAACACCTTCAGCATGTCGGTGAACGACTACGGCTTCGAGCTGGTGAGCGCCGAGCCCTTCGACCTGTCGCCCGTCACCGGCAAGGCAGTGTTCTCGACCGCCAGCCTGCTGCACGACGTGCTCGCATCGCTGAACTCCACCGAACTCGCGCAGCGGCGCTTTCGCGAGATTGCCCGCGTGGCGGGACTGGTGTTCTCGGGGTACCCGGGCCAGCCCAGGAGCACGAAGCAGCTGCAGGCATCGAGCGGCCTGTTCTTCGAGGTGTTCCGCAAATACGACCAGGGCAACCTGCTGCTGACGCAGGCGCAAAAAGAGGTCCTGAGCCAGGAATTGGAGATCGCCCGCCTGCGCGCCACGCTTGTGCGGGTGCGCCGCAGAAGACTCGATTTCGTGCAATTGCGCCACCCCAGCCCGATGAGCTTGCCGCTGATGGTCGAGCGCTTTCGCGAGCAGCTCACCACCGAGCAGCTGTCCAGCCGGCTCGACCGCATCCTGCGCGACATGGAGCGCGACAGCAGCCAGAATCCGGGAAATCCCTGACTTTGTCCTACGCCTTCATCGGAAGGCTTCCACTGCCCAGCACCGGTGTGTCCGTCTAGATTGGAGCGTGCCGGGCCGATCGGCCCCTTCCCCATCAGCGAAAGGAACCCTCCATGAAGACGATTCACCTCAATGCTCCCAAGAGCCTGGCGACGGCTGCCTCGCTCGCCGTGCTGCTGGCCCTGGGCGCTTGCGACCGCACCGACGAGCGAACCGCAGGGCAGCGGATGGACTCCGCCGTGAGCCAGACCAGGCAGGCAGGCGCCGAAGTCAAGCGCGACGCGCAGGATGCGACCGCGAGCGCCGGCGCGGCTGTCAGAAACGCGGCCGAAGATACCAAGGCGATGGGCGCGGCCGCCGCCGACAAGATCGATGACGCCTCCATCACCGCCAAGGTGAACGCGGGCCTGTCCACCGACAAGGACCTGAGCGCTATCCGGATCGACGTGGACACGCAAAGTGGCGTAGTGACTTTGAGCGGCCCAGCGCCATCGGCCACCGCCAAGGAGCGCGCGAGCGAGATCGCGCGTGCGGTGAAGGGCGTGACTTCCGTGAACAACCAGCTGACGGTCAAGGCCGGCTGACACAGCATCGCTGGCAGAAAGGGCCACCCCCGGGTGGCCCTTTCTGTTGATCAGGGGCCCCAGTCAGCCTTGCCGCTGGAACAACACCAGCCGTGACTCCGTGGTCACATCGGCTTTGGTCGCCACCATGGCAACCTCATAGCGCGTGCCCGGCACCGGGAACGGCGAGCTGAAGCTGAAATCGAAGTTGCCGTTGGCGTCCGCCTGCAGGGTCTGCGAGAAGACCTGCTGGGCCACGCCGAACTGGCCCACCACCGGCGGCACTGCGTTCACCTTAACGGTCACCGTGGCGAAGGGCGCGGTGCGGCCCCGCACGTGCGCGCCGTTGCCCTCGATCTGCGCGTTGTTGCCGTGGCTCAGGATCTGGATGGGCACGCTCACCGGGCCGGACGCGATGTCGAAGCTCCAGCTGCGGCGTACCGAATTCCCGGCCCGGTCACGTGCCGTGACGTCCACGGTGTGGTGCCCGGGCGGCAGGGCCGCGCGGTAGGTGAACGACTCGGGCGTGACCTGGGCCTCGTTGGTGACGTTGCGCCCGGAGATCACGATGCGCACGCTGGCGGGATCGACGCCGCTGCCGCCTCGGTCCTGGAACTGGCCCGACACCACGGTGGCGGGGCCGCCCTGCACCCGATCGCCCTCGCGCGGCGAGAGGTTGGCGATGATGGGCGGACGGTTGTCCGCGCCGCCCAGGGGCGTGGCCAGGTTGGCCGTGACGACCCGGTCACCCAGGCGCAAGGTGGCCACCACGGGGCCGGAGGGATTGAGGTTGTCCGACCGGCGGATCGTATAGGCGCCTTCGTAGAAGCCGGGACGAACCTCGCGCAGTTGCACGTTGTCCTGCACACCGGGCAGGTCGATCACGGCGAGCGCCCCGGGCGCTCCTTCCAGTGTGAATCGCAGCTCGGCCCCTGGTTCGAGGCGCTCCTGCGCAGTCACGGCGAAGCGTTCAATGCGCAGTGGCGGTGCCGGCGGGGTCCCCGCCACCATGCCTGCCGGAATGTTGTAGCTGGCCGTGGCGGTGCGATTGCCTTGCCGGATCACGGCGCGTATGGGCGCCTGGTCCTCGATGCGGTCGCTGCGGTTGACGATGTAGCGCCCCACGTAGACACCGCGTTCCACTTCGCGCAGGGGAATGTTGCCCTGGACACCGCGAATGCGGACGCTGGCCTGCGCGCGGGGAGAGCCTTCCAGCCGGAACCGCAGGCGCGAGCCGGGCTGCACGCCGCGATCGCTGGTGACTTCCAGGGACCGGACTTCGGGTGCCGCGGGTTGGGCCAGGGCCGCGGTTGGCAATGCCGAAAAACTGATGGCTGCCGGCGCCAGCAGGAACAAGGCCGCGACCTGGCTGCGAAGTTGGGATTTCATGGCTAGACCCCCTTGGAGTTGAATGAGCTCCACGGTAAGCCGCGGCGAGGCCTGCTCATGTAGGCAAACACAGTACGAGGGGGTAGGAGCTGTCCAACGAAGGTAGTGCTGCGGTGGCGCATCCGCGCGTCATTCGGACCCGCCCACACGCAGGCAATCAACAGCCCAGACGCACGCCGACGCCGTGGCGGGTTGTTACCATTGCAGCCCATGAATCGGCGCGAACTCCTGATCCTTTCCTTGGCTGCGGCCGGAGGTGTTGCCATGGCGGACCTGCCCAAAGTGCAATCGCTCGATGACTCGCTGCGCTGGCTGGACCGGCTGGACAAGGCGCCCAGCGTCACGGCGGTCGGTGCGTGGCCGATGGGCGCGGTGCTGGAGCACCTGTCCCAGAGCATCGAAATGAGCATGGATGGTTTTCCACAGCCCCGCAGCGCCTTGTTCCAGAGCACGGCGGGCAGCGCGGCCTTCGCCTTTTTCCGCTGGCGCGGCCGGATGAGCCATGGCCTGGCCGAGCCGATTCCCGGCGCACCCTCGCTGGGCGCGGGCGCCGACTGGCGGCCGGCTGCCTTGCGCCTGCGCCAGGCGATCGACCGTTTCCAGGGCTACAACGGCGCCCTCAAGCCTCACTTCGCCTACGGGGCTCTGAGCAAGACCGAGTTCGCGCTCGCGCACGCCTTTCACATTGCCAACCACCAGGACGAAGTGCGGGTCGGCTGAACCGCCGTTCACGAGGCGCTGGCGTCGGCTGCGTCCTGGAAGAGATCCAGCGTGACGGCCGCCGGGGCGGGTTCCATGGCCACACAGACGTTGGCCGGTGGCGTGGCGCCGGCCGCCAGGGCTTCGTCGGAACCGGCTTTCGCCAGCTTGCCCACCCGCACACCGATCAGCCGCAGCCGGCGGCCCAGGTCTACCCGCTTGAGGCACTGGCCGGCGATCTGCCGGATGGTCTTGCCATCCGCCGTAAAGGCATCGATGGTCTGGTCGCGCGTTGCGATCCTGAAGTCGTCGTAGCGCAACTTGATGCCGATGGTCTTGCCCACATAGCCCTTGCGCTGCAGGTCGCTTGCCACCTTCATGCACAGATCGGTGAAGATCGCGCCCAGCTCGGCGCGGTCCCGCACGGCATGCAGGTCGCGCTCGAACGTGGTCTCGCGGCTCATGGACACGGGCTCGCTCTCGGTGACCACGGGGCGGTTGTCGCGGCCCCAGGCGGCGTCGTGCATCCACGCGCCGTAAGACTTGCCGAAGTTGTCGATCAGCCAGTCGCGCTCTTGCCGGGCGATGTCGCCGATGGTGTGCAGGTGCAGCCTGGCCAGCTTCACCTCGGCCTTGGGGCCGATGCCATTGATCTTGCGCGCGGGCAGGGGCCAGATCTTCGATTGCACGTCGGACTCGTGCACGATGGAGATGCCGTTGGGCTTGTTGAACTCGCTGGCCATCTTGGCTATCAGCTTGTTGGGTGCGACCCCGATGGAGCAGGTGAGGCCGGTTTTTTCCAGGATGGCGCGCTGGATCAGCCGCGCGAGGGCGCGCCCGCCGTCGCGCTGGCCGCCCGGCACATCGGTGAAATCGATGTACACCTCGTCCACGCCTCGGTCCTCGACCAGGGGCGCGATTTCGGCGATGGTGCTCTTGAAGAGGCGCGAATACCGGCGCACCTCCTCGAAGTCCACCGGCAGCACGATGGCCTGGGGGCACAGCCTGGCCGCCTTCATCATCCCCATGGCGGAGCCCACGCCGAACTGCCGGGCGGCGTAGGTGGCCGTGGTGATCACGCCCCGGCCCACGTAGTCGCGCAGGAGCGGGAAGGCTGAAGCCGGTATCTCGTGCAGCGGCAGCCCGGCATGGGCCGCGCGCACCATCTCGTCCACCGTGCGCCTTCCGCCGCCAATGACCACCGCCAGCCCCTTCAGCTGGGGATAGCGCAGCAGCTCGACCGACGCGAAGAAGGCGTCCATGTCGAGGTGGGCGATGCGGCGCTGGAGGGTCACAGCCCGATTTTGCGTCCAGCGGACGCCAGGAAGCGTCAAGGGTATTATTTCGCTGGCATCGCGCGCGCGAATTCCTAGAATCTCGCCGTTGCGAAAGGAAAAATCATGAAGCCCTGGATCAAATGGACGGCAATCGGCGTGGGCGCACTCGCGGTGCTGGCCGTGGGAGCGGGCGTGGCCGGGTTGCAGCTGGCCGAGCGCAAGATGGCTCGCAAGATCGATGTGCCGGTCAAACCGGTGGCCTACGTCACCGACGCTCAGTCGCTGGAGCGCGGGAGATACCTGTTCGAGTCGCGAGGCTGTGTCGAATGCCACGGCCAGCGTGGTGGCGGGCGGGTCTTCGTGGACGATGGCAAGGGCATGAAGATCGCCGGCCCCAACATCACGCCCGTTGGCGCCGTGAAGCGCTACGAGCCGGTGGACTGGGTGCGCACCCTACGGCACGGCGTCAAGCCGGACGGCCGTCCGGCCATCATCATGCCCAGTGAGGACTACAACCGCTTCACCGACCAGGACCTGGCCTCGCTGGTGGCCTATGTGCGCAGCCTGCCGCCGCTGCCCGGCGGCGATGCCGTGATCAACCTGCCGCCGCCGGTGCGCATGCTCTACGGCTTCGGCGTCATCCCGGATGCGGCCGGACGGATCGATCATTCGCTGCCACCCGCGCAACCGGTGCCGGCCGCGGTGAATGCTCAGCACGGCGCCTACGTGGCGAACATGTGCATCGGATGCCATGGCGAGAAACTGTCGGGCGGGAAAATACCGGGCGGCCCGCCGGACTGGCCTGCTGCCGCCAACATCACGCCCGGCGAGGGCAGCGCCATGACGCGCTACAAGGACGCCACCCAGTTCGTCGCCATGCTGCGCTCCGGCAAGCGGCCGGACGGCAGCGCCATCCAGGTCATGCCCTTCGAGTCGCTGTCCAAGATCAATGACCTGGACGCGCAGGCGCTCTACGAGTACCTCAAGACCGTACCCCCGCGCAAGGCAGGCGGACACTGACCCGTCGGCGGGCGGCACGGCGATGCGGCCCGCCGTGTCCCGGCCAGGCCCGTTGAACAGGACGCGGGTTCAGAACGTGCCGGGCAGCAGGATGCTCTTGTCCACGGTGTTGATGTCGGTGCGGCCGCAGAAAGCCATGGTGACATCCAGTTCCTTGTGGATGATCTGCAGCGCCTGCTCGACGCCTTCTTCGCCCATGGCGCCCAGGCCATAGGCCATTGCCCGTCCGATGTAGGTGCCTTTGGCGCCGAGGGCGACGGCTTTGAGCACGTCCTGGCCGGAACGGATGCCCCCGTCCATGTGAACTTCGATCTGGTCGCCCACCGCATCCACGATCGCCGGCAAGGCCGAAATGGAAGAGGGCGCGCCATCGAGCTGACGGCCGCCATGGTTGGAGACCACCAACGCGTCGGCACCGCTGTTGGCGGCCAGCTTGGCGTCTTCGACGTCCTGGATGCCCTTCAGCACCAGTCTGCCGCCCCAACGCTTCCTGATCCAGGCCACGTCGTTCCAATCGAGCTTCGGGTCGAACTGCTCACGTGTCCAGGCACTCAAGGAAGACATGTCGCTCACGCCCTTGGCGTGGCCTATCAGGTTGCCGAAACCATGGCGGCGGGTGCCCGCCATGCCCAGGCACCAGCGCGGCTTCATCATCAGGTTGATGATGTTGGCGAGGGT
>DATILF010000251.1:0-6042 GCA_035476755.1 Ramlibacter sp.
TCTACCCCTATGGGCCCTTTGCCACGCGCGACGGCGCGGTGATCCTGGGCATTCAGAACGAGCGCGAGTGGGCGGCGTTTTGCGAGAAGGTGCTGGGCAACGCGGCGCTGGCCGGCGATGCGCGCTTCGATTCGAATGCCAGGCGCAACGCGAACCGCGCCGCGCTGCAGGCGCTGATCCTGCAGGCTTTCAGCCAGCTGGGCACGGCCGAGGTGGAGCAACGCCTGGACGAGGCCCAGATCGCCAACGCCCGGATGAACGACATGGCCGGCCTGTGGGCCCATCCGCAACTGAAGGCCCGCGAACGCTGGCGCACGGTGGGCTCACCGGCCGGGGAGATCCCGGCGCTGCTGCCGCCCGCGCGCCACAGCAGCTTCGAGTACCGCATGGAGGCGGTGCCGGCCGTGGGGGAACACACCGAGGCGATCCTGCGCGAGCTGGGCGTCAGCGACGGATCCACCTGAATGACCCCCACGCTCACGCTGTTCGCTGCCCCCCGAGGGGGCGCAGTCCCGCTTGGGAGCGGCCCGGCGCTGGACTGAGCGCTGGACCAGGCAGCTCCCACATCGCAGCGCCTCACACCGCCGTGCCGACCCCCGCGCCCGCAGGCGTGCCGGCTTGCGGCGGATGCGTGACGATGGACTTGAGTTCTGGGCGGGGCTGGCGCAAGCCCTCCAGCGCGGGCCGGGGCCGGCACAGTGCCGGGTCGGACTCGAACACCTGCTCCAGTGCCTGGGCCGCGGCCAGCAGGCGCGCGTCGCCGCGCAGCGGCCCGATCAGCTGCAGGCCGAAGGGCATGCCATGCTCGTCCAGGCCGCAAGGCAGCGACAGAGCCGGGTTGGTGGCCAGCGTAACCCCATAAGTCAGGCCCAGCCAGTGGTAGTAGTTGCGCATCGGCTGCTCATCGACCCGGGCCGCGTACAGCTCGGTCCAGGGAAACGGCGTCACTGGCGTCACCGGCGCCAGGATCAGGTCCACCTGCTCGAAAGCCTGGGCAAAACGGCGCGCGATACGGGTCTGCTCCAGATGGGCCCAGGCCCGGTCGGCCAGCGTGATGGCGGCGGCGATCTCCATGTTGGCGCGCACGTTCGGCCCCAGCGTCTCGGGTGCACTGCGCCAGGTCTCGGCGAAAGCGGCCACGAAACTCTCGGCACGCAGGATGTCGAAAGCGCGGTCGGCGTCGCCCAGTTGCAACGCCAGCGGCTCGCAGCTCGCCACCAGTGGGCGCACTGCTTCGACACGCTGGCGGAACACGCGACGGATCTCCGGGTCAACCACGCACAGGCCGAAGTCTTCGGTGTAGCCCACGCGCAGGGTGGACAGATCGGCTTCGCGCAGCGGCCACAGCGAGCCGGCGTCCACCGGGTAGGACAGCGGGTCGCGCGCATCGAGGCCGGCACTGGCGGACAACATCAGCGCGGTGTCAGCGACGTTGCGGCCCATGGGTCCCAGCACTGAAATCACCGACCAGCCGAGCGGCCGCGCATCGTTGGCCACCACGCCGGGCGAGGGCCGCAGGCCCACCACCCCGCACAGCGCCGCCGGGATGCGCAGCGAGCCGCCGGTGTCGGAGCCGGTGCACAGCGGCAGCAGGTCGGCAGCCAGCGCGGCGGCCGATCCGCCCGAGGAGCCCCCCGCATTGAGCGTGGGATTGAAGGGGTTGCCGGTGGCGCCCCAGACCGGATTGCGCGTGTTGGCGCCCGCCCCCATGTCCGGCACGTTGGTCTTGGCGGTGACGATGGCGCCGGCCGCACGCAGGCGCGCAACCAGCGCGTTGTCCGCCGTGGGCACGTTGCCGCGCAGCCCCGCGTTGCCGTAGGTGGTGAGCAGGCCTGCCGTATCCTGCAGGTCCTTCACGCCCAGGGGCAGGCCATGCAGCGGCCCGAGCGCCGCGCCGCGCATCACCTGGGCCTCAGCCTCCCGTGCCGCGTGGCGCGCGCGCTCGAAGTCGGTGGCGCAGATGGCGTTGATGGCCGGGTTGAGCGCCTCGATGCGCGCGATGCAGGCGTCCAGCAACTCCACCGGCGAGAGCTGGCGGGCGCCGATCAGGCGGCGCAGTTCGACGGCCGAGGTCTCGACCAGGCTGCTGGCGGGAGCACGGGCGATCATGCCCACCGCCGGGCCGCTCCCAAGGAGGGCTGGGCCTCCTCGGGGGGCAGCGAACGAAGTGAGCGTGGGGGCGATCATCTCAGTCGGCCTTGATGTTGGCGCGCTGGGCAACCGCACGCATGCGGACGATCTCGCCCGACACCAGGCCGCTCCAGTCGGCGATGGCGCTGTAGCCGGGCTCGAAGCCGGCGGCCTTCATCTTGTCCTGCGTATCGGGGAGGGCCATCGCCGCAGCCAGCGCCTTGCCCAGGCGGGCGCGCACCTCGGGCGGCAGGCCGCTGGGCGCCACCAGCGCGAGCCAGGCAGTCAGTTCATAGCCCGGGTAACCCGCCTCGGCCACCGTGGGCACGTCGGGCAACAACGCCGAGCGCCGTGCCGTGGTCACCGCCAGCACCTTGATCTTGCCGCTCTTGAGCTGGGGCGCGGCGGCCACCACGGTGTCGAACGAGATCGGGATCTGGCCGCCGATCAGGTCGGTCATCAGCGGCGCACTGCCCTTGTAGGGCACATGGGTCATGGCCAGGCCGGTCGCCGTGTTGAACAGCGCGCCGGCGAAGTTGGAACTGGTGCCGTTGCCGAAGCTGCCGTACACGAACTTGTCCGGGTTGGCCTTGGCGGCAGCCACCAGCTGGGGCACGCTCGCCACCGGCACGGCGGGGTTGGCCAGCACCGCGAGCGCCACCGAGCCGACCATGCCCACGGGTTCGAAGCCCTTCGCCGGGTCGTAGGACAGCTTGGCCTGCAGCGCAGGGTTGAGCGTGAACGTGGAATTGGAGCTGATGAGCAGCGTGTAGCCATCGGGCTTGGCATTGGCCACGGCGGCGGCGCCGATCGCCGTGCCGGCGCCGGGCTTGTTCTCCACCACCACCGGCTGGCCCAGCTGCTCTTCGAGCTTCTTGCCCAGGAGGCGCGCCAGCACGTCGGCCGCGCCGCCCGCGGGATAGGGCGCGACCAGCGTCACGGGCCGCTCCGGGAAGCCGGCGGCAGGGGCCAGTCCGGAGAACAACAGCATGGCGCAGGCGATCAGCGCGCGCCGCAGGGGGGACAGGTAGCTGGGCATGGAAAGCTCCGTTGAAAAAGGGTGGATGAAAACGTACAGAGGGCGTGGTTTCGAATCAGCGCAGGCGAAGCGGCGACAGCACCGCTGGATCGACGCCGTGGCGGGACAGCGCTTCGGGCAGGCTCACGCGGCGCAGCAGTGCATCGGCCAGCGCGCTGGCGCCGGCGGCGCTCTGGATGCCATAGCCGCCCTGCGCGGCCAGCCAGAAGAAGCCGGGACACGAACCATCCCAGCCGATCACCATCTCGCCATCGGCCACGAAGGAACGCAACCCGGCCCAGGTCCTGCCGGGGCGGCGGATGCTCACCCGGCAGACCGACTCGATCTGGTAGATGCCCAGGGCAATGTCCAGCTCCTCGGGCTGCACGTCATGCGGCGTGGTGGGATCGGCGTTGGCGGGCGAGCCCAGCAACTGGCCGGCGTCGGGCTTGAAGTAGTAGCTTTCGTCCACGCCCGCCACGGCCGGCCAGCCGGTGAAGTCGGCCCCCTCCGGCGCGTCGAAGGTGAAGGCACTGCGGCGGCAGGGCACCAGGCCGACCGGCGCCGCGCCGCACAAGGCGGCGACTTCGTCGGCCCAGGCGCCGGCGGCATCCACCACCGTGGTGGCCCGGATGGTGGCGCCGTCGGCCAGACCGAGCGTCCAGGCTTGCCCATCGTGGCGGGCATGCAGCAGCGCCGCGTTGCGCCGCAGTTCGCCGCCTCGCCGGCGCATGCCGCCCAGGAAGCCCTGGTGCAGCGCATGCACGTCGATGTCCTGGGCCGCGGGGTCGTACAGCGCGCCGCACACCTGCTCGGGCCGCAGGCAGGGCACGCGTTGCAGCACCGCCGCCGCGTCCAGGACTTCGACCGCGCCGCCGGTGCCCACCAGTTCCGCATGGAGTTGCTCCAGCTTCGCCTGCTGGCCGGGCCCGGCCAGGTAGAGCGCGCCGCGCGGATGCAGCAAGCCGTGGTGGGCGAAGCCGGCGGGTGGTTGCTCGTAGAAGGCGCGGCTGGCACGCGTGAGCGCGCGCACGCCCGCGGGCCCATAGCTCTCCATGAACATGGCGGCCGAACGGCCCGTGGCGTGATAGCCGGGCTGGTCCTCGCGCTCGAGCACGACCACCCGGTGGCCACTCGCCAGGCGCCAACCCAGCGAAGCCCCGGCAATGCCCGCGCCGACGACGGCGACATCAAATTCTCTCATATGAGAATTCTCACATGCGAGAATCGCGCCTGTCCAGTCTTTTGTGTACGTTTCGCAGCCCATCCTGGGGAAACCATTTGCCCGCCCGATCCGCCACTTCCACCCTGCCCCCCGGCCCCGACGCAGGCCGGCTGCGGCTGGGCCAGCGCCTGCGCGAGCACCGCAAGGCCCAGGGCATGACCCTCAAGCAATTGTCTTCGCGCTCCGGCGTCGCGCTGTCCACGCTGTCCAAGATGGAGCTGGGGCAAACGTCGGTCGGCTATGAGAAGGTGGCTGCCACCGCCCGGGCGCTGTCACTCCACGTCGGGCAGCTGTTCGACGCCTCGGCCGCGCCCAGGCCCCAGGCCGCGCGGCCCTCGGTGGTGTGGTCTCGCGCGGAAGACGCACCCACCTACCATTCCGAGCACTACGACTACCGGATGCTGGCCACCGGCTTCCCGGACAAGCGCATGACGCCCCTGCACGGGCGCATCGTGGCGCGCGAGCGCTCGCAATTCGACGACTTCGTCCGTCACCCGGGACAGGAGTTCGTGCTGCTGCTGTCGGGCCGTGCGCGCATCGAGTTCGAGACCGGCGAAGTCATCGAACTCGCCCGCCACGAGTCGGCGTACTTCGACAGCGGCGTGGGCCACATCTACCTGTCGCTCAGCCGGGCCGATGCGCAGATGCTGGTGGTGATGAGCGACTGACCCCGGGGAGCGTGGGGGCACACGAAGTAGCGCGGGGGCTCTCAGCCGGCGAGACTCGGATCGCGCTCCGGGCCGCCCACGACGCCCGCATCGTGCAGCCGCCCGATCGCCGCGCCGTCCAGGCCCAGCACTTCATGCAGCACCGCATCGGTGTCAGCGCCGAGCAGGGGCGCGGGCCGTGTCGGTGCCCGCTCGGCCTGGGCGAGCCGCACCGCGGACCCCGCCGTCATGTGGGGGCCGATGCCACTCGTGTGCGCCGGCTCGAACACCGGGTTGGCCAGGCTCACACGCGGGTCGTGCGCCAAGGCCTCGCCCGCCGTGCGGTAGGTGCCCCAGCACACGCGGTGCTCGTCCAGGATGCGGGCCAGCTCGGCATGGGGGTGCGCCGCGAACCACGGCTCCAGCAGCGCGGCGATGGCGTCGCGCCCCTCGAAGCGCTGCGCCTCGTCGCGGAAGTCCAGGCCCAGCTGCGCCTGCAGCCGGGCGACGGCATCCTCGATCCGGCTGGCCTTGATCAACGCGGCCCACTGGCCGGCCGAGATGGCCGCGATCATCACACGCTGGCCATCGGCCGTCGCGAAGTCGCGCCCAAAAGCGCCATAAATATGGTTGCCGATCGAAGGCCGCTCCTGGCCCAGCACCTGCGCTTCGGTGAGCACACCCAGATGCGAGAGCATGGTGAACGCCAGGTCGGACAGCGCCAGGCTCAGCTCGGCGCCCTGGCCCGTGCGGCGGCGCTGGTCCACCGCGGCGGCCACGGCGAAGGCGGCCTGGTAAGCGCAGGCGATGTCCCAGGCGGGCATCACCTGGTTCACCGGCGTCTGCGGCGTGGCACCGCCGGTCACCGCCGGATAGCCGGTGGCGCAATGCACGGTGTAGTCCACCGCGGTGCTGCCATCGCCATTGCCCTGGATGGTGCAGCTGATGAGGTCGGGCCGCTGCTGCGCCAGCAGGCCATGCGCCAGCCAAGGGGTGCCGATGTTGGTCAGCAACACGCCGCC
>DATILF010000252.1:0-11158 GCA_035476755.1 Ramlibacter sp.
CGGCGCAACAAGCACCTGATCGAGCTGCACGCGGAGAACCCCGACTACCCCACCATCGTGGTGGAGCCGGGAGAGCCCTTCGAGATCGAGGGCCTGGCTGTCGGCCTGATCCGCAACACCATGCTCATGTAGCACCCGAATCGGGTGCGCCTCAGGTGGCGGGCGTATGGCGCTGGGCGCCATCACCCTGCGGCATGCTCCCTTTCGCAATCCTGCCTGTGTTCAAACTCTGATGTTCAAGGAGAGTCGCATGGGAATCACATTGTCTGGCCTGGGTGGATGGCTGGCCCCGCTACATGGATTGGTGGGCTGGCTGACGGGCGCCGCACCGCGCTCGCCCGGTGCGATGCGGACTCGTCCGGAGCTCGCCAAGGCAGGCCGCGCGTGTTCATCCTGGGCCACCCTGGGCCCGCGCATTACTCCGCACATTACACCGCGCGCTCACCGTCCGCTGCGGGTGGTTCGCGTGGTGGAAGCCAGCCAGGCAGCGCGAAGCGCCGGCCGCATGGTCATCTCCGGGCGCATGGCGGATGTCTGCGCCGAACTCGATCGGCTTGCGGCGCAGGAGGCCACCGCCGGCTGACGACTTGCCGGGCGCCTCGGACCAGTCTCAGGCCTTGCCGCCCAACAGGTAGTCCGACTTGCCCAGGTCCACGCCGTTGTGGCGCAAGATGGCGTAGGCCGTGACGATGTGGAAGTAGAAGTTCGCCAGGGTCCAGTGCTTCAGGTAGGCCTCGGCCTTCATGGTGCGGGTGGATTCGCGGCCCACGGGAAAGGTGATGTCCTTGTCCTCGGTGCCATCCAGGCGGTCGGCCGGCACCGTGGCCAGGTAGTCCAGTGTCTTCTGGATTCGAGCCTTCAGCTCCCCGAAGGTGGCTTCCGTGTCGTCGAACTTCGGTGCTTCCACCCCGGAAATACGCGCGATGCCATTCTTGGCGGCGTCGCACGCAATCAGCACCTGGCGGGTGAAAGGCAGCATATCGGGCGCCAAGCGGTACTGCAGCAGCACCACCGGGTCGAATTTCCGGGCCTCCGCATGCGCCTGTGCCTTGTCGAGGATATGGGCCAGGTTGCCCAACATGGACTTGAAGACGGGCAGGCTGGCGGAAGACATGGAAATAGTCATGGAAACTCCTTTGATGACGAGGTATCGGCGGGAAAAGCGGTAACAGAACGAAAGCCCCGATGCTAACGGCGCTGCAAAGCCTTTGCTGGCGGTGGCGGCGCGGGGCCAAGGCACAATTCGGGGATGAATATTGTCATCCTCGACGACTACCAGGACGCGGTGCGCAAGCTGCGCTGCGCCTCGAAGCTGGAAGCGTACCCCGCCAAGGTTTACACCAACACCGTCAAGGGCATTGGCCAACTTTCCGTGCGGCTGCGCGACGCTGACGTCATCGTCCTCATCCGGGAGCGCACCCACATGACCCGCCAGCTGATCGAGAAGCTGCCGCGCCTGCGCATGATTGCCCAGACGGGACGCGTCGGCGCGCACATCGACGTGCAGGCCTGTACCGAGCGCGGGATCGCCGTGGCCGAAGGCGTGGGCTCCCCTGTCGCGCCGGCCGAGCTCACCTGGGCCCTGGTCATGGCGGCCATGCGGCGCCTGCCGCAGTACATCGCCACCCTGAAGCACGGCGGCTGGCAGCAATCGGGCATGAAGTCCGCCTCGATGCCGCCCAACTTCGGGCTGGGTGTGGTTCTGCGTGGGCGCACGCTCGGCGTCTGGGGCTACGGCAAGATCGGCCAGCTGGTGGCGGGCTACGCCAAGGCGTTCGGCATGCAGGTGCTGGTCTGGGGCAGCCAGGCGGCGCGCGAGCGTGCCGTGAGCGACGGCCTGCAGGCCGCCACCACCCGCGAGCAGCTTTTCACCCAGAGCGATGTGCTCAGCCTGCATCTGCGGCTGGCCGACGAGACCACCGGCATCGTGACGCTGGAAGATCTCGGCCGCATGAAGCCCACGGCCCTGCTGGTGAACACGTCCCGCGCCGAGCTGATCGAACCCGACGCCCTCATCGCCGCTTTGAACCGGGGCCGGCCGGGCCTCGCGGCGATCGACGTCTTCGAGAGCGAACCCATCCTGCAAGGGCACGCGCTGCTGCGGCTGGAGAACTGCATCTGCACGCCGCACATCGGCTACGTGGAGCTGGACAGCTACGAGATGTACTTCGGCGCCGCTTTCGACAATGTGGTCAATTTCATCCGGGGCACCCCCACCAACATTGTGAACCCCGGCGCGCTGCAAGTGCGGCGCTGATCGCTCTTGCCGTCCAACAGCACCGCCACCCCCGCCACCAGCAGCGCCGCTTACCCCGCGGTGCTCTGGCCCTTGTTGTTCGGCAATTTCGTCATCGGCACGGGCGTGATGGTGGTGCCCGGCACGCTGAACGACATCAGCGCGTCGCTGGACATTTCCGTGGCGACGGCCGGGCAGCTGATCTCCACGTCGGCCCTGTTGATGTGCCTGGGCGCGCCGCTCTTCGCGGCTGTGGTGGCCGGTTGGGACCGCCGCCGGCTGCTCGCGCTGTCGATGCTTTGGTATGGCGCCCTGCACCTGGCCAGCACACTCGCCCCGGGCTTTGCTTCGCTTCTGCCCCTGCGGGTGCTCACCATGATTTCGCCGGCGATCTTCACGCCACAGGCCGCGGCCTGCGTGGCGCTGCTGGTGCCGCCCGAGCAGCGCGGGCGCGCGATCACCTTCGTCTTCCTCGGCTGGTCCGTCGCCTCGGTCCTTGGCATGCCGATCGGCGCCTTCGTGGGCGGCACGCTCGGCTGGCGCAGCGCCTTCGCCCTGGTGGGCCTGCTCAGCCTGGCCAGCGCCTGGTGGGTGTGGCGGTCGATGCCCGATGGCGTGAAGCCGCCCGCACTGTCCGCCGCCGCCTGGCGCGAGACAATTCAGTCCGGCCCCTTGATGCTGTGCGTGCTGGTGACCGTGCTGTCCGCCGCCGGCCAGTTCGTGCTGTTCGCCTATTTCGCTCCCTACTACAAGCACAAGATCGGCATCACACCCGGCCAGCTGGGCCTGCTGTTCATGTGGTTCGGCGCTTTCGGCTTTCTCGGCAACATGCTAATGTCGCGCAGCATCGATCGCATCGGCGCTTCGCGTGCGGTCATGATCGGCACCGCCTGCATGGCCCTCAGCCTGCTGGCGTGGCCTCTGGGCACGAGTCTTGTTCTGGCGGCGCTCATTTCCATCCCCTGGGCGCTGGGTTGTTTCTCCGCCAATTCCGCGCAGCAGGCGAGGCTGGTGACCATCGCGCCCGCGCTCGCTGGCGCTTCGATCGCCCTGAACAGTTCGGCCATGTATGCGGGGCAGGCCATCGGCGCGGCCGGCGGCGGCTGGCTGATCGCCAGAGGTGGCATGGACACGCTCCACTGGGCCGGTTTCGCAGGGCTGCTGCTGGCCATGGGCACCAGCGCCTGGGCGACACATTCGCTCGCCCGGCGCAGGGCCTGACCCGGGACCGTGCCTTCGGCTCCCCGATAATCGCCGAATGAACCCTACCTACAACATCGTGGGCGTGATCGGCGCCGGTGCCATGGGGCGCGGCATTGCCCAGATCGCGGCCCAGGCCGGCAGCACCGTCAGGCTCTACGACACCCAAGCGCAAGCCGTCGCCAAGGCGCGCGACGACCTCTTCAACCAGTGGGACCGGCTGGCCGAAAAAGGCCGCATGGACGCTGCCGCCGTCCAGGCCTGCAAGGAGCGGCTGCAGCTCGCCGACAGCCTGCAGGCGTTGGCGGATTGCAAGCTGGTGGTGGAGGCCGTGGTCGAGCGGCTCGACGTGAAGAAATCGCTCTTTGGCGAACTGGAAGGCATTGTGGCCGCGGACGCCGTGCTGTGCACCAACACCTCTTCACTCTCGGTGACGGCGATTGCCGCCGGCCTGAAGCGTCCCCAGCAGTTCGCCGGTTACCACTTCTTCAACCCCGTGCCGCTGATGAAGGTGGTCGAGGTGATCGCCGGCCTGAAGACCGACAGCGCGGTGTGCGCGAGCCTGGCCGACTACGCCCGCCAGATGGGCCACACGCCGGTTCAGGCGCAAGACACGCCCGGCTTCATCGTCAACCACGCGGGCCGCGCCTATGGCACCGAAGCCCTGCGCATCGTGAGCGAAGGCGTGGCCGATTTCGCCACCATCGACCGCATCCTGAAGGATCAGGCGGGCTTCAAGCTGGGCCCGTTCGAGCTGATGGACCTCACGGCGCTGGATGTCTCGCACCCGGTGATGGAGTCGATCTATCGCCAGTACTACGACGAGCCCCGCTACCGGCCCAGCGTCATCACGGCGCAGCGCCTGGCTGGCGGCATGGTGGGCAAGAAGGTGGGCGAGGGCTTCTACAAGTACGCCGACGGCAAGGCGCAGCTTCCCGCGGAGCCCGCCACGCCGCAGGGCGATGAGATCCCACCCGTGTGGGTCTCCACCCGTGCCGCGCGGCGCGCCGAGCTGTACCAGCTGCTCAAGGACCTGGGCGCCAAGATCGAAACCGGCCAGTCGCCCTCGCCCCAGGCGCTCACCATCGTCGCGCCGTTGGGCTTCGACGTCACCACCGTGTCGGTGGTCGAGCGGCTCGATCCGGCGCGCACCGTGGGCATCGACATGCTGATCGATGACGCCGCAACCAAGCGCCGCGTGCTCGCCACCAACCCGGCCACCCGCGAGGACATGCGCGACGCGGCGCACGCGCTCTTCGCGCGTGACGGCAAGGCCGTGAGCGTGATCCGCGACTCGGGCGGTTTCGTCACGCAGCGCGTGGTGGCCACCATCGTCAACATCGCCGCCGACATCTGCCAGCAGCGCATCTGCTCACCCAAGGATCTTGAGACCGCCGTCACCCTCGGGCTGGGCTACCCCCTCGGGCCGTTGGCCATGGGCGACCGCTGGGGCCCGACCAACGTGCTGGAGGTCCTGTTCAACATGCAGACGGTGTATGGCGACCCCCGCTATCGCCCGAGCCCGTGGCTGCGCCGCCGCGGCGCGATCGGGCTGTCGCTGCTCCACGAAGAAACCTGAGGAAGACCGCCATGCCCGCAGAAATCAAGAGCACCAGCCAGGGCCGGACCATGGTCCTCACCCTGAGCAACCCCGAACACCGCAATGCGCTGGGGCCGGAGATGTATGCCGCGGGCGTCGAAGCCCTGAGCGTTGCCGAAAGCAGCGCCGACGTGCGCAGCGTCGTCATTGCCGGCGAAGGCGCCGTTTTCTCCGCGGGCGGCAACCTGCAGCGGCTGCTGGCCAACCGCCAGCAGCCGCCCGACGTGCAGGCGCAGAGCATCGAAGGGCTGCACAGCTGGATCGAGGCCGTGCGCACTTTCCCGAAGCCGGTCATCGCCGCGGTCGAAGGCGCGGCGGCGGGCGCGGGGTTTTCGCTGGCGCTGGCCTGTGACTTCATCGTGGCCGCCGAAGACGCGGTCTTCGTCATGGCGTACAGCAACGTGGCGCTCTCCCCGGATGGCGGCGGCAGCTGGAGCCTGTCGCGGGCCCTGCCGCGGCAGCTGGTCAGT
Source organism: Ramlibacter sp. (assembly GCA_035476755.1). Lineage (GTDB taxonomy): Bacteria > Pseudomonadota > Gammaproteobacteria > Burkholderiales > Burkholderiaceae_C > Ramlibacter. Next base: position 5,507 of record DATILF010000252.1, read on the forward strand.
GAGCTGCTGATGGCGGGCGAGCGCATTTCCGCCACACGCCTGCACCAGCTGGGGCTGGTCAACCGCATCACGCCCCGGGGCGGCGCCGTGGCGCAGGCGCTGGCGCTCGCCGAGTTGCTCAACGCCCGCGCGCCCAATGTGCTGGCCAGCATCAAGGAACTGATGAGCGACGCGGGCGAAGCCACACTCAGCCGCCACCTCGCGGATGAGCGGGACCATTTCGTCAAGAACCTGCACCATGCCAACGCCGGCATCGGCATCGCGGCGTTCCTGGGCAAGCACGAGCCCACCTACGAATAGCAACCCCCGGGTGGGTCCCCGAGCGGACAAACCCCGTTGTTCGTCCCGGTCCCGCACGCGACAATGCGGGCGCCCCCCAGTCACTCAAAAGACAGACCATGGACGACCCTATTCTTACCATCGAAGAACGAGAGGCGATCAATTCCGGTCGCTGGTTTTCAGCCCTATCACCCTCCCTGCGGCACGACATCCTCCGATGCGCTTACGTCAAACGATACAAGGACGGCGAACTCATCTGCGCGCGCGGCGACGCGGCGGACGAGTGGAGCGCGGTCGCCCGCGGTGCGGTCCGCGTGAGTTCCACGTCGATCACCGGCAAGCAGGTGACGCTCACCTACGTGGAGCCGGGCATCTGGTTCGGCGACGTGTCGCTCTTCGACGGCGACCGGCGCACGCACGATGCCTATGCGCATGGCGAATCGACGCTCTTGTCGGTGTCGCGCGGCGACCTGCGCAAGATCCTGACGCAGCATGTGGAGCTGTACGAAGCGCTGCTGCGGCTGCACGCCCGGCGCATCCGGCAGCTCTTCGGCCTGGTGGAAGACCTGAACACCCTGCCGTTGCGCGCACGCCTGGCCAAGCAGCTGACGCACCTGGTGCGCAGTTATGGCGTGCCGTCCCTGTCGGATGGGCGCGAAGTGCGCATCGGCCTGCAACTGGCACAGGAAGAATTGGCGCAGCTGCTGGGCGCCTCGCGCCAGCGCGTGAACCAGGAACTCAAGACCATGGAACGCGAGGACGTCATTCGCATCGAGCCGGGCGGCCTGGTGGTGCGCAATCGCGAGGCGCTGATGCGCATCATCGAAACGGATAACTAGACGCATGGCAGACTTTGACCACTTCATCGGCACGGGCGCCGTCTCGGACAAGCACGCCTTTGACGTTGGCGCGCTGACGGCCTGGCTCGAGACGAACCTGGAAGGCTTTGCCGGCCCGCTCACGGTGGAGATGTTCAAGGGCGGCCAGTCCAATCCCACCTACAAGCTCGTCACGCCGGCGCAAAGCTACGTGATGCGCGCCAAGCCCGGCCCGGTGGCCAGATTGCTGCCTTCGGCGCATGCGGTCGAGCGGGAATTCGCGGTGATGCGCGGCCTGGGCGGCACCGACGTGCCGGTGCCGCGCATGTACTGCCTGTGCGAGGACGAGTCGGTGATAGGCCGCGCCTTCTACGTCATGGAATTCATGCAGGGCCGCGTTCTGTGGGACCAGGCTTTACCCGAAATGACGCCTGAGCAGCGCGGCGAGATCTACGATGAAATGAACCGCGTGATCGCGGCGCTGCACACGGTGAAATTCGCCGAACGCGGCCTGGCCGGCTACGGCAAGCCCGGCAACTATTTCGACCGCCAGATCGGCCGCTGGAGCAAGCAATACATCGCCTCCGTCACCCAGCCCATCCCGGAGATGGACCAGCTGATCGAGTGGCTGCCCACCCACATCCCGGCCGGCGCGCGCGATGAGAGCCAAGTCTCCATCGTGCACGGCGACTACCGCCTGGACAACCTCATGTTCCACCCGACCGAGCCGCGCGTCATCGCCGTGCTCGACTGGGAACTGTCCACCCTGGGCCACCCGCTGGCCGATTTCAGCTACCACTGCATGTCCTGGCACATCCCGCACGGCTCCTTCCGCGGCATCGGCGGGCTGGATCTCGCCGCGCTGGGCATCCCCAGCGAAGACGACTACATCCGCCGCTATTGCGAGCGAACCGGCCTCGCGACGGTGGACGCGCTGAAGGCCGACTGGAATTTCTACATGGCCTACAACATGTTCCGCATCGCGGCCATCCTGCAGGGCATCGCCAAGCGCGTGGAGGCCGGCACTGCATCCAGCGCGCAAGCCGCCAGCTCGGGCGCCACGGCGCGGCCCCTGGCGCAGCTCGCCTGGTCGTTTGCCCAAAAAGCCTGAGGCCCTCCACTTTTCCCGACGCATTACCCCAAGGACACCCCATGGACTTCGAATACTCCGCCAAGACCCAGGAACTGCAGGCCAGGTTGCTGAGGTTCATGGACGACCACATCTACCCGGCCGAAAAGGAGTACGAAGAGGAACTGGCCGCGAACACGCAAGCGGGCAAGCGATGGAGCGCCCTGCAGACCATCGAGAAGCTCAAGCCGAAGGCGCGCGCCGCGGGCCTGTGGAACCTGTTTCTGCCGGTGGACAGCGCATCGGCCTCGGGCTACGAGGGCGCGGGCCTGACCAACCAGGAATACGCACCGCTCGCCGAGATCATGGGCCGGGTGCAGTGGTCCAGCGAGGTCTTCAATTGCTCGGCGCCCGACACGGGCAACATGGAAACCATCGCCCGCTACGGCTCCGAAGACATCAAGGCCCGCTGGCTCAAGCCGCTGCTGGAAGGCCAGATCCGTTCGGCCTTTGCCATGACCGAGCCGGAGGTTGCGTCTTCCGACGCGACCAACATCTGCACGCGCATCGAGCGCCAGGGCAATGACTACGTGATCAACGGCCACAAGTGGTGGATCTCCGGCGCGGCCGATCCGCGCTGCGCCGTGTACATCACCATGGGCAAGACCGACCCCGATGCGCCCCGCCATTCGCAGCAAAGCATGGTGATCGTGCCCGCTGACGCCAAGGGCATCCGCATCGTTCGGCCGCTCACCGTGTTCGGCTACGACGACGCACCGCACGGCCACGTGGAGATGTACTTCGAGAACGTGCGTGTGCCGGTGGACAACATCCTGCTGGGCGAAGGCCGCGGCTTCGAGATCGCCCAAGGCCGCCTCGGCCCGGGACGCATCCACCACTGCATGCGCCTGATCGGCCTGGCCGAGCGCTCGCTCGAGCTGATGTGCAGGCGTGCCTTGTCGCGGGTGGCCTTCGGCAAGACCGTGGCGCAGCAGGGTGTGACCCACGAACGCATTGCCGAGGCCCGCTGCAAGATCGACATGGCGCGCCTGCTCACGCTCAAGGCAGCCTGGCTGATGGACATCGCCGGCAACAAGGTGGCCAAGAACGAGATCGCGATGATCAAGGTGGTGGCCCCCAACATGGCGCTGCAGGTGATCGACTGGGCGATGCAGGTCCACGGCGGCGGCGGCGTCAGTGGCGATTTCCCGCTGGCATCGGCCTGGGCCGGTGCGCGCACCCTGCGTTTCGCGGACGGCCCGGACGAGGTGCATCGCAACGCCATTGCCAAGTGGGAACTGGGCAAGTACGGCGCTTACGGCCGCGACGCCGAGCCGGCAATCACCCGCGGCGCCTGAAGGCCCGCTTCAACGATCGGCAGCCAGGCTGCCGAGGGCGGACTCGCAGCAAGTGGTGAAGATCAGCGCCGCGTGCTGAAGCGTGCCCAGGTCGGCGGGACTGTATTCCATGCGCAGATAGGCCTTGCCGCGCAGCAGCAGGATCATGAAGGGCACTTCCGGCGAAGGCGCGGGCATGGGCCAATCCAGCATCCTCTGCGCCAGCACCGGATCGACCCAGGCCAGGGCGTTTTCGCGCCGGTCAGTGAGCACGCAATAGCGGCCCCAGAACGCGGGTGGCAGGCTGTCCCAGCCCACCTCGTCGAACATGGCCAGCCACCGCATCTCCTCGGGCAGGTTGGCGTCCGCGGATGTCTGCAGCTGGTCGGTGAAGATCTGGTAGGCCTTCTTTTCCAGCGCTTCCTTGAGCGGACGGCTCATGACCAGCACCGCCACGTCATCACGGATGCCGAGCTCCGCCCGGGCCCGCACTTCTTCACCCAGGATGTAGTTGCGGGTGGGCCGCCCCAGCTGCAGCCGCCACGGCTTGCCGCTCACGCTGCCTTCCAGCGCGATGCCGTGGCCCGACCCATCGGCCGAGAAAGCAAAACCCTGGGTGGCCGCCCATTCGGACACCGGCCCGTGCGCGACCTGGGAGGCCGGGCCTTCGCGCGCCGAGGCTTGCCTGGCGTCGCGCGAAAAGGCCTTTTTGATGCGATCGAACATGGGAAGGGCGATTGACCTAAAGTCGCATATTAGTTGAAACTCATCCGAAAGCATCTCCCCATGATCGACGTTTTCTCCTGGCCGACGCCTAACGGCCACAAGGTCCACATCATGCTGGAAGAGTGCGGGCTGCCCTACCGCGCGATTCCGGTGAACATCGGCACCGGTGACCAGTTCAAGCCCGAATTCCTGAAGATCAGCCCCAACAACAAGATCCCCGCCATCACCGACCCGAACGGACCCGATGGCAAGCCGATCTCGCTGTTCGAATCGGGCGCGATCCTGGTGTACCTGGCGGCCAAGACCGGCAAACTGATGCCCGGGAGCGACCGCGAAAAGTACGACGTGCTGCAGTGGCTCATGTTCCAGATGGGCAGCGTCGGCCCCATGCTGGGCCAGACCCACCACTTCCGCCTGTACGCCCCCGAGAAACTCGAATACGCCATCAACCGCTACAGCAACGAGGCCAGGCGCATCTATGGCGTGATCGACCGGCGCCTGGCGCAAAGCAGCTATCTGGGCGGCAAGGACTATTCCATCGCCGACATCGCCACCTTCCCCTGGCTGCGCAGCTGGGAAAACCAGGGCATCACACTCACCGATTTCCCGAACCTGAAGAACTGGTTCGACAAGATCGCCGATCGCCCCGCCGTGCAGCGCGGCGTGAAGGTGATGGCGGAGTTGCGCAGGCCGATCACTGGCGACAAGGAGCGCGACGTCCTGTTCGGCAAGACGCAGTACGCGAAGCGCTGACGCGCGGGGCATCGGATGGCCGTGGCGCTTGGCCTGCCCGGAGGGAATCGAACCCCCGACCCACAGCTTAGAAGGCTGTTGCTCTATCCAACTGAGCTACGGGCAGGTATATGTGGCCCCCACGCTTCGCTGCCCCCCGAGGGGGCCCTCGCGGCTAGGGGCGGCCCGTCGCCGCTCGAATCTGATGTTGTGTGGTCGGAGCGATAGGATTCGAACCTACGACCCTCTGGTCCCAAACCAGATGCGCTACCAGACTGCGCTACGCTCCGAAGCCGCCATTCTAGCCGCCCCCGCCCTTCGCGCGCGTTCGGCTCAAAGCTTCACGTATTCGTAGGCCACCGGATGGGCATGGATGCCGCGGTCCGGCGGGGCGATCCAGGCCGCCATCTTCCCGGGTTCGGTCACGCGCTGCATCAGGCTCTTGACGAAGGCGATGTCCGCATCGGTGGGCAGCCACTGGTCCTTCTGCGCATCGAACGCCTGCTGGGCGATGGGCTGCCCTTCGGGCGTGGCAGGCACGCCGGCCCAGACGCCGACCTGGCGGCGAAAGCGCGTCGAAGGCAGCTTCAATTCGAAGTCGATGCCCGCCCGCTTGATGCCCATGTTCCAGCGGGCCACGCCCACGTTGCAGTCCTTCACGTACTCCAGCCGGGTGATCTCGTTCATGCCG
>DATILF010000253.1:0-1849 GCA_035476755.1 Ramlibacter sp.
AAGAACTGCAGCTGCATGTCCCAGTGCAAGGGCTGCTTCGCGAGCCGGGCCGCGAAATCGGCCGACCAGTCGGCGCTGGCACCCGGCGTGGCCGAGCCATTGGAGGCGGCCGGCACCAGGCGAACGCGCGCGGCATAGGGACCATTGGCCATGGGCAGCGTGCTGAAGAGCGGCTCGGTCGCGAAGCCGCTGAATGCCTTGCTGGCCGCCTTGATCATCTTGCCGAGCTGGCGCGGGCCGCCCAGCAAGCCGTAGCGCTTGAACAGGTACTTGATGAGGTTCACATTGCCGCGCGATGCGGCCACGACGAAATCGACGAACTCGGCGCTGCCCGAGAAGGCAAACACTTCCTGGTTGATCAGCGTGAAGTCCTGGCTTTTTGCCGGGCCGTTGCCCAGCGCGGATTCGCCTTCCACGCCGAACACCCGCAACGCGAAGCCGCGGATGTCGGGCACCTTGTCCGGTGCGCGGTCGAGGCCCCCGTTGGACAGGCGCACCCACACGTCATAGTCGTGCGGCCGGGCAAAAAGGCCGTGCCGCGCGAACTCGGGCAGACCGTCCAGCACCTCGAGCGTGCCCTGCGCGGCGCACAGCTGCTTGCGATGCAGGGTGCGCCCGGGGCCCCAGCGCGCCGACTTGCGCGCCTGGATCTCGGCAAACTGGCGGGCATAGCCCGCATAGCGCTGCGCCTCGTCGGGGGCGATCTGTTCCTTCCAGCCGGTGCTGGGCGCGGGGGCGTGGCTCATGGGACTCCTCAAGCGGCGTTCTTGTCGAGCCAAAGTTTACGCGCCGGCCACCACCCCCGCAATCAGCGCGGTTCGCTCTCCTGCAGCGTGCGCCACATCACCTTGCCGCTGCCGCTCTTGGGCAGTGCGTCCACGAACTGCACGATGCGAGGCACCTTGTAGACGGCCATGTTCTCGCGGCACCAGTCCACGATGTCCTGCTCGCTGACCTGGCCCCGGTGGCTGGCGCGCAGCACGACCACGGCCTTCACCGTCTCGCCGCGGTAGGCGTCCTTCGTGGAGATCACGCAGGCCTCCAGGATCGCCGGGTGGCGAAACATCAGCGCCTCCACTTCCGCCGGCCACACCTTGAAGCCGGAGGCGTTGATCATGCGCTTGAGGCGGTCGGTGATGAAGAAGTAGCCGTCCTCATCCACGCGACCCAGGTCGCCGGAACGGAAGAAGCGCTTGCCGTCGAGTTCGATGAAGGCCGCGGCCGTCGCATCCGGGCGCTTCCAGTAGCCGGCGAACACCATGGGGCCGCAGGTGATGATCTCGCCCTGCTCGCCCACCGGCATCTCCTGCAGGGTGACCGGGTCCACCACGCGGGAATCGCAGCTCATGAAGGGAATGCCCAGACACTGCTGCTTGGGATCGTCCGGCGGGTTGGTGTGCGAGGGCGCCGCAGTCTCCGTGAGCCCGTAGCCTTCCACATAGCGCAGGCCGAACTGCTCCCACAGCCGCTGCGCCACCGCCTGCGGCATGGCCGCGCCCCCGCCGCCGATGTGAACCAGGCTGGACAGGTCGAACTGGTCGAAGTTCGGGCTTCCGAGCAGGTCGATCACCATCGTGGGAATGTTGGTCCAGGTGGTCACCCGCCAGCGGGAGATCAGGCGGCCGGCCAGGTCGCGGTCCCAGCGCGGCATGACCACGAGCGTCGAGCCGGCGTAGATATTGGCGTGCAGCACGCTCACCATGCCGGTGATGTGGAACATGGGCACGACCAGCAGCGCCACGTTCTCCGAGGTGCCGTTGGTCCAGATGCAGCTGGCCACGCAGTTGTGCATCAGGCTGCTGTGCGGGTGCATGCAGCCCTTGGGCAACCCGGTCGTGCCGCTGGTGTA
>DATILF010000254.1:0-24973 GCA_035476755.1 Ramlibacter sp.
TCGCCGCCACGCCCCCAGCGCGGATCATTGAGGTTGAACATTCCCCTGATCCGGCCTTTCAGCCCTGCCAACGGCAGGCTGCGTAAATGGAGGTTCATTCGCTTGGGTCTTTCTTCTTGCAGCCGCATTGTGCCCAATCAGGCGGGCGTCTCGTGAAAATCAGGGTTATCTCGCACCGCCGCTCCGGCCGGCTGGCGCTGGCTCACCTGTTGCGCCAACTGGCGCCGCAGGGCGGGCACGCCGACCGAGGTGCGGCCGCTGACGAAAAGGCGTGGCACCGCGATGCCTTCCAGTTCGAACAGGTCGCTTTCCTGGCGGGGTTGCTGGGCTGCCTCCAGCGCGTCCACCTTGTTGAACACCAGCACCTGGGGCACGTCCGCCGCGCCAATCTCGTGCAGCACGCGCTGCACTTCGCTGATCTGTTCGGGATGGCTGGGGTTGGCGGCATCGACCACGTGCAGCAGCAAGTCGGCATCGGCCGCCTCCTGCAAGGTGGCCTGGAAGGCATCGATCAGGCCGTGCGGCAAGTCGCGGATGAAGCCGACCGTGTCCGACAGGGAAACCGAGCGCCCTGCGCCGCCCGGGCCGCCCTCGGCTTCGGCCAGGTAGAGCTGGCGGGTGGTGGTGTCCAGCGTGGCGAACAGCTGGTCGGCCGCGTACGCCCGGGCCTTCACCAGGGCGTTGAACAGCGTGGATTTGCCGGCATTGGTATAGCCGACCAGCGAGATGTTGAAGGTGTCGCGGCGCTCGCGCTGGCGGCGCTGCGTGTTGCGCTGCTTCTTGACCTTTTCCAGCCGCTCGCGGGTGCGCTTGATGGCGTCCCCGATCATCCGGCGGTCCAGTTCGATCTGCTTTTCGCCCGGGCCGCCACGCACGCCCGCCCCCCCGGTCTGGCGCTCCAGGTGCGACCAGCGGCGAACCAGCCGGGTACTGACGTACTGCAGACGCGCCAGCTCGACCTGCAGCTTGCCCTCATGGCTGCGGGCGCGCTGCCCGAAGATCTCCAGGATGAGCAGGGTGCGGTCGTTGACGGGCCGGTCCAGGTGGCGTTCCAGGTTGCGCTGCTGCGCCGGGCTCAAGGCCTGGTCGAACAGGACCTCGGTGGCCCCCAGCTCTTCGGCCAGGGCCTTGATCTCGTCGGCCTTGCCCTTGCCAATGAACAGGGCGGCGTCCGGCGCCTTGCGTTTGCATGTGATTCGGGCAACCGGGTCGAGGCCGGCGGTCTGCGCGAGCAGACCCAGCTCTTCCAGGGCGCCATCGAAATGCGGCAGGCCCAGATCCACGCCCACAAGGATGGTGGGAGCAGCTGGGCGGGCGGGTGACTCGGACAAACTCTGGACCAGAGGAACGGGTGTCGGTGGAGCGGTGGCTGGGTGGCGGACACCGGCGCCGAAAGGCCCGTGCGGATGCGCGAGCCCCGAGGCGCCCCGTCCTCAGGCGGCGCCGGGCTCGCTGGTCTCGGCAGCCTGGAAGTTCACGGCGCGGCCGGGCACGATGGTCGAGATGGCGTGCTTGTAGACCATCTGGGTCACTGTGTTGCGCAGCAACACGACGTACTGGTCGAAAGACTCAATCTGGCCTTGCAGCTTGATGCCATTGACGAGGTAAATCGACACTGGCACATGCTCGCGACGCAAGGTGTTGAGGAATGGGTCTTGTAGAAGTTGCCCTTTGTTGCTCACGATATTCTCCGTGTTCCGCGTTCGGAAATGTTGTTGGAAACTGCACCTTACCACAGCAACAGAGCCATGCAAGTAGGTCGAAGCCGATTCGGCCCAAAACTATCTGGTGACGATAGTACGCACTTCAAGTGCCTCTCAGGCGCTCAACCGTTTTCCTTGCCCGAATAAGGATTCTTCGATGTTTTCATCTCGATGCGCAGCGGCGTTCCGGCCAGGTTGAACTCCTTGCGAAAGCGTGCCTCGAGGAAGCGCTTGTACGACTCGGTGACATGCTCCAGCGAATTGCCATGCACCACGATGACGGGCGGGTTCATCCCGCCCTGATGCGCATAGCGCAGCTTGGGGCGGAACATGCCGGCGCGCTGGGGCGACTGGAACTGCACCGCCTCCAGCAGCAGTCGCGTCAGCACCGGCGTGGGCATCTTGATCATGGCCGAGCGGTGCGCGTGGGCAATGGCCGTCCAGACCGGGCCCAGGCCCTGGCGTTTGATGGCCGAGACGAAATGCAGCGGCGCGAATTTCAGGAAGGCCAGCCGGGTCTCGATCTGGCGGTGAAGTTGCTGCCGCTGATACTCGTCCACGGCGTCCCACTTGTTGATGGCCAGCACCACCGCGCGGCCGCTTTCCAGGATGTAGCCTGCGATGTGCGCGTCCTGGTCGGTCACGCCCTGGGTGGCGTCCAGCAGCAGCAGCACGACATTGGCCGACTCGATCGCCTGCAGGGTCTTGACCACCGAGAACTTCTCGATGGCCTCGAACACGCGGCCCTTGCGGCGCAGCCCGGCCGTATCGATCAGCTCGAATTTTTGTCCGCCGCGCTCGAACGGCACCGAGATGGCGTCGCGCGTGGTGCCCGGCATGTCGAACGCCACCAGGCGCTCCTCGCCCAGCCAGGTGTTGATCAGCGTGGACTTGCCGACGTTGGGCCGGCCTGCGACCGCGAGCTTGATGACGCCCAGGCTCTCTGCCTCGCCCTCCTCGTCCTCATCGGCCAGGTTCAGCGGCTCGAAGGCCAGTTCCATCAGGCTGCGGATGCCCTGGCCGTGCGCGGCCGAAACCGGATGCACCTCACCCAGCCCCAGTTCATAGAACTCGGTCAGCTGCACGCCCTCGGTCATGCCCTCCGCCTTGTTGGCGGCCAGTACGGTGGGCTTGCCCAGCTTGCGCAGGTAACGGGCGATGTCGTGGTCCTGGGCGGACAGGCCGCCCCGGGCATCGACGACGAACACGACCACGTCGGCTTCGGCGACGGCCTGCCGAGTCTGCTTGGCCATCTCCATGTAGATGCCGCTCTCGGCCGTGGGTTCGAAGCCGCCGGTGTCGATGACGATGAACTCGAGCTTGCCGTGTTTCGCGTTGCCGTAGTGGCGGTCGCGGGTGAGGCCCGCGAAGTCGGCGACGATGGCGTCGCGCGACTTGGTCATGCGGTTGAAAAGCGTCGACTTGCCGACGTTGGGGCGGCCCACCAGGGCCATCACCGGTTTCATTATTGGGGGACGAAGCCGTGAACTCCGCCGCTGCGAGTGACCACGACCAGGGTATTGCCCGCCGCGACGGGCGCCGCCACGACAGCCGAGCCATCGGTGGCGAGCCGGTTCAGCAGCGAACCATCGTCGCGCGACAGCATATGCACGAAGCCGGTGCTGTCGCCAATCACGACGGAGCGCCCGAGCGCCAGCGGCGCGGTGAGGCCGCGGTGCAGGAGGCGGTCGCTGACCCACGCACGCTCGCCGTTTTCGCGGCGCCAGGCGACCACTTTGCCGTCGGACTCGGTGCCGAACACGAGCGTCGCATCACCGTGGATGCCTTGTGCGCCATTGGCGGGCTTGGCCCACAGCAACCCGCCGCGCGTGGCGTCCACGCAGCCGACGCTGGCCTGGAAGGCCCGGGCGCACACGGCGTCGCCCACACGGCTCACGCTGCCGACCAGGTCCACCAGGCGCTCCACGTCGTTGATGCCGCGCGGCGTCGCCAGGGGCACTTCCCAGCGCGAGCTGCCGGTCTGCGGATTCATGCCGACCATGCGCCCGCCCAGGCCGACGACGAGCGTGTCGCCCACCGCCAGCATCACGCCCGACTGGCGCAGCACCAGGGCGTCGCCGGTGCGCGTTTGCGTCCACAAGCGGCGCCCCTTCTGGCCGTCGAAGGCACTGACGGAACGATCACCCGTGAGCAGGAACACGCGCCCGCCTGCCACGAAAGGCGCGGTATAGGCGATTGCGCCCAGCTTCTGGCGCCAGAGTTCATTGCCACCGGACAACGCGACCAGTTCATTGTCACGAGTGACCACGGCGGCGAGCTTGCCATCGCTGCCCACCCCCGACGCCAGCGGCGCTTTCACGCTGGTGCGCCACAGGTCCCGGCCGGTCGCCGCGTCAATGGCCGCGACGGTGCCGTCCCCGCTGGCCAGCGTGACGGTGGTGCCATTGACACTGACGGCCAGCGGCATGTTCACTTCGCCCACGCGGGCCGTCCATGCCGGCCGCACGGCGATCAGCGACGGGTTGGGCGCAAGTTCGGCCGGCTTGAGCTTCTCGCCACCGAAGAACGGCAGCGACGGCAGCATCGAGCAGCCGGACAGCGCGAGCACGCAGAGCACGGCGGCACCGCGCGCGAAAAGTCGGGGGGCGGGATACATCATGGTTTGGCGGCTCCGGAGGCGGGGGCGGCGGGGACCGCCAGCTGTTGCGGATCGATGCCCAGGGCGGTGAGCTTCACCTCCAGCAGGCGGCGATACTCCGAACGTTCGTCGAAACCCTTGTAGGCCAGCACGTATTCGGCTTTCGCTTCGGCCTTCTTGCCCTGCAGGTTGTAGATGTCGCCGCGGCGATCGGACACGAGGGCCTCGAACTCCTTGGGAAACTCACCCGAAAGCTGCTTGAGCGCGTCGTCGTAGGCCTTGGCATCCACCAGCACGGCGGCCAGGCGCAGGCGCGCAAGCGCCTGATAACCCTCGTCGGATGCCTTGTCCGCGACCCACCCGAGCGCGGCCTTGGCGCCCTCCACGTTGCCCTTGTCGGCGAAGGTCTTGGCCGCCAGCAGGCCCGCCTGCTGCGCATAAGTGGTGCCCCCGTACTTGTCTTTCATGTCGGAGAACGCGCGCTCGACCCGGGCCATGTCGCCAGCCTGCGCCGCGCGCTCGACCTCGTCGTACATGCCGGCGGCCTGCGCGCCCTGCGTACGCTGCCAGTACTGCCAGCCATTCCAGGCGGCGATCGCGCCGAAGACGGCGATCAGCACCCAGGTGATGAGGTTGCCGTACTCCTTCCAGAAGTGCTTGAGCTCGTCAAGCTGCTCCTGTTCTTCGAGATCGAGATGTTTTGCCATTGTGCTGTTGTTCCTGCCGGGAGCCTGCGATTGTAGTGAGGAGCGATCAGGCCTTGAGCGAGTCCGCCCAGGCCGCCGGATCGGCCAGGGGCTGCCGCACCTGCGCGCCCAACCCATCGCGCAGTGACTTGACGGTGACCATCCCCTGGGCCAGTTCATCCTGGCCGAAGATCAGCGCGTAGCGGGCGCCACTGGCGTCAGCCTTCTTGAACTGCGACTTCATGCTGCCCATGCCTTCCCCGGTGCCCGCATGCATCTGCACGCAAACGCCCGACGCGCGCAGCGCCTGCAGGTTGCGCAGCACCAGCGGCATCGCCGCGGCGTCCGGCACGACCGCATACGCGTCGGGGGCCGGGGTCGCCACCGGCGTACCACGCTCCTTCACCAGTTCCAGCACACGCTCCACGCCCAGCGCCCAGCCCACGGCCGGGGCCGGCTTGCCGCCGATCTGCTCGATCAGGTAGTCGTAGCGGCCGCCCGCGCAGATCGTGCCCTGCGCGCCCAGGCTGTCGGTGATGAACTCGAACACCGACAGGTTGTAGTAGTCCATGCCGCGCACCAGGCGCGGATTGATGCGATAGGCCACGCCGTTCGCATCCAGCATGGCCTTGAGGCCGTTGAAGTGCGCCAGCGACGCTTCGCCCAGGAAGTCGATCAGCCGGGGCGCGGCCTCGACCATGGCCTGCATGGCCGGGTTCTTGGTGTCCAAAATGCGCAGTGGATTGCTGTGCAGGCGGCGCTTGGCGTCTTCGTCGAGCACCGCTGCGTTCTTCTCGAGGTAGGCGATCAGCTCGGTGCGATGCTGCCTGCGTTCCTCGGGCTGTCCGAGGCTGTTGATCTCCAGCCGCACATCGGCCAGGCCCAGCTCTTTCCACAGCGCGTCGGCCAGGAGGATGATCTCGGCGTCCACGTCGGGGCCCGCGAAGCCCAGCGCTTCGGCGCCGATCTGGTGGAACTGGCGGTAGCGCCCGCGCTGGGGCCGCTCATGGCGAAACATCGGGCCCATGTAGTACAGCCGCTTGCCGCCGTCGTACAGCATGGAATGCTCGGCGACGGCCCGCACGACTCCGGCCGTGTTCTCGGGCCGCAGGGTGAGCTGCTCGCCGTTGAGCCGGTCCTCGAAGGAGTACATCTCCTTTTCGACGATGTCGGTCACTTCGCCCAGGCCGCGGACGAACAGGGCCGTGGGCTCGACGATGGGCGTGCGGATGTTGCGATAGGCATAGCGCGCCATCAGCGAGCGCACCTTGTCCTCCAGCCATTCCCAGCGCGCCGAGTCGGGCGGCAGAATGTCGTTCATGCCCTTGACGGCAAGGAGTTTCTCCGCCTTCTTCGCGGCGGCGTTCAATTCAACAGGGTCCATGAGTGCTCAGGCGTGTTCGGCGGTGTGCCCGAAACGCTTTTCGATGTAGTTTTCGACGATCTGGTGGAATTCGTTGGCGATGTTCTCACCGCGCAGGGTGAGCGCCTTCTGCCCATCGATGAAGACCGGGGCGGCGGGTGCCTCGCCGGTGCCGGGCAGGCTGATGCCGATGTCGGCGTGCTTGCTCTCGCCGGGGCCATTGACGATGCAGCCCATGACGGCCACCTTCATCTTCTCGACGCCTGGGTATTTGGCACGCCAGACCGGCATCTGCGCACGCAGGTAGTCGTCGATCTGCTTGGCCAGTTCCTGGAACGTGGTGCTGGTGGTGCGGCCGCATCCGGGGCAGGCGGTGACACTCGGCACGAAGCTGCGCAGGCCGAGCGCCTGCAGGATTTCGGAGGCGATGACCACTTCCTGCGTGCGCGACTCGCCCGGCTGCGGCGTGAGCGATACGCGGATGGTGTCGCCGATGCCTTCCTGCATCAGGATGCCCAGCGCCACGCTGGACGCAACGGTACCCTTGGTGCCCATGCCCGCTTCGGTCAGGCCCAGGTGGAGCGCATAGTCGCAGCGCCTGGCCAGCTCACGGTACACGGAGATCAGGTCCTGCACACCGCTCACCTTGCACGACAGGATGATCTGGTTGCCGTCCAGGCCCATCTCTTGCGCCCGGCGGGCCGATTCGATGGCGGACGTGATGAGCGCTTCGTACATCACCGACCTGGCGTCCCAGGGCTCGGCGCGGGCGCTGTTCACGTCCATCAGGTGGGCCAACAGTTCCTGGTCGAGGCTGCCCCAGTTGACGCCGATGCGCACCGGCTTGCGCCAGCGCATCGCCGCCTCGATCATCTGGCCGAACTGGCGGTCTCGCTTGTCGCCCTTGCCCACGTTGCCGGGGTTGATGCGGTACTTGGACAGCGCCTCGGCGCAAGCCGGGAAATCGGTGAGCAGTCGGTGGCCGTTGTAGTGGAAGTCGCCGATGAGGGGCACGTCGATGCCCATGCGGTCCAGCTGTTCGCGGATGTAGGGCACCTGCGCAGCGGCCTCGGGCGTGTTCACCGTGATGCGCACCAGTTCGGACCCGGCGATGGCCAGTTCCTTCACCTGGATGGCCGTACCGATGGGGTCCTGCGTGTCGGTGTTGGTCATCGACTGCACGCGCACGGGTGCGTCACCGCCGATGGTGACCTTGCGGGCGCCCCATTCGGCCACGGCCTGCCGGGAACGGCGGGCGAGCGGCGCGGCAGGCTCGATCGGCAGGCAGGCTTGCATCACTTCACCTCGAAGCGTGCGACGTTGTCGCGGGACAGGGGGCGCAGGTCGAACGGCTTGCCACGCACCACCACCTCGGTGGCATCGACCCGGCCGATGGTGACCTGCAGGGGCAAGGCGCCGGAAGCACCCGCGGCCTCGCCCGTCTCGAGAATCTTGCGCAAGGCCACGACACCCTTGGCATCGGTCACCTCGACCCAGGACGGGCCCTTGGCGCGCAGCACCACGATGCCATCCGCCGGCGCCGCAGCCACGGGAGGCGCCGTTGCCACGGGGGCCGCCGCTGCCACGGCCGACGCGGCCTCGACAGGGCTCACGACCGCTGCATTCTCCGAGGGAGCCGGCGGCTGTGCGGGCGCGATGTCGACCGGCGTCACCGTCATGGATGGCTGGGCCTGCGGCGCGGCCACGGGCATGGCCGGTGCGGCAGGTGCTTCGTCGCCCTGCGTGTTCGGCAGAAGGATCAGTACGAGGGCACCCAGCAGCAAGGCGAACACGGCCAGGAAGACGGGCCGCGTGAGCTGGTCGAACCAGGTCGGTGCGGCCCCATCGCTGGGGGCGCGAAACGGGGTGTTGATGCCGTCACTCACCCGCACCAGCCGGGGCGTGGCTGTCTGCGGCAGCCGCTCCAGGATGGGTTGAGGATCGATCTTGAGCGCGCGGCAGACACTGGAGGCCAGCGCCCGCACGAAGACGGAATCGGTCAACAGGTCATGGCGGTCTTCCTCGAGCGCCTCGAGCTTGCGCACCGGGACCTTGAGCGATACCGCGAGCGCGGCCACATGCAGGCCCGAAGCCTCGCGCGCGCGGCGCAGCAAGGTGCCGGCAGTCACGTCGTGCTCACTCATCGAAGGCCCGCCGGTTGAAGGAAGCGGCCTCGCGTGACTGGCCAAAGCGCTTGCGCAGCTGCTCGCCCAGCTGGTTCATGGCGACCTCGTCGTTCAGCCGGCGCTCCACCTTGACGCCCAGCCACAGCGTTTCGGCGTTGGCCAGCTCGGTGTTGTTCAGGCGGCGGATGTAGAACTGCGCGCGCGCATAGTCGCCGCGGCGGTACAGGAGCGAAGCCAGGTTGTAGCCCGTCACCGGATTGCCGGCGTCCAGCTCGTAGGAGCGGGCCAGGCTGCGCTCGGCCTCGGCGTTGCGGCCGGCGCGGGCCTGGCACACGCCTTGCGCCAGCAGGGTCTTGGCGCGGCCTCCGTAGGTGGGGTTGGCCATGGCGGCCTCGAACGCGCGAACGGATTCGTCGTAGCGGGCCTGCTGGCACAGCAGCCACCCATAGTTGTGCTGCACGTTCGAATCGCGCGGGCTGAGCGTCACGGCACGCCGGAAGCTGTCCTCGGCCTGGCGCATGTCGTTCAGGCGCATGTAGATGAGGCCACGCAGGTTGTACGCGTCGGGGAACGTGGGGTCGAAGGCGATGACCTGCTTGAGCTCATCGAGGGCGACGTTGGTCTGTCCCTGCTCGAAATAGCCCACCGCCAGCTCCATGCGGATGCGAGCGCGCTTGCGGACTTCGGGCTCGTCGGACTCGGTGACGATGTCGCGTGACGAGCCGACGTCCCCGGGCGCGCCCTGCCCGGCGCAGCCGGCCAGCGTCAACACCAGGACACCGGCCAGGCCGGCCCAGGCCAGGCATAGTCTGCGGTTTCCATCTCCCGGGGCGGTCATGGCCATGAGTTCATGTCTCCTTCGCGCCGGTCGGCTGCGCCGGCACCTGTTTCAGCATCACGGTGCGCTGCCTGGCGATCCGCTGATCGACGCGGGTGCGATCCTTGACGTCGCCGGCGAGCTGCCCGCACGCGGCGTCGATGTCGTCCCCTCTGGTTTTGCGCACAGTGGTGACGATACCAGCATCACCCAGTATTTTCGCGAACGCCAGCACCTGCGTGTGGGGTGAGCGCGTCAGACCGGATTGGGCGAAGGGATTGAAGGGAATGAGGTTCAGCTTGCACGACACACCCCGGCCTGCGTGGTGCCTGACCAGATCGACCAGCTGGCGCGCGTGTTCGGGCTGGTCGTTCACGCCATCGAGCATGCAGTACTCGAAGGTGATGAAGTCGCGCGGGGCATGTTCGAGGTAGCGGTTGCAGGCGTCCAGCAGCTCGGCCAGCGGGTACTTGCGATTGAGCGGCACCAGGTTGTCGCGCAAGGCGTCGCCGGGCGCGTGCAGGGACACGGCGAGTGCCACGGGGCAGTCCTGCCCCAGGCGATCCATCATGGGCACCACGCCCGACGTGGAGACGGTCACCCGCCGCCGCGACAGGCCGTAGCCGTGGTCGTCCAGCATCGTGCGAAGCGCGGGCACCAGCGCCGAATAGTTCTGCAGCGGCTCGCCCATGCCCATCATCACCACGTTGGAAATCACACGCTCGTTCGTCTGCAGGTGCTTGCGCAGGAAATGCTCGGCGAACCAGAGCTGGGCGACGATTTCGCCGGTGGTGAGGTTGCGCGAAAAGCCCTGGTGGCCGGTGGAGCAGAAGCGGCAACCCACGGCACAGCCGGCCTGGGACGACACGCACAGGGTGCCTCGATCGAGAACTGACGGCCCCCGGCCGCCTGCGGCAGCCGCCCCCCGCGGGGGCGGTACGTCGCCTTGGGACGGCCCGGCGTCGCCGTACTCCGGGATGAACACCGCCTCGACCGCATCGCCCTGCCCCACGTCGAACAGCCACTTGATGGTGCCGTCGGCGGATTCGTGCTGGGTGATGACCGGAAGGCCCTCGATGCGGGCGGTGGTCTTGAGTTTTTCGCGCAGCGACTTGGCGAGGTCGCTCATCTCGCCGAAGTCGCGGGCGCCACGCTGGTGGATCCAGCGAAAGAGCTGGGTCGCCCGGAAACGCTTTTCGCCCAGGCGCTCGCAGAATGCGGCCAGCCCTTCGAGGTCGAAGTCGAGAAGGTTGGCGCTCATGTCATGGCGCGCCGGCACAGCGCCGGGCCGCCCCAAGCGTGCCGGGGCCCCCTCGAGGGGCAGCGGGACGCAGTGGAGCGTGGGGGCACCATGTCAGCGGGAATAGATGCTCATGCCCGGGAAAAAGAAGGCGATTTCGACCTTCGCGGTTTCCGGGGCGTCAGAGCCGTGCACCGCGTTGGCGTCGATGCTGTCGGCGAAATCGGCGCGAATCGTCCCGGGAGAGGCCTTCTTCGGGTCGGTGGCGCCCATCAGGTCACGGTTCTTCAGGATGGCGTTCTCGCCTTCCAGGGCCTGGATCATCACCGGGCCGGAAATCATGAACTCGACCAGGTCCTTGAAGAAGGGGCGCTCCTTGTGGACAGCGTAGAACTGCTCGGCCTCGCCACGCGAGAGGTGCGCCATGCGGGCGGCGATCACCTTCAGGCCGGCGGCCTCGAAGCGGGCGTAGATCTGGCCGATCACGTTCTTGGCCACGGCGTCGGGCTTGATGATGGAGAGGGTACGTTCGATAGCCATGAGTTTTCCTGAGCTTGAAGTTATGAGATCGGCCGGATGGCCAATTAGGTATTCACCGGAAGGCAAAAGTTCGGCAAAGCCTGCAATTTTAACCGCTGCCGGCATCGGAAGACGACAGGGTCAATTCCGCGCGGCCGTATCGGCCGGCCAACCTCAGCGGCTGCGGCCGCCACGGCGCTGGCCACCGCCAGAACCGCCACCGCCACCGCCACCGCCACTGCGCCCGCCGCCGCCGCCGCCACCACCGCCTCGTCGTTGGCCCTGGCCCTGGCCCTGGCCCTGGCCCTGACCCTGACCCTGCCGTTGACGCGTGAAACTATCGGCGCCGATATACCCGAACGACGTTTTCATCGGATCGGGCTGGGCACTGCCGCCGCCCTGGCGGTCTCGGTCGCCCCGGTCCTTGCGCCTTTGCTGGCCCTGACCTTGGCCCGTGCCATTGCCCCCCGGGCCCGCAGTGCGCGGCGGCCCATCGGCCCGGCCATTGCCCCGCCCCCCGCCGCCGCCGCCACCACCGCCGTTGCGGTTGCCGCGCCGCCGATTGCGGCCCGCGCCCTGTCCCGGCTCGCCCTCGGCGCCCGACTCGCGCGGGGGCCGCGCTGCACCGTTGTCGCCCGCAGCCTGCATCAGCGCGCGGATATCGCGCTCATCCAGTTCCATCCAGGCGCCGCGCTTGAGGCCGCGCGGCAGCATCATCGCGCCATAGCGGATGCGGATCAGCCGGCTCACGGCATGGCCCAGCGCCTCGAACAGGCGCCGCACCTCCCGATTGCGGCCCTCGGAAATGGTCACCCGGTACCAGGTGTTCGCGCCTTCGCCGCCGCCGTCCTCGATGGAGCCGAACTGCGCCCGGCCGTCTTCCAGCTGCACACCGTCGAGCAGGCGCTGCTTTTCCTCGTTGCTGAGCGCGCCCAGCACGCGCACTGCGTACTCGCGCTCCAGCCCGAAACGCGGGTGCATGAGCCGGTTGGCAAGTTCCCCGGAACTGGTGAAGAGCAACAGGCCTTCGGTGTTCAGGTCAAGGCGGCCGACCGACTGCCATTTGCCCTGTTGCAGCCGGGGGAGCTTGCGGAACACCGTCGGGCGATTTTGCGGATCGTCATGCGTGACGACCTCGCCCACGGGCTTGTGATATGCGATGACCCGCGCCGGCGGGGGCGCGATGCGAAAGCGGATGGGCTTGCCATTGACCTTGATCTGGTCCCCATACTGGATGCGCTGGCCGATGTGGGCGGGCTCGTTGTTGACCGAGATGCGCCCCTGCGTAATGAGCTGCTCCATTTCCATGCGCGAGCCCAGGCCCGCCTGCGCCAGCACCTTGTGCAGCTTCGGCGTCTCGGCCTGGGGCAGCAGCACGCGTTTGGGCACCGGCACATCGGCACTGTCCACCTCGGCGTCGAACTGGCCGGAGACCACATCCTCGAACAGGATGGGGGGCGCGATCGGCTCGGAGGCGGCCGCCTTCACCGCCGCGCGCCGGCGCTGGTCCTCGTCATCCTCTTCGTCACCGTCTTCATCGAAGCCGTCATCCTCCCCGTCGTCATCCAGCTCTTCCTGGGCGCGCTGGGGCACAACCGATGCGGTCGCGGGCACGGCCGGCACCGCCGTTTGGCCTTCGGTCTCGTCATCGGGGGGCGCGGTGATCGCGCCGGGCAGGGGTTGGTTCATGCTTCAGGTCTCGACAGCTTTCGCCTCATCATCGGCGGCGTTTTCAGGGGCGGGCGCGGCCGCTTCGATGGGTGGGGTCACCGCATCGTCTTGGGTGGCGACAAGCGCGTCGCCGGCGGGAATCTCTGCCGGCGCACCGGATGGCGCCTGCGGCACAGGGTCGATGGCCAGGTCGGGCTGAAGGCCGTCGGGGCCAGCGCTCAGCGACGCCAGCATGTTGGCTTGCTGGCCCGGCGTGTCCAGCACCGGCAGCTGATCGAGCGAATCCAGGCCCAGGTCGTCCAGGAACTGGCGAGTCGTGGCGAACAGGGCCGGCCGGCCCGGCGCTTCGCGGTGGCCGATCGCCTCGATCCAGCCACGGTCCTCGAGCTGCTTGATGATGAGTGCGTTGATCGTGACCCCGCGGATGTCTTCCATGTCACCGCGAGTCACCGGCTGGCGGTACGCGATGATGGCCAGCGTCTCCAGCACGGCGCGGGTGTATTTGGGCGGCTTTTCGGGGTGCAGACGGTCCAGGAATTCGCGCATGTGCGGCCGGCTCTGGAAACGCCAGCCGCTGGCCACCTGGACCAGCTCGACCCCGCGCTGGGCCCAGTCGTTCTGAAGGTCCACGAGCAGGCCCTTGATGGTGTCCGCGCCCAGTTCGTCGTTGAACAGAACGCGCATCTCGCGCACCGGCATGGGCTGCTGCGAGCAAATCAAGGCTGTTTCGAGGACGCGCTTGGCATCCGTCGTATTCATGGTCTTGCCGTTCCGGGAAAAGGCGCCGGGAAGCGCGCAAATCTAAGGGCTGAACAGGGGCGATTTCTTCGCTGCGCCGCCGGCGACCGGAATCGGGCGGTGCATGCCCCGCAAGTTACGGGGCGTGGCTCTCAAGCCATTCCGGGCCATTGTAACGCAGGCTCCAGAGAGCCATGGCCTGCCGCAGGTCGACCGGCAATGGGGCGTGAAATTCGAGGGCCTCGCCCGTCATCGGGTGCCGGAAGGCGAGCCTATAGGCGTGCAACGCCTGGCGCTTGAGAGAGGCAGCCGGCGCGCCGCCATACAGCTCATCCGCCACGAGGGGATGCCCGATGTGCGCCATGTGCACCCGGATCTGGTGGGTGCGGCCGGTCTGCAAGGTGGCGCGCACCCAGCAACCCTGCTGCGCGTCCTGCAGCAATTCAAAGGTGGTGGAGGCGGTCTTGCCCGTCTCCACCACGGCCATGCGCAACCGGTTGCGCGGATCGCGCCCGATTGGCGCATCGACGTGGCGCACCAGCGCGCCGCCCCAGGCCCGATGCGCCAGCGCCACGTACTGGCGCGTCACCTCGCGCGCCGCGATCAGCTGCACCAGCGCATCCATGGTCGCCCGGGTGCGGGCCACCACCATGAGCCCGCTGGTGTCCTTGTCGAGCCGGTGAACGATGCCCGCGCGCGGCAGCAACGCGGCCTGCGTGTCGCGGGCCAGCAGCCCGTTGAGCAAGGTGCCGCTCCAGTTGCCGGGCGCCGGATGAACCACCAGGCCCGCCGGCTTGACCAGCACCAGGAGGTGCTCGTCCTCGAACAGCACGTCCAACGCCATGGGTTCCGGCCGGAAGGCCTGGCTCTGCGGCGTGGGACGCAACTCGATCGTGCCCTCGTCGCCCGCCTTGACCTTGCCCGATGAGCGGGTAGCCGCGAGCCCGTTGAGCAGGACGGCGCCCGACTCGATGAGCTGCTGCAGAAAGCTGCGCGAGAACTCCGGGGCCACGGCAACCAGCGCACGGTCGAGCCGTTCGCCGTGAAGGGCCATATCGATGGTGAAAGGGCGCAGCTCGGCTTCGGGGCCGGCGTCCGCAACGTCTTCCAGGGTGCCCGGTGCGTCGGGCTGGGTGAGGTCGGCCGATATAATGAATTTGCCCGTGCGATACGTATCGCTAGGTAGTCGCTTAAATGACGACATTTAACTTGGATTTGTCTCTGACATTCAGGGCATTTCCGGTGGGTGCAAAGCCCACACCGATTGGATTCGAACTGCCTCGCTCGCGCGGCATTGCGGATATTGTCCACTGACTGATCTGCCATCGGCAGGTCTGTCTAAGGTATCTTTGTGGTCTAACAGCCACAAGGGTCCATATTTCGCGGATGGGGGAAACCCTGTCCGTGCCGTATGGGCACCATTCGGCTCACCTAGAGCGAGAGCTCTGACCTACCTTGTTCCACTCTTTGTCCTGCGGACGTTGAGACCGGAACCTGCCATACGACTGGCAGCAGCCTAGGTTGGCATGCAGATACCGGTAACGGTCTGTGTGAAGCCCAACTGACAATGTACCCCCCGCGCAAGCGGCGGCTCCTGCTCGTGAGAGTGGGGACCGGATTCTGCCAGCAGAAGGCGGTTAAGGGGCTAGGCTACTTCTGCAAGGGTAAGTTAACTGAACTGTCCACCCGAACCTGGGTAATCATTGACTGGCCAAAACTGCTGTTAGGCCAGAGCCAAAAGGCCCGTTGTCGGATGTTCCCGTGGGCGATGGGAACACGTCGTCACCAGACAACTCCAGGAAAGGACAGACCCTAAACAGAGAGGCGCCCTCGCTACGCGGGGTCGTCGGTAGATCAGGGAACGTAGTAACACCCATTCATCCGCTTAGCGCCTCGGCGCCAAGCAAGGGAAGCCGTAAGGCAACCTGATGGTGAGGGGGTGAGGGATTGTGGAAAAAGCGAACGGCCCTCTGTAACGGAAGGCATAGGGGTTCAAAATTTGCCCCAACGCGAAAGCGTGCTGACTTTCACGTGGTGCTAACCGTCGCTGACGACTGCACGAGTTCAACTGAGCCCCAAAGGGATTGCACTAGTCCCTTCGGGGACACGGTGCGTCCTCAAAGGGCTTTCTCAATGAGGAAAGCATGAGAACGACCATCGGTAACGAAGGTTCTGCGTCCTCACACGAACCGCCTGACTGGCATGCCATTGATTGGCGCCGGGTCGAGCGGAACGTGCGAACGACGCAGAAACAGATAGCGAAGGCAACGCGCGAACGCGATTGGCGCAGGGTGAAAGCCCTGCAACGGTCGCTGACGCACTCGTTCGCCGCCAGGGCTCTGGCGGTGCGGCGAGTCACGGAAAACCAAGGTAAACGCACTCCGGGTGTGGATGGCGAGCTTTGGGACGAGCCTGGCCAGAAATGGTTGGCAATCAGTCGATTGAAGCATCAAAGGGGATACAGACCGCGGCCCTTAAAGCGGGTCTATATTCCCAAGTCGAATGGAAAGAAGCGCCCACTGGGCATTCCCACAATGTTCGACCGGGCCATGCAGGCACTCCACCTGCTTGGCCTTGAACCGGTGGCGGAATCCACGAGCGATCCGAACTCATATGGGTTTCGGATCAACCGCTCGACGGCCGACGCCATGGGTCAGTTGTTCGTGTGCCTGTCCCACAAGGCTTCGGCTCAGTGGGTGCTGGAGGCGGATATCGAAGGATGCTTTGACCATATCAACCATGAGTGGTTGGTGAGCCATGTTCCGATGAACAAGGCGATCCTGCGCAAATGGTTGAAGGCAGGAGTGGTCTACAAGGGCCAGCTGACGCCAACTGATGAAGGTACGCCACAAGGCGGCATCATCTCGCCGACATTGGCGAACGTGACCTTAAACGGCCTTGAACTGGGTTTGCTCGCGCATCTGCGTAAGCGCTTTACCCGGTCCAGAGCCGACAAACTCAAAGTGAATGTGGTTCGGTACGCGGACGACTTCGTAATCTCCGGCGTCTCGAAAGAGGTGCTGGAGGCTGAGGTCCAACCTTGGGTGGTCTCATTTCTCGCCGAGCGAGGCCTGAGGCTGTCGGAGGCCAAAACACGCATCGTGCCCGTTCGTGACGGGTTCGACTTCTTAGGGTGGAATTTCCGGACCTACCGGGGAACGCTGCTCATCAAACCGAGTCGGAAAAACGTGAAAGCGTTCTACGGCAAGGTTGCGGAAGTCATCAGAGGTCATTTGCAGGTGCCACAGGACGTCCTTATCAAACTACTGAATCCAATCCTTCGGGGTTGGGCTCAGTACCACCAGCCGGTGGTCGCCAAAGAAACGTTCAACAAATTGGATTCGCTTATTTATTGGCGGCTAGTACGTTGGGCGCGTCGGCGACACCCCCAGAAGTCGCTCGTCTGGATTCATCGCAAGTATTGGATGCAACTGGACGGTCGCTCGGGGTTTGCCTCGGCAACAAAGGACGAGGATGGAACTCGAGGTGTGACTGGACTGCGTCTGCTTGCGGACACGGTCATTGCCCGCCATCAGAAGATCAAAGGGGATTACTCCCCCTTCGATCCGAAGTGGGAGTTGTACGGTGAAGAACTCCGCACGAAGCGCATGCGTAAAAGCATGGGTTACAGGCGGCAGATCATTAGCTTGTACACCGACCAAGGTGGGAACTGCGCCTTGTGTGGTACGGCAATCACTCGGGAAACCGGGTGGCACGACCACCATCTCGTCCGGCGGGTGGATGGCGGGTCTGACCTGCTGTCTAACCGGGTGCTCCTGCACCCGGTCTGCCATGCCGGAGTGCATGCCAAAGGTTTGGTCGTGGCCAAGCCGGCCCCTGTCGGGGTTTAGGGCGGTGGGGTACAACGGCGGGGTAAACTCCTGCCGTTGGCGTCCCCAACGCCTTTGTTGTGCTTGAGCCGGATGCGGGGAAACTCGCAAGTCCGGTTCTTAGGGGGGGATGGTCCAGCAATGGATTGTCCCTACCCTCCTGTTTCAAGAAAGTTGCGAGTAAATGCTCCGAGCCAAATTATCGGTGGTCCCTGCGTTGGCGCTCGGCGCCGCCGCCCTGCTGGCGGGCTGCTCTTCGACACCGAAGGACGAGACGGCTTCGTGGAGCCCCAACCGGATCTACGCGGAAGCCAAGGACGAACTCAACGCCGGCGCTTTCGACAAGGCCATTCCCCTGTTCGAAAAGCTGGAAGGCCGGGCGGCCGGCACGCCCCTGGCGCAGCAGGCCCAGCTGGAGCGCGCCTATGCGCACTTCAAGGCCAACGACCAGGCGCAGGCCCAGGCCACCCTCGACCGCTTTCTCAAGCTGCACCCCGCGAGCCCGGCGATCGACTATGCCCTGTACCTCAAGGGCATCGTGAATTTCAACGACAACCTGGGCATCTTTTCGTTCGTGGCGCGCCAGGACCTGTCCGAGCGCGACCAGAAGGCCGCCAAGGAATCTTTCGAGTCGTTCAAGGAACTGGTGACCCGCTTCCCGGACTCGCGCTACACGCCCGATGCCCGCGCGCGGATGACCTACATCGTCAATTCGCTGGCGGAGTACGAAGTGCACGTGGCGCGCTTCTACTTCAACCGCGGCGCCTACGTCGCGGCCATCAATCGCGCCCAGAACGCCGTGACCGATTACAAGGACGTCCCCGCTCTGGAAGAGGCCCTGTACATCCTGCTGCGCTCGTACGATGCGCTGGGCATGGCCCAGCTGCGCGATGACGCCCGCCGCGTGATGGAAAAAACCTACCCGAAAAGCGAGTACCTGACCCGCGGCTTCAGGACCAGCCAGGATCCGTGGTGGAAGCTCTGGTAGCCGACAGGCTGTCCAGCGCATCCAGGAACTCATCCTTCGTCTGCAGCCGCCGCATCGGAGGCAGCGCCGCCAGAAGCCGCCGCCCATAGCCCATCGTGGCCAGGCGCGCGTCGCACACCGCCAGCACCCCCTGGTCCGACTCGCGCCGGATCAACCGGCCGGCGCCCTGCTTGAGCGCCACCGCCGCCTCGGGCACGAAATAATCGTTGAAGGCGCTGCGCCCCTGCGCCTCCAGTCGCTGCGAGCGCGCTTCGACCAACGGATCGTTGGGCGGAGGAAAGGGCAGCTTGTCGATCACCACCAGCTGCAGCTCGTCGCCCGGCACGTCCACACCTTCCCAGAACGATGCGGACGCGACCAGCACGCACCCTGCCCTGCCCTGCGACGCACCTTCGCGGAAGCGCTCGATCAGCCGGCGCTTGGGCCACTGGCCCTGGACCAGCACTTCGACCTCGCCGGCCCCTTCGAAGCGGCGCTGCAGGTCCTCGCCGATCGCGCGCAACGCCCGCAGCGTGGTGGTGAGCACCATGGTGCGCCCGCCCAGGCGCTGCGCGCCCTCGGCGGCCAGCGCCGCCACCTCGCCGCTGTGGGCAGGGTCATTGGGCTTGGGCATCTGGCGAGGCACGTACACCGCGGCTTGCGACGCATAGTCGAACGGGCTGCTGACCTGCAGCACTTCGGCCTGCGTCAGCCCGCAAGGCTCGGTGAACCAGGACATCCGCGCATCGTCACCGAGCGTGGCGGAAGTGAAAATCCACGCGCGGGTGGACGCGTCTTCCTGGCCTTCGCGCAGCATCTTCTCCTGCACGGCCCGGGCGATGTCCAGGGGGGACTCGATCAGGCGCAACTGCGTGCCCACATCCACCCAACGCACGGCGCCGGGCTCGCATGGGCCGCAGAACTGCTGCACCTTGGCGGCCAGGGACGCGGCGCGTTCGTGCAGGCGCACGAAATCGGGGGCGATCTCGCTGACCGTATCGAGGGCCTCCATCGCGCCCGCGCAGGCGAGGCCCAGCTCGTCCATCGCAAGGCGCCAGGCGGCGGCATCGATCTCGCCCGGCGCCTCGTTCACCCAGCGCAGGCGCGTGCCCGGCGCGTTCTTGCCAACGACCAGCCGCAGCTCGCGAGTGGCACGCTCCACCGATGAGACCACTTCCTGCCAGTCCACCAGCCCGCGCGCGAATTGCAGACCGGCGCCCAGCATGTCGCGGCCGAAATCGAGCAACTGGCCCGTGGTGAGATGGGCACCCAGAAACTGCACCCCGGTTTCGTTGAGCTGGTGGGCCTCGTCGAAGATCGCGACCCGCACCGTGGGCAGCAATTCGGCCATGCCTGATTCACGCACCGCGAGGTCGGCGAAGAACAGGTGGTGGTTGATGACCACCACGTCGGCGGCAAGTGCCTCGCGCCGCGCCAGGTTCACGTGGCAGGCGCGGAACTTCGGGCACTGCGAACCGAGGCAATTCTCCCGCGTGGAGGTGACCAGCGGAATCAGGGGCGAGCGCTCATCCAGGCCCGGCAATTCGGCCAGGTCGCCGGTGCGGGTCGCCTGCGACCACTCTTCGATTTTGGCCAGCCCGCGCGCCGATGCGCGGGCGGCGCCCTCGGGCGGCGAAGAGGCGCCAGAGCCGAACGTGGGGGCCATTTCGTGCCGTGCCAATTCCATCCGGTGCAGGCACAGATAGCTGCCGCGCCCCTTCAGCAAGGCCGTGCGAACCGGAAGGCCCAGCACTTCGACCAGCCTGGGCAAGTCGCGGCCGAACAACTGGTCCTGCAAGGTCTTGGTGGCCGTGGACAAAAGGACACGTTCGCCGCTCAGGAGCGCGGGCACAAGGTAAGAGAATGTTTTTCCCACGCCGGTGCCGGCTTCGACCACGAGCGCCCCACCCTCGACAATCGTACGTGCCACCGCCACCGCCATCTCGGTCTGGCCGCTTCGTGCGCGGAAATGGTCCGCCGCGCGCGATAGCACGCCATCAGGCGCGAAAGCGGCGCGCACCGGGGCTTCGAGGTCGGTCACGCGGGCTCTTTGGGGTCGAGTGCCAGTTCCAGGCGCGCAATCTGGTCGCGCAGCCCCAGCCGGCGCTTTTTCAGGCGCCGCATCATGAGCTCATCGACGGGAGACTCCAGGCTCGCCCGGTCGATGAGGGCATCGAGGTCGGCATGCTCCATGCGCAATTCGATCAGGCGACGCTCGGGGGAGTGAAGGTTGGAATCCAAGGAAATCTGCACGCGCGAAGGGCGGCCACGGTCGGGTTCGTTCGATAATACGTGTTTCGCAGCCAATAATCGAGGCCCGCGCGCAGGGGCTCCGGACTCCACAGCATGGCCACTAAGGGTTACCGACTCACCGCATCGACCGGCATCCACAAGGGTGACCGCGAATACCAGCAGGACCAGATCGCCCTGATCAGCCATCCCCGCGTGCAGGGATGCGTGCTCGGCGTCGTGGCCGACGGCATGGGCGGGCGCAGCGGTGGGCGCAAGGCCTCCGACCAGGTGATGATGACGGCCCGCCAGCTCTTCGAGCGGTACGCGCCCGAGCATGACGATGCCTCCACCCTGCTCAAGCAGATCGTGCAGGAGGCGCATATCGTCATCAAGCTCACCGCCATCTCGTCCGAACAGGAGCCGCACAGCACCGTGGCCGCCTTCCTGATCAACGCCGCGGGCGATTGCCATTGGGTGCATGCCGGCGATTCGCGCATCTACCATTTTCATGCCGGCAAGCTGGTGCGGCGGACCATGGACCACTCCTACGTGCAGACCCTGGTGGACCGCGGCGAGCTCACCGAAGAGGAAGCGAACGTCCATCCGCAGTCAAACATCCTGATGGGCTGCCTGGGCGCCGAGGACGATCCCCCGTCCGACCTGCACTTCATCCCGCAGTTGCGGCCCGGCGACGTGCTCATGGCCTGCAGCGATGGGGTCTGGCACTACTTCAGCCCGAGCGAGCTGGGCTCGGTTCTCTCCTCGCTCTCACCCCGCGAAGCGTCCGAGTTCCTGATCGAGAAAGCCCGTTCACGCGGACGCGGAGGCGGCGACAACCTGTCGCTGGTGATCGTGAAGTTTGAGCCGCTGGACAGCTGAGCGCCGGCCTTATGGCGCGGCCGGCAGCGGCTGCGCGGGCGGCTTGGTTCGCCCGGCCAGGCGCCGCTCGAGCTGGGCCCGGCGTTCTTCAGCCTGCAACTGGCGCTGCGCCAGGTCTTTGCGGTTTTGCGCGGCCTCGGCCGGCGTCGGCTGGCCCTGCGAGGGCTGCGGCCCGCTGCCCCCGCCGAGCCTCGCTTTTTTTCGCGCCGGGGCATTCGGCTCCCGCGCAGCGGAGGCCGGGCTGGACGCGGCCAGTGCCGGCGGCTCGATCCGTTGCGCCCCCCTCACCCGGCCCAGCGCTTGCGAGCCGGCCCGCGCCGGCGGCTCGGCCCGCTCACGCTGTTTTTCCTCGCTGGCGCGCAGTCGCTCGCCCGCCTTTCGGCGGCGTTCCGCATCGTTGAGAGCGACCTCCTGGCGGCGCAGATCGGCCAGCACTTCGCGTTTGCGCGACTGCGCGGCCTTCAGGCAATCGTTCACCGCGAATCGGGTGTAGCAGACCTTTTCCTCGGCACGGAAAGCCGCATCCGCCCGGACCCGTTCGGCGCCGATGCGTGCCCGCTCCGCGCTGTCGCTCTCCTGCGCGCCGGCGGCAAACGACAGAACTACGGCTGCAAGAAAAAGTAGCGGCTTGTTCATGTGAGGCGAGTATCGACCATGCGGTGCGGCAATGCCAGGAACTCGGCGGACTGCATCTCGTTCAGGCGGGACACCGTCCGCGGAAATTCATGGGCCAGGGGGCCGTCCGTGTACAACGCCTCGGGCGGCACCTGGGCCGACATGATCAGCTTGACCCGGCGGTCGTAGAGCACATCCACCAGCCAGGTGAAGCGCCGGGCTTCCGAGGCCATGCGCACCGGCATGTGGGGCACGTCGCTGAGCACGACGGTGTGGAACTGGGTGGCGATTTCCAGGTAGTCGTTCTGCGAGCGAGGGCCGCCGCACAGCGTCCTGAAGTCGAACCAGACGACGCCCCCGGCCTTGCGGCGCGCCCGGATCTCGCGCGCTTCGATGTGCAGCACCGGGTCCTCGTCGTGGGACTCGGCCAGGCGGGTGAACGCGTCGTCCATCTGCGCGTCGGCCTCGGGCCCGAGCGGCGAGTGGTACAGCTTCACCTGCTCCATGGTGCGCCGGCGATAGTCCACGCCGTTGTCCACGCTGAGCACCTCGAGCTTCTGGTTGAGCAAGGCAATGGCCGGCAGGATGCGGTCACGGTGCAGGCCGTCGGGATAGAGATCGTCGGGCTTGAAGTTCGATGTGGTGACGAAGCCGACACCGTTGTCGAACAAGGCATCCAGCAGGCGGTGCAGGATCATCGCGTCGGTGATGTCCGCCACATGGAATTCGTCGAAGCAGATCAGGCGGTAGCGTTTGGCGATGCGCTCGCCCAGCGCATCCAGCGGATTCACCGTGCCTTGCAGATCAGCCAACTCCCGATGCACCTCCCGCATGAACTCGTGAAAATGCAGGCGGGTCTTGCGCACCAGCGGCACGGCCGTGTAGAAGCAATCCATCAGGAAGCTCTTGCCCCGGCCTACGCCGCCATGCATGTAGACCCCACGCGGAATCTCGGGCCGGTTGATCAGCTTCTTGAAGACGTTGGAACGCTGCTCCTTGAACTGCCCCCATTCCCGGGCGCACCGGTCCAGGGCCGCCACGGCACGCAGCTGCGCGGGGTCGCTCTGGAAGCCCCGCGCGGCGAGTTCGGCTTCATAGACTTCGGTGACCGTCATTTCGTCAAAGCCACAACAGATGGATTGCGGGCCAAGCCCGCATTGACCGCTTTGCTAGAAGTTGAGCGTGCGCTTGTCGACCGCCAGGGCGGCCTCCTTGGTGGCTTCCGACAGCGACGGATGCGCGTGGCAGATGCGGGCAATGTCCTCGGCCGAGGCGCGGAACTCCATCGCCACCACCGCTTCGGAGATCAGCTCGCTGGCCATGGGGCCGACGATGTGCACGCCCAGAATTTCGTCACTCACCGCATCGGCGAGAAACTTCACCATGCCGGTGGTGTCGCCCAGCGCCCGCGCGCGGCCATTGGCCATGAAGGGGAAGGTGCCGGCCTTGTACTTCACGCCGGCAGCCTTGAGCTGCTGCTCGGTCTGGCCCACCCACGCGATTTCCGGGCTGGTATAGATGACCCAGGGAATGGTGTTGAAATTGACGTGTCCATGCTGGCCGGCGATGCGTTCGGCCACCGCCACGCCCTCTTCCTCCGCCTTGTGCGCCAGCATCGGGCCGCGCACCACGTCGCCCACCGCCCACACATTGGGCAGGTTCGTGCGGCATTGGTCGTCCACCAGCACGGCGCCGCGCTCATCCAGCTTCAGGCCAACGGCTTCGGGATTCAGCCCAATGGTGTTGGGCACGCGGCCGATCGACACGATCAGCTTGTCCACGTCCAGGTTCTGGGCTTCGCCCTTGGCGTTGGTCCAGGCCACCGTCACGCCGCTCTTGCCGTTCTTGATCTCGCCGACCTTCACGCCGAGCTCGATCTTCAGGCCCTGCTTGTCGAAGGCCTTCTTGGCCTCTTTGGCGATCTGCTCGTCCACCGCGCCCAGGAACGTGGGCAGCGCTTCCAGCACAGTCACCTCGGCACCCAGGCGGCGCCAGACCGAACCCATCTCCAGGCCGATGACGCCCGAGCCGATCAGGCCCAGCTTCTTCGGCACGCCTTGTACGCGCAACGCACCGTCGTTGGAGAGCACGTTCACTTCGTCGAAGGGCACGCCCGGCAGCGCGCGGGCGTTGGAGCCCGTGGCCACGATGACATGCTTGCCAACGAGGGTCTCCTCGGTCGCGCCTGCCACCTTCACTTCGTAGCCGCCTTCAGCGGCCTTCACGAAGGAGCCGCGGCCGTGGAAGAACGAAACCTTGTTCTTCTTGAACAGGAACTGGATGCCGTCGTTGTTCTGCTTGACGACCAGGTCCTTGCGGGCCAGCATCTTGCCCACATCCAGGCCCAGGCCCTTCACCTCGATGCCGTGGTCGGCGAAGTGCTTGCCGGCATGCTCGAAATGCTCCGAGGACTGCAGCAGCGCCTTCGAGGGGATGCAGCCTACGTTGGTGCAGGTGCCGCCCAGGGCGGGCCCGCCCTTGCTGTTCTTCCACTCGTCGATGCAGGCGGCGTTGAAACCGAGCTGCGCCGCGCGGATGGCGGCGATGTAGCCGCCGGGGCCGCCGCCAATGACGATGACGTCGAATTGTTTACTCATGCAAATCTCCTGTGCCCCGATCGGCGGGACTTGTCGGGAGACACCGCGGAACCGGCTTTGCCGGGCCATTGGTGTCGCCTCCTTGAGGGGGAGAGGCCGAAGGCCGAGGGGGACTCGGCCGAAGGCCGCTTCGGGGGTGGGTCAAATATCGAACAGCAGGCGCGCCGGGTCTTCCAGCGCTTCCTTCATCGCCACCAGGCCCAGCACGGCTTCACGGCCGTCGATGATGCGGTGGTCGTAGGACATGGCAAGGTAGTTGATCGGGCGAACCACGACCTGGCCGTTCTCCACCACCGCGCGGTCCTTGGTGGCGTGCACGCCCAGGATGGCCGACTGCGGCGGGTTGATGATGGGCGTGGACAACATCGAGCCGAAGGTGCCGCCGTTGCTG
>DATILF010000255.1:0-4753 GCA_035476755.1 Ramlibacter sp.
CCAGGTCGCTCAGGATGTCGGCGTGCAGGTTGGTGGCCACCAGCGTGTCGAGTGACGCGGGCCGGTTGACCATGCGCGCCGTGCACGCATCGACCAGCTCCTTGTCCCACTTCACGTCCGGGAATTCCTTGCTGACCTGCACCGCGATCTCGTCCCACATCACCATGGCATGGCGCTGCGCGTTCGACTTGGTCACCACGGTCAGCAGCTTGCGCGGACGTGACCGCGCCAACCTGAAGGCGTAGCGCATGATCCGCTCCACCCCGGCGCGCGTCATCACGCTCAGGTCGGTGGCCACTTCGATCGGATGGCCCTGGTGCGCCCGACCGCCGACCCCCGCGTATTCGCCCTCGGAGTTTTCGCGCACGATCACCCAGTCCAGCTCGGCCGGCGTGCAGCGCTTGAGCGGCGCATCGATGCCGGGAAGGATGCGCGTGGGCCGCACGTTGGCGTACTGGTCGAAGCCTTGGCAGATTTTCAGGCGCAGGCCCCACAGGGTGATGTGGTCCGGGATGTGCGGGTCGCCCGCCGAGCCGAACAGGATGGCGTCCATGCCGCGCAGGGCGTCCAGCCCATCCGCGGGCATCATCTCGCCGTGGGCGCGGTACCAGTCGCCACCCCAGCCGAAGCTGCTGAATTCGAAGGCGAAGTCGCCCTGCGCCTGGGCCAGGGCCTCCAGCACGGCCTGGCCGGCCGGCACCACTTCCTTGCCGATGCCGTCACCGGGAATGCAGGCGATGCGATAGGTCTTCATCGGGGCTCCATGAAATGCGTTACCTGCACTCTAGTCTTGGCGCTGGATGGAAACCGCCCTGAAAGTGATTCCGTTGTTAACCTGCTTTCAACAATGCGTTTCAGGGTGTCGGCGCGCCGGCCTGGAACCACTGCGCGATCAGCGCGCGCTCGCTGTCGGTGATGGCGGTGGCGTTGTTCATCGGCATGAGTCGGGTCACCACCGCCTGCTGATAGACCGACTGCGCGTGCTGCTTGACGGCAGCCGGTGAATCCAGCCTCACGTTCTTCATCTGCACCTGCGCGCCATGGCACGTGTAGCAGCGCTGCTCCAGCACTTTCTGCACGTCCTGGTAACTCGCGGCCTGGGGCGCGGCGGCCGCTTGCGAGGGCTGCGGCCTCAGCCACCCGAGCACGCCGGCGATGACCACCACGCCCACCACCGCATACGGCAGCGGATGGCGGTTGCGCCCCAGCTTGTAGCCGTGCCGCATGACGAAGAACTGCCGGATGGCGGCGCCGGCGAACATCATCAGGATCAGCACCAGCCAGTTCCGCGGATGGCTCCAGGTGAAGCTGTAGTGGTTGCTCAGCATCGAGAACAGCACCGGCAGCGTGAAGTAGGTGTTGTGCACGCTGCGTTGCTTGCCGCGCTGGCCGTGGACAGGGTCCACCGGTTGCCCCGCCTTGATGGCGGCGATCACCTTCTTCTGGCCCGGAATGATCCAGAAGAAGACGTTGGCGCTCATGGCGGTGGCGATCATGGCGCCTACCAGCAGGAAGGCCGCACGGCCGGCGAACCAGTGGCAGGCCAGCCATGAAGCGATGCACACCAGCACCAGCACCAGCGCGCCGACGATGGCGTCCCCATGGATATCGCCCCCACGCTCCGCACTTCGTGTCGGTGGCTGCCCCCCGAGGGGGCTCACTTTCCTCGGGGCGGCCCAGCGGAAAGTGCGCTGGCCGAAGACGCGGCAGATGGCGTCGTACAGGACCCAGAAGACCACCAGGAACGACAAGGCCACGGCGATGGCCGCGCCGGGCGACCAGTCCATGAGCGATTTGTCGATGAGGTAGGTGCTGGCGCTCCAGAGGTACGAGACGGTGAAGAGCGCGAAACCGGTGAGCCAGGTGGTGTAGCTCTCCCAGTAGAACCAGTGCAGGTGCTCGGGCAGCTTCGGCGGCGAGACGTTGAACTTCACCGGGTGGTAGAAGCCGCCGCCGTGCACGGCCCAGAGTTCGCCGCTGACGCCTTGCCGCTTCAGGTCGTCATCGACCGGGGGCGTGAGGCTGGAATCGAGGAAGACGAAGTAGAACGAGGAGCCGACCCACGCGATGGCGGTGATCACGTGCACCCAGCGCAGCAGCAGGTTGGCCCAGTCCAGGAGATAGCTTTCCATGTGGTTTAACCGTGGAAGGCCTGCTCACCACTGCGGGCGCTCTGAGCAGTTGGGGCCGCGAACAACAGGAACCGGTGACGATCCCGAGGCTCCGCTGCGGCCTGTCCACCGAAGTGTATACACAATTCCAACGTCATTCCAGCCTTTCGCACCCGGGTGTCCCCGGCGGTGCGACAAGCAGGATCTGGGCCGCGACCGAGGCGGCGATCACCTCGGGCTCCTTGCCGGTGATGCCGGGCAACCCGATGGGGCAAGTAATGCGGGCCAGCTCCGCCGGGGTGAAACCCCGCTCTTCGAGCCGATGCCGGAAGGTCGCCCACTTGGTTTTGCTACCGATCAGGCCGATGTAGGCGAGGTCGTTGTGTTCGCGCAGGCGCTTCAGGCACGCGGCCACCACGTCCAGGTCTTCGGCGTGGCTGAAACTCATGATCAGCACGCGCGAGCCGGGCGCCAGGTCTGCCACGGCCGCCTGCACCGGATCGGAGTGTTCGCACACCACCCTGGGGGGCACTTGCGCCGGAAAGATCTCGTCGCGGCTGTCGATCCAGGTGACGGCGAACGGCAGGGGCGCCAGCGCGTTTACCAGCGCCTTGCCCACGTGGCCGCCGCCAAACAGGGCCAATGGCGCCAGCGGCGGCGACAACTGCGCCTGCAGGCGCGCCATGTCGGCCGCACTCACCCGTTCGAACCGCAGATGAACCACGCCGCCGCAGCACTGGCCCAGGCTGGGGCCCAGGGCGTAGCGCCGGGCGGCTGGCTCGCCAGCGCCCGCCAGCAGCTCCCGCGCATGCGCGATGGCCTGAAATTCCAGGTGGCCGCCGCCGATGGTCCCGACCACCTCCTGCGCGAAGACGGCCATCCAGGCGCCGGGCTCGCGGGGGACCGAGCCCTGGGTGGCATCGACCGTGACCAGGACGGCGTCTTCACGGGACAGCAGGGATGTGAAAAGAATCATGATGAACAGCGCCGGCACAGGCGACCAATCGCAAAAAACGTTTCAGATGCGTAACGGAAGTCGTCAAAATAACGATCATCGCGTTGAATAAGCTCAGCTGTAACGCGCCGGCAAAAAGCGCAACGACCCGGAGACCATCATGAGACATTCATCCCACGCGCGCCATAGCCTGGCCAGCCTCTTCGCCGCCTCGGCGGCGGTCCTGATCGCCGGCTGCTCCTCGGCGCCGCCCCCCGCCGCGCCGGCCGCTGCCAAGCCGGCGCCCGCTCCCGCGCAGGCTGTCAAACCGGCCGAGCCAACCGCCGTCTCCACCACACGGTCGTCCAGCGCCACCAACCCCCGTGCCTACCGCGCGGACGCCGCGTCGCACCTGTATGGCCTGAACCGCGACCGCATCTACAAGGGCCGCATGCCCCCGCTGCTGTACGCGATCGGCGTCCTGCAGGTCGAGGTGGACGGCCGCGGCAACGTGCGCGACCTGAGCTGGATGCGCGCGCCCAAGCACGCGCCCGAGGTCATCGCCGAAATCGAGCGCACAGTCCGCGCCGCCGCCCCCTTCCCCGCTCCGGCCCGCATGGGCAAGGTGGTGTACACCGACACTTGGCTGTGGCACAAGAGCGGCCGCTTCCAGCTGGACACACTGACCGAAGGCCAGGACTGAAAGCTTCACGAGCCTCGATACGTCGAGTAGCTCCACGGGCTCACCAGCAGCGGCACGTGGTAGTGCTGGTCGGGCTGGGCCACACCGAAATCCAGGCTGACCTGGTCCAGGAAGCTCGGCTCCGGCAGGGCCACACCACGCGCCTTGAAATAACCCGCCACGTCGAACACCAGCCGGTAGGTCCCCTTTTTCAAGCTAGCGCTGTCGTAGAGCGGCCCGTCCGGGCTGCGGCCATCGCCGTTCAGGTTGAAGCGCTTGACCAGGTGCGCCCGGTCGCCATCCGTGGTGTACAGCGCCACCGCCATGCCGGCGGCCGGGCACCCGTGCATGGTGTCCAGTACGTGCGTGCTCAGGCCCATGGAAGCTCCTTCGGTTTGGTGGACAGAAGTGTATACACTTTTTCCGTTTGGGGCTATCATCGCCGGCCATGGAGTCCTCCACCACCAGTTTCATCGTCGAATCGCTCACGCGCGCCATCGTCGAACACCGGCTGCTGCCGGGCACCAAGCTGGCTGAGCAGAAGCTGGCCGATCACTTCGGCGTGTCGCGCACGCTGGTACGCCAGGCCCTCTTCCAGCTCACGCAGAACCGATTGATCCGGCTGGAGCCGGCGCGCGGCGCCTTCGTGGCGGCGCCGACGGTCGAAGAAGCGCGCCAGGTGTTCGCGGTGCGCCGCATGCTCGAAGCCGAGATGACCCGCGCCTTCGTGCGCGAGGTCACACCGGCCCGCGTGAAGGCGCTGCGCGAACACATCGCGCAGGAAAAGGCGGCCGTCGATCGCAACGACGCCGCTGGCCGCATCGAACTGCTGGGCGACTTCCATGTACGCATGGCCGAACTCATGGGCAACGAGGTGCTGGCGCAGATCCTGCGCGACCTGATCTCCCGCAGCTCGCTCATCTCCCTCATGTACCAGCGCGACGGCGCGGCGCGCCACTCGCAGGAAGAACACGTCGAGATCGTCAAGGCGCTGGCGGCGAAAGACGAGGAGCGCGCCGTGCGCCT
>DATILF010000256.1:0-16787 GCA_035476755.1 Ramlibacter sp.
CCCAACGAGTTCACGCAGCGCCTGATCGACGCCTACGCCAGGGTGCCCAAGCTGGTGAGCCACCTGCACCTGCCCGTGCAGCACGGCAGCGACCGCATCCTCATGGCCATGAAGCGCGGCTACACGGCGATGGAATACAAGAGCACGGTGCGCAAGCTGCGCGCCATCCGGCCCGACATGGCGATGTCCAGCGACTTCATTGTGGGCTTCCCCGGCGAAACCGACGACGACTTCGCCCGCATGATGAAGCTGATCGACGACGTCGGCTACGACAACAGCTTCAGTTTCATCTTCAGCCCGCGTCCCGGTACACCGGCGGCGGCGCTGCACGATGACACGCCGCACGAAGTCAAGCTGCGCCGCCTGCAGCAGGTGCAAAAAGCCATCGACGACAACATGAAGCGCATCAGCGACAGCCGCGTCGGCACCGTCCAGCGCATTCTGGTGGAAGGCCCCTCCCGCAAGGACGCCAGCGAACTGGCCGGCCGCACCGAATGCAACCGCATGGTTAATTTCAAAGGTCCGGCCCGCCTGGTGGGCCAGCTGATCGACGTGCGCGTAACGGCCGCCAATAGCCATTCGCTGCGCGGCGAAGTGGTGCTGGCCGCCGACAGCGCGCCCGCGGCCTGACCCGCCCCGGCGCAATGGGGTCTTTCCGGCAACTGCTGCTGGTCGCGTTCATGCTGATCGGCGCCCTGCTCGGCGGCACCGCGCTGCGAGCCGTGGTCGTTCTCGACCGCTTGATGGCGCAAAGCAGCGAGGCCGCCGCGCAGGCCCTGGCGCTGAATGGGGCGGCGCAGGCGCTCACCGCCCGCACGGCCGGGATGGAGCGCGCCGCGCGCCAGTCGCTCATCCTGAATGACTCGGTGCTGCGCCGGCGCTACGAGGACGAGGCCAAGGCCGCGCGCGGCGCACTGGCGGAGATCGAGTCGCGCGAAATGCCCCGGCACGAGGAGATTGCGCTGTGGCGCACCCAGGCGGACCGCATCGCCCGGGTGCTGCAGGGTCCGCCCGACACCGCGCTCGACCGGGAGCGGGAGGTGGCCGCTGAATTCCGGGAGCTGGATGCCGTGAACAACCGCATCACGGCACTGACGCAGGCGCTCATCGAACAGCGCAACAAGGCCCTGGGGCAGCAGCTGGAAGCCACGCGCGCGCGGCTGACGCAGCAGGTGCTGTTCACCATCGCGCTGGCGGCGGTGCTGGCGGTGGCGCTGGGGCTGTGGCTTGCGCGCCCGTTCCGCCAGCTGGAGCGGGCCATCGTCGATCTCGGCGAGAACCGGCTGGACGCCCCGATCAACATCCGTGGGCCGTCCGACGTCCGCGGGGTGAGCCAGCACCTGGAGTGGCTGCGCCTTCGGCTCACCGAACTCGACGCCGACAAGGCACGTTTCCTGCGACATGTGTCGCATGAACTCAAGACGCCGCTGGCGGCCTTGCGGGAAGGCGTGTCCTTGCTTCAGGAGGGGGTGCCCGGTGAACTCAACAGCAGCCAGCACGAGGTGATCCGCATCCTGCACCAGAACACCTTGGCCCTGCAGGCCCGCATCGAGGCGCTGCTGCGCTTCAACGCGGCCGCCTTCGAAGCGCGGCAACTGCGGCGGGAGCGCACCGACCTGCTGGACCTGCTGCACGAGCAGGTCGAGCTGCAACACCTGCAATGGCAAGCCAGCGAATTGGACGTGCAAGTCGACGGCACGCCCGTCGCGCTGCCGGTGGACCGCGAGAAGCTCGGCACCGCCGTCGGCAACCTGCTGTCGAACGCCATCCGCTTCTCGCCGCGCGGCGGCACGATCCGGCTGCAATTGTCGGCGCAGCCCGGCGGTGTGCGCATCGCCGTGCGCGACCAGGGGCCGGGCGTGGCCGAAGGCGACCGGGGCCGGGTGTTCGAGCCTTTTTTTCGCGGCGAACGCCAGCCGATGGACGCCGTGCGCGGCACCGGCATCGGCCTGTCGATCGTCAACGAGTATGTCCAGGCCCACGGCGGCCGCGTCGCGCTGCTGTCCGACAGCCAGGGCGCCCATTTCCAGATAGAACTTCCGCATGCCAGCTGACTTCCACGCGGCGGGCCTCATCGGCGCGCGTTCACTTCGCCTCGCCGCCGCCGGGGCCGTGCTGGCCCTGTGCGCCTGTGCGGCGCCGTTGCCGGCTCCGCCACCCGCGCCTTCACCGCCACCGACGCACTCCCTCGTTGTCACGGCCTCGCCCGCGCCTGCACCCGCGAGCCCGCCCAGCGCCGCCCCGACGGACGCCA
Organism: Ramlibacter sp.; assembly: GCA_035476755.1. Classification (GTDB taxonomy): domain Bacteria; phylum Pseudomonadota; class Gammaproteobacteria; order Burkholderiales; family Burkholderiaceae_C; genus Ramlibacter. Next base: position 2,255 of record DATILF010000256.1, read on the forward strand.
TGCTGGCCTACGCCGAGCGCATCCGCAACCTGCAGGCGGCCGAGCTGGCGCAGGAAATCAACGGGCTGGGCGACCCGCAGGACGCGCCGGGCCGGATGGTGCAGCTGGCCATCGCGCTCGGCGCCGCGCGCAACGCGGCGAACAACCTGCGCGCCCAGGCGCTGCTTCAGCGCGTGATCGCCCAGACGCACCCGCCAGCCCTGGCGCTGCATCCGCTGGCGCGCCTGTTGCTCGCCCAGCAGGCCGAATCGCGCCGGCTCGAGGAGCAGGCCGAGCGCCTGAGCCAGCAGGTGCGTGACGGGCAACGCCGCATCGAGCAGCTGAACGAGCGGCTGGAGGCGCTGCGCGCGATCGAGCGCAGCCTGCCGCAACGGCCCGTCCTGTCCGCACCGTCGGCCGCCGCGCCCGCCGGCACGCAGCGCCGCTGAACGCGATGCCAACGCCCGCCACGCCCGACAACCGCCCACGCCTGCTGGTCGTGGACGACGACGCCGACATGCTGCGGCTGCTGTCGATGCGCCTGAACTCGGCCGGCTACCGCGTCAGCACGGCGGCCTCGGCCGAGAGCGCACTCGCGCAGCTGCAGGTCGACCGCCCCCAGCTGGTGTTGAGCGACGTGCGACTGCCGGGCCAGGACGGCCTGGCGCTGTTCAAGGAGATCCGCACCCGTCACCCGTCCTTGCCGGTCATCCTGCTGACGGCCCACGGCACCATCCCGGACGCGGTCGAGGCCACTTCGCATGGTGTGTTCAGCTATCTCACCAAGCCCTACGACGCGAAGGTGCTGCTCGACAAGATCGCGCAGGCGCTGGCGCTCGGCGCCTCGCCCTCCGAGCCCACGCACACCGATGCGACCTGGCGCCGCGACATCATCAGCCGCTCGGCGTGCATGGCCGACCTGCTGGCCGAAGCGCGCATGGTCGCCGCCTCGGATGCCAGCGTCCTGCTGCGCGGCGACAGCGGCGCCGGCAAGGAGATGCTGGCGCAGGCAATCCACCGTGCCAGCGCGCGCGCCCACAAGCCGTTCATCGCCGTGAATTGCGGCGCGATACCCGAGGCGCTGCTGGAATCGGAGTTGTTCGGCCACGTGAAAGGCGCATTCACGGATGCGGTGACCAACCACAAGGGCCTGTTCCAGGCCGCTGACGGCGGGACCCTGCTGCTCGACGAAATCGGCGACATGCCGCCCGCTTTGCAGGTCAAGCTGCTGCGCGTGCTGCAGGAGCGCGCGATCCGACCGGTGGGCTCCAGCCAGTCGCATGCCGTGGATGTGCGGATCATTTCGGCCACCCACCGCGACCTGGAAGCCGCGATGGGCGACGGCCAGTTCCGCCAGGACCTGTACTACCGGCTGAACGTCGTGACGCTCACGCTGCCGACCCTGGGCGAGCGGCGCGAAGACATTCCCTTGCTGGCCAATCACTTCCTGCAGCGCCTGGCCGCCAAGTACGGCCGGCGCGTGTCGGGCTTCGCGCCCGAGGCCTTGCGCGCCCTGATCGCCGCCGCCTGGCCGGGCAACGTCAGGCAGCTCTACAACGTGGTCGAGCAGGTGTGTGCGCTGTCCACCACGCCCCTGATTCCCCTGGCGCTGGTCCAGCGGGCGCTGCGCACGCCCTCGATCCAGGTGCTCACCTATGCCGAAGCCAAGCAGCGCTTCGAGCGCGACTACCTGGTCGGGCTGCTCAAGCTCACCGACGGCAACGTCGCCGATGCGGCGCGCCTGGCCGATCGCAACCGCACGGAGTTCTATCGCCTGCTGCAAAAGCATGAACTCACGCCCGGCCATTTCCAATCGGACGCACCGCCCCGCTTGTCGCCGTCCAGCGACGACGACAAGTCTTTGATTTGATTGGTTTTTCTGGCTTGGGACCGGATACCTGTCGCCGTGTGGCGACAAAAAGCCCAGCCATGGCGGCAGCTTGAGCTCATCGACTCACCTGTTTTGGCAAAAAATATTCGCAAGTCATTGATTTAATTGATATTTTTTATCATGGCATAGGGTTTGCACTGAGGCAGGGTGATGCCCCTCGCCCTGCCGTTTTTTCCCCTTGTCTTGCGATTCGCCGTCGCCGCCCTTGCGGGCGGCTGGTGCGCGGCCCACGCCGCGACCAGCGCAGACTTCGAGCGCGTCGCGGAACTCGCCCGCAGCCGATCGCAGGCCTCTTACCAGGCGCCTGCCACCACACTGCCCGCCGAGCTGACCGCGCTCGACTACGACGGCGCGCGCGAGCTGCGCTTCCGGCCGGCCCAGGCGCTGTGGCGCGATGCGCAGCTGCCGTTCGAGGCCATGTTCTTCCACCTGGGCAACTACCACCGCGCCCCGGTCGGCATTCATGAGTTGTCGCCGCAGGGCGCGCGTGCCATTCCCTACCGCAGCGATCTCTTCGATTTTGGCAAGAGCGGCGTGCGGGGCCAGTGGGGTGACATCGGCTTTGCCGGCTTTCGCATCCACCACCCGCTCAACAGTGCCGCGTACAAGGACGAGCTGATCGCCTTTCTGGGCGCCAGCTATTTCCGGGCACTCGGGGCCGGCCAGCAGTACGGCCTGTCGGCGCGCGGCCTGGCGATCGACACCACCGGCGGCGGGCCCGAGGAATTCCCGCGCTTCACCGATTTCTGGCTGGAGCGACCGGCGCCGGACGCCCAACAGCTCACCGTTCTCGCGTTGCTGGACTCGCCGCGCGCGACAGGTGCCTACCAGTTCGACATCACGCCCGGCGCGCAGACGGTCACCCGGGTGCGCGCCCGCATCTTCCTGCGCGCCGGCGACAAGCCCATCACGACCCTCGGCATCGCCCCCCTGACCAGCATGTTCTTCTTCGGCGAAAACCAGCCGCGCCGCGGCGACTTCCGCCCGGAGGTGCACGACTCGGACGGCCTCATGGTGGAGACCGGCAGCGGCGAGTGGCTGTGGCGGCCGCTGCAGAACCCGGCGCGCCCGACGGCGACCGCTTTCTCGATGGACACGGTGCGCGGCTTCGGCCTGATGCAGCGCGACCGCGCCTTCCCGAGCTATGAGGACGTGGAGGCGCGCTACGAGCGGCGGCCCAGCGCCTGGGTGAAGCCCCTGGGCGACTGGGGGCCCGGCCGCGTGGAGCTGCTGCTGCTGCCCACGCCCGACGAAACGCACGACAACGTGGTCGCTTACTGGGTGCCCGCCACCCTGCCGCCGCCGGGCCAAGCTCTGGACTTCGCTTACGAGCTGGCCTGGCAAGGCGACGCGCAGCAGCGCGCGCCCGGCAGCTGGGCCACCCAGACGCGGCGCGGCTTCGGCTACGTGAACGAGAAAGCACCCGCGCCAGCGGACCAGGTCCAGTACGTCGTGGACTTCACGGGGCCGGCGCTGGACGCGCTGCCGCCCGGCGCCGCCGTCCGCGCAGTGGTCACCAGCGACGCCAATGGCCGCGTCATCGAACAACTCGCCTACCGCAATCCCGCGGCCGGAAGCTGGCGCATGACCGTGCGCGTGCAGCGGCTCGACCGCGCACGCCCAGTGGAATTGCGCGCCTTCCTTCAACTCGACAACCACATCCTGAGCGAAACATGGAGCAACATCCTTCTTCCCGAGTAGCCGGCCACCCGCGCCGCAGCGCGCCGCGCGAAGTGCGGCACCCGAACTCGGTGACGGCGCCACCGTTGCACCGTGGCTCGATGGTCGCCCAGCCCTGGCGCGGCTTCTGGAACAGCGTACTCACGGCGCTGCTCGCGCGCCTCGTGCAGGGTGCACGGCCGGCCGCGCCGGCCGCCCTGGAGGGCGGCGGGGCGCAGCGGCGCACGGTCTTCGCATTGCTGACCCTCCTCAGTACCGCCTGCGCCACGGCACTGTTCGCGAATGCGCAGCCCGATTACGACAACGCCTGGCTGCAATATGGCCAGATCACGCTGTTTGCCGTGCTCTCGACCTGGGTGGTCACCGGTTTCGTCACCGCGCTGATGGGCTTCCACGTGAGCCTGTTCGGCGACAAGCGCGCCCTGTCAGCGCGCCAGGTGCAGGGCCATCCGATGAATCCGCAGGCCCGCACCGCGATCATCATGCCGATCTGCAACGAGGACGTGGCCACGGTATTTGCCGGCCTGCGCGCCACCTGCGAGTCCGTCGCCGCCACCGGCCACGCCGGCGCGTTCGACGTCTTCGTCCTCTCCGACAGCGGGCGGCCCGAGATCGTTGCCGCCGAGCGCGCCGCGTGGGAGGAACTGCGCGCCGTGCTGGCCCAGCATCCGAACCAGCCGCAGATCGAGGTGTATTACCGCCTGCGCGCGCGCCGTACCCACCGCAAGGCCGGCAACGTGGCGGACTTCTGCCGCCGCTGGGGCCAGGACTACCGCTACATGATCGTGCTGGACGCCGACAGCGTGATGAGCGGGGACTGCATCGTGTCGATGGTGAAGCTGATGGAAGCGCATCCCCGCGCCGGCATCATCCAGACCGCGACGCAGGCCGTCGGCCACGCCACGCTGCATGCGCGTGCCCAGCAGTTCGCCTCCCGGGTCACGGGGCGCCTGTTCACGCTCGGCATGCAGTTCTGGCAGCTCGGCGAATCGCACTACTGGGGCCACAACGCCATCATCCGCGTGGCGCCGTTCATGCGCCATTGCGCGCTGGCGCCGATCCCGGGCCGGGGCGGCATGGCCGGCCCCATCATGTCGCACGACTTCGTCGAGGCCGCGCTGATGCGGCGCGCCGGCTACCAGGTGTGGCTGGTGTCCGACCTGCAAGGCAGCTACGAGCAGCAGCCGCCCGACCTGCTGTCCGAGCTGCAGCGCGACCGGCGCTGGTGCCAGGGCAACCTGCAGAACTCGCGCCTGGCCGCCGAGCCGGGCCTGCACCCGGTGCACCGCGCCATGTTCGCGATCGGCGCGATGTCGTACCTGTCCGCGCCGCTGTGGCTGGCCTTCATGACGTTCGGCACCGCGCTGTGGATGTCGGGCGCGGGCATGCCGGACTGGCACGCCCTGCCGGGCGAACTGCGCGGCCTGTGGGCCTGGACGCTGTGCATGCTGTTCACCCCGCGCCTGCTGGGCCTGGCCGCGGTCTTTCTTCGGCGCGAACAGCGCAGCTACGGCGGCAGCCTGGCGCTGGTGCGCAGCGCGCTGGCCGAAACGGCGATGGCCATGCTGCAGGCGCCGGTGCGCATGCTCGCGCACTCGCTGTTCGTCGTGGTGGCGCTCACCGGCCTAAAGCTCGACTGGAAGTCCCCGCCCCGGGAAGCGGCGGGCGTGCCGTGGCGCGACGCGGCCGCGCGCCTGTCGCCCATGACCGTCGTCATCGGCCTGCTCGGCGTGGGCGTGGCATGGGTGGACCCGGATGCGCTGGTGCTGCTGGCGCCGGTGGCGCTGCCGCTGCTGCTGGCCGTGCCCATGGCGGTCTTCACCAGCCACGTTTCGCTGGGCGGCTGGATGCGCGAACGTGGGCTGCTGCTGATCCCGGAAGAATCGCGCTCCCCGGCGGTGCTGCGCCGGGCCTGGCTGCACGCGCGCACGGCCTGAGCCTGGTCGGTTGAGAGCGGTCGGGACCTGGTGCCGGACTCCCTCTCCCCCCGGGGAGAGGGGGTTCCTGATGCAGGCAGAGCCTTTCTGGGCCCGCAGGGCCTAGAAAGGCATCTTCGGCATGCCCTTGCCGCCGCCCATGCGCTTCATCATCTTCATCAGGCCGCCGCCCTTCATCTTCTTCATCATGCCCTGCATCTGCTCGAACTCGCCCAGCAGACGGTTCACTTCCTGAACCTGCACCCCGGCGCCGGCGGCGATGCGGCGCTTGCGGGTGGCCTTGATCAGCTCAGGCTTGCGGCGCTCCAGCGGCGTCATGCTCTGAATGATGCCTTCCTTGCGGCGGATGTCCTTCTCGGCCTTGTCCATGTCCACCTGGCCGGCCTTGGCCTGCATCTGGGCGGGCAGCTTGTCCATCAGCTGCGACAGGCCGCCCATGCTCTTCATCTGCTGGATCTGCGACAGGAAGTCGTTGAGATCGAAGCCCGCGCCGCTCTTGACCTTGGCGGCGAGCTTTTGCGCCGCCTGCAGGTCCACGCCGGCCGTGACCTGCTCGACCAGCGCGACGATGTCGCCCATGCCCAGGATGCGGCCGGCGTGGCGCTCGGCATCGAACACCTCCAGGCCGTCGATCTTCTCGCTGACGCCGGCGAACTTGATCGGCGCGCCGGTGATCTGCCGCACCGACAGCGCCGCGCCACCGCGCGAATCGCCATCCATCTTGGTCAGGATAATGCCGGTCAGCGGCAGCGCTTCCTTGAAGGCCTTGGCGGTATTGACCGCGTCCTGGCCCTGCATGGCATCGACGACGAACAGCGTCTCGACCGGGTTGAGCGCGGCGTGCAACGCCTTGATCTCGGCCATCAGGGCTTCGTCGATGGCCAGCCGGCCGGCCGTGTCCACCAGCAGCACATCGAAGTAATGGCGCTTGGCGAAGTCGAGCGCGGCCTGCGCGATGTCCACCGGCTTCTGGTCGGGCGAGCTGGGGAACCACTCGGCCCCGGCCTGCTTCGTCACGGTCTTGAGCTGCTCGATGGCCGCGGGGCGATAGACGTCGCCGGACACCGTCAGCACCTTCTTCTTGCGCTTCTCGATCAGGTGCTTGGCCAGCTTGGCGGTGGTGGTGGTCTTGCCCGCGCCCTGCAGGCCGGCCATCAGGATCACCGCCGGCGGCTGGGCCTGCAGGTTGATGTCGCTGATGCCCTGCCCCATGGTCGCCGCGAGTTCGCGGTTGACGATGCCCACCAGCGCCTGGCCGGGCGAGAGCGAACCCAGCACCTCCTGGCCCATCGCCTTTTCCTTGACGCGGGCAATGAAGTCGCGCACCACGGGCAGCGCCACGTCCGCTTCGAGCAGCGCCATGCGCACCTCGCGCAGCATGTCCTGCACGTTGGCATCGGTGATGCGGGCCTGGCCGCGGATTTCCTTGGCCAGGCGTGAAAGTTTGTCGGTGAGGGCGGAGGCCATGAGGGGGCTTCGCTTCGCAAGGAAGAAGCAAGGCTAAACTGTGGACCCATGATTCTAGCCAGTGCGTCCCCTGCGAGCGTGGTGCTGACGCTGGCGGCCGCGGCGGCCTATGCCGTTCCCGCTGCGGCGGCGGCACGCCTGTCCGAGCCGGGCGCCCGCATGGCCCTGCTGCTCGCATGGCTGCTGCACGCCACCACGCTGGCCTGGGGCCTGCTGGGCGAGCCGCCCCGCTTCGGCTTCGCGCCGGCCTTGTCGGTCACCGCCTGGCTGGTGCTGACCGTGTACGCCATCGAGCGGCAGGTGTTTCCCAAGCTCGAAGCGCGCTGGGCGCTGGCGGGCCTGGGCGCGGCGGCGGTGGTGCTGGCCCTGCTGTTCCCGGGCACCGCACTGCACATGTCCACGTCGCCCTGGCTGGCCCTGCACTGGGCCCTGGGTATCGCTTCCTACGGCTTGTTCGCCGCGGCCGTGGTGCACGCCTGGCTGATGATGCGCGCCGAAAAGCAGATTCGCGTGGCGTCCGACCCGCAGGCCGGCCTGCCCCTGCTCACACTGGAGCGCCTCACGTTCCGCTTTGTCACCGCCGGCTTCGTGCTGCTGTCGGCCACGCTGCTGGCCGGGCTGCTGTTCAGCGACACGCTGTACGGGCAGGGGCGGGGCTTTCGCTGGGACCACAAGAGCGTGTTTTCGGTACTCGCCTGGCTGGCATTCGCGCTGCTGCTGCTGGGCCGGCTGCGCTTCGGCTGGCGCGGCCGCAAGGCGGTGCGGGTGCTGTATGTCGGCTCGCTCCTGCTGCTGCTCGCCTACGCCGGGTCACGCTTCGTGCTCGAGGTGGTGCTGGGACGGGCCGCGTGAAATACATCGTCCTCATCCTCGTCGTGCTCGCGGTGATCTGGTTCCTGCGCAACAACCGGCGCGGCGACCCGCCGCCCAAGTCCAATGCGCAGCCCCAGCCCGGCACGCTGCCCGAGCCGCAGGACATGGTGCGCTGCCCCGTCTGCTCGGTCCACCTGCCCCGCGCCGACGCCCTGCCCGGCCCCAACGGGCGCCTCTACTGCTGCGCCGCCCACCGGCAACAGGACGGGGCCTGAGGTGTCACTCAGCGTGCTGTTCGGCGACTCCCGGTTCGACACCGCGAGCCTGAGCCAGGACCCGCCGTTCGCGCGCCTGTGGCGCGGCTTCATGACCGCGCGGGTCGCCCTCGGGCTGGTCCTGGTGGTGATGATCTCCACGCTGTACAAGCTGGCGCCCACGCTCAGTGTCAGCCGCTGGCTGGTCGGCCTGTGCGCGGCCTATCTTGCGGCGGCGCTGGCGGTGCGCCTGTTCACGCGGCCGCTGCCGCCGGGGCGCAACTTCGATCCCCAGTGGGTCTCCACCATCGGCGTTGACCTGCTGGCTTTTTCCACCCTGCAATTCCTGCAGGCCGGCGGCATCAACTACTCGCCGCTGTTCGCCTTGCCCGTGCTGATGGCCGCGGTGCTGGGTACGGCCCTGCTGGCGCTGGGCACGGCGGCCGGGGTGACGCTGCTGCTGCTGTCGGATGCCTGGGTGCTTTCACTGCATATGCCGGATGAAACCGCGGGGCGATTCCTGCAGGCGGGCCTGACGGGCACCGGCTATTTCGCACTGGCTTTCCTGGTCAACCAGCTCGCCGCACGCCTGGCGGGCCAGGAACAGGCCGCGCGCCACAGCCAGGAGGCGGCGCGGGCGCAGGCGCAGGTGAACGAGCTCGTGATCGAAACCCTGGCCGACGGCGTGCTGGTGATCGATCCGCAATGCCGCGTGCACGCGGCCAACCCGGCGGCGCGCACGCTGCTGGGCGTGGCGCCCGACCTCGAGCGATCGTCCTTCGCGCTGACGGCGCAGGGCCGATGGGGCCCGCTGGTCGCGCTGGCGGAGCAGACGTTCGAAGACCGCAGCGCGCGGGTTGCCGAACTGGTGCTGGACGAGGGCGGCGCCCGGGCGCGGCGCATGCACGTGCGCACGCGCCTGACTTCGACGCACGAAAACCAGTCGGGCAGCCTGTGCGTGATGTTCCTGGAAGACCTGCGCGAGATGGAAGCGCGGCTGCGCACGGAGAAGCTGGCCGCCATGGGCCGCATGTCGGCCGCGGTGGCCCATGAGATCCGCAACCCGCTGGCGGCCATTGCGCAGGCCAATGCGCTGATGGAAGAAGACCTGCGCGAACCCGCCCTGCAGCAGCTCAGCGCGCTGGTGCGCAAGAACGCCGATCGGCTGGCGCAGATCGTCGATGAGATCCTGGATATTTCGCGCGTGCAGCATCTGGGCGCCGCCGGTGCGCCCGTGTTCGAACTCGATCCCGCGGTGGCCGCCGCCTGCAGCGACTGGGCGCTCCAGACCCGCAGCGGCGCCCGGCTGCAGATGGGCCTGGCCGCTGTCGGCGCGCAAGTGCCCTTCGAGGCGAACCACCTGCGGCGGGTGCTGGTGAATCTGCTGGACAACGCGCTGCGCTATGCGGGGCACAAGCCCGATTCGATCCGCGTCTTCACCTGTGTCGCCCGCGGCCAGGCGAGCCTGCATGTGTGGAGCGACGGCGCGCCGCTCGAGCCCGCGGTGCAGCAACACCTGTTCGAGCCCTTCTTTTCCTCCGAGAGCCGCTCCAGCGGCCTGGGTCTGTACATTTGCCGCGAGTTGTGCGAGCGCCACGGCGCCACCATGGCCTACCGGCGCAGTACCGCGGGGGTGGGCAGCAACGGGCGCGAAGGCAACGAATTCGCCGTGATGTTCGCATCCGGTGCGCACCCCCTTGCGGGCGCGGGTTCATTTGACACAATAGCGGCCTGATGTCCGTTGCCTCCGCCTTGCCCGCGCAAGTGCTCGTCGTCGATGACGAGCCCGACCTGCGCACCCTCTACGAGCTCACGCTGCTGCGCGAAGGCTATCGCGTCGATGCGGCGGGCACGCTGGCCGAGGCCTGGCAGCAACTCGAGAACAAGAAATTCGACGCGGTCATCACCGACATGCGCCTGCCCGATGGCCAGGGCCTGGAACTGCTGCACCGCATGCTGGCCCAGCAGCGCGGCGAACGCTGCATCGTGATGACGGCGTATGGCTCGGCCGAGAACGCGGTGGAGGCGCTCAAGGCCGGCGCCTTCGACTACCTCACCAAGCCGGTGGACCTCAAGCAATTCCGCAGCGTCGTCGCCTCGGCGATCCAGGATGCACCGTCCACGATTCGTGCGCGCGGGCCGCGGCCGGCGGCCACGGCCGTGCGGCCCACGTCGGGCCAGGCGGCACTTGAGCGGCTGGTGGGCGAATCGCAAACCATGCGCACCGTGAAGGAACGCATCGCCAAGGTGGCGCGCAGCATGGCGCCGGTGCTGGTGCGCGGCGAGTCGGGCACCGGCAAGGAACTGGTTGCCCGCGCCATCCACGCCTGCAGCCACCGCGCCGACGGGCCCTTCGTCGCCGTCAATTGCAGCGCCATCCCCGAAGCGCTGCTCGAAGCCGAGTTCTTCGGCGCGCGCAAGGGCTCCTACACCGGGGCCAACCAGGACCGCGAAGGTTACTTCCAGGCGGCACGCGGAGGCACACTGTTCCTGGACGAGATCGGCGACCTGCCGCTGGCCATGCAGTCCAAGCTGCTGCGTGCCATCCAGGAACGCCAGGTGCGCTCCCTGGGTTCGACCCAGGAGGACGCGGTGGACGTGCGCATCGTGAGCGCCACCCACAAGGATCTGGTGGCGGACGTGAACGCATCGCGCTTCCGCCAGGACTTGTACTACCGGCTGAACGTCATCGAAATCCTGGTGCCGCCCCTGCGCGAGCGCCGCGAAGACCTGCCGCGGCTGTGCGAGGCCTTGCTGGCCCGCATCGCCCAGGAGTCCGGCATGCCGGTGCCCGTGCTCTCGCTGGCCGTTGTGCAGCAACTGGGCGAACACCACTTGGGCGGCAACGTGCGCGAGCTGGAAAACCTGCTGCACCGCGCCGTGGCGCTGTCCGACGGCGAGGAACTGCAGGTGGACTTCGCGCCCACGCAGGCGTCGCCGACAGGCGGACTCGAAGCCACGCCCTCGGCCGTGCCGGCCGGCGCGGCCTTGCCGCATGCCATGCCTGCCGACTTGCAGGCCTACCTGGACCAGCAGGAGCGCGAGATCCTGGTGAAGGCGCTGCACGAAAGCGGGTTCAACCGCACGGCCGCGGCCCAGCGCCTGGGCCTCTCGCTGCGGCAGATCCGCTACCGCATCGCCCGCCTCGCCATCGCGGCGCCCGGTGGCGACGACGCCAATGACGAAGCCTGAAACCGCGGCCGACCCGCTGTGGCAGGCGGGTTGGTACCGCTTTGCCCATCGCCTCGTCTCGCCCAACGCCGGCGCGCGGCCCGCGGGCGCCCAGGTCGACCTGATCGTGGTCCACTCCATCAGCCTGCCGCCGGGCGAGTACGGCGGCGGCGAAGTGCAGCAACTCTTCACCAACACGTTGGACTGGAACGCCCACCCCTATTTCAAGCGCATCGAAGGGCTCACCGTCTCGGCCCACTTCTTCATCACGCGCCAGGGCGAACTCTGGCAGTTCGTGAGCTGCGACGAACGCGCGTGGCACGCCGGACGTTCCCAGTACCGCGGCCGCGCCGAGTGCAACGACGATTCGATCGGCATCGAGCTGGAGGGGCTGGAAGGCGAGCGCTTCGAGGCCGCGCAGTACGAGGCCCTGGCGGGCCTGTGCGCCGCCATCGCCCAGCACTACCCGGTGCAGCACATCGCCGGGCACGAACACATCGCGCCCGGCCGCAAGCAGGACCCCGGCCCGGGTTTCGACTGGAACGAATTGCGCCGCAGCCTGGCCTGGCCGGCGCAGAGTTTCCCCGCCTAGCAAGCCCGCCGGCGGTGCTTTTTTGCAGCGCAGCAGTAAGCAACTGTATCGCTGGGCTATACACTACGGGTAGTGCTTGAATTCAATCGACACCCTATATATAGTGTGTCGATTGCGCCAAACTCCTGGCCAGAATCGATCCGGCCGATGCCCCATGTGCGCAACGGCCTCTCAACAAAAATGCGAAAAGAGGAAACATGCAAATCGCCCTAAGCACCCCATTCGCCGCAATCTCCGCAATCCACGCCGGCCCGGGCGCCGCCCCGGCCGGCAACGCGTCGCCCAATCCGCTGGCGCATTACCAGATCATCCGCCGCAACGGCGCCGTGGTGCCGTTCGAGCCGAACAAGATCGCCATCGCGATGATGAAGGCCTTCCTGGCCGTGCACGGCACGCAGGGCGCCGCGTCCGCGAGCGTGCGCGAAACCGTCGATGAACTCACGCAGGCCGTGATCCGCGCGCTGGTGCGCTCGCGTCCCGGCGGCGGCACCTTCCACATCGAAGACGTGCAGGACCAGGTCGAACTCGGCCTGATGCGCGGCGGCCACCACGAGATCGCCCGCGCCTACGTGCTGTACCGCGAGCGCCGCACGCAAGAGCGCGCCAGGCAGGTCGTCCAGGAAATGCCCCAAGCCCCGACGCTGCACGCCCTGGATGGCGGCCAGCGCATTCCGCTGGATCTCGACCACCTGAAGGGCCTGATCACGTCGGCCTGCCAGAACCTGGGCGCTGACGTCAAGCCCGACCCGATCATGGCCGAGACCATGCGCAACCTGTACGACGGCGTCCCGATGGACGAGGTGTACAAGGCCTCCATCCTGGCCGCGCGCACACTGATCGAGAAGGACCCCGATTACACCTACGCCACGGCACGCCTGCTGCTGCACACGATCTTCAAGGAAGTGCTGGGCCGCGACCTGCAGCCTTCCGAGATGGCCGGCAGCTACGTCGATTACTTCCCCGGCTTCATCAAGAAGGGCGTCGAGAACGAACTGCTGGACGAGAAACTGCTGCAGTACGACCTGAAGAAACTGGGCGGCGCCCTCAAGGCCGAACGCGACCTCAAGTTCGACTACCTCGGCCTGCAGACCCTGTACGACCGCTATTTCCTGCACGTGCGCAAGAGCCGCATCGAGCTGCCCCAGGCCTTCTTCATGCGCGTGGCCATGGGCCTGGCCCTGAACGAGATCGACCGCGAAGTCCGCGCCATCGAGTTCTACGAGGTGCTGTCCAGCTTCGACTTCATGTCCAGCACGCCCACGCTGTTCAATAGCGGCACCTTGCGCTCCCAGCTGTCCTCCTGCTACCTCACCACGGTGCCGGACGACCTGGACGGCATCTACGAATCGATCAAGGAAAACGCCCTGCTGTCCAAGTTCGCCGGTGGCCTGGGCAACGACTGGACGCGGGTTCGCGCGCTCGGCTCCCACATCAAGGGCACCAATGGCGAATCGCAGGGTGTGGTGCCCTTCCTGAAGGTCGTCAACGACACGGCCGTGGCCGTCAACCAGGGCGGCAAGCGCAAGGGCGCGGTCTGCACCTACCTGGAGAGCTGGCACCTGGACATCGAGGAGTTCCTCGAGCTGCGCAAGAACACCGGTGACGACCGCCGCCGCACCCACGACATGAACACGGCCAACTGGATCCCGGACCTGTTCATGCGCCGCGTCATGGAAAAAGGCGAGTGGACCCTGTTTTCGCCATCCAACGTGCCCGACCTGCACGACAAGTTCGGCGTCGAGTTCGAAAAGGCCTACGTCGCCTACGAGGAGAAGGCAAAACGCGGCGAGATCAAGCCCAGCAAGACGGTGCAGGCCACCGACATGTGGCGCAAGATGCTCAGCATGCTGTTCGAGACCGGCCATCCCTGGATTACCTTCAAGGACGCCTGCAACATCCGCTCTCCCCAGCAGCACGCCGGCGTCGTGCACTCGTCCAACCTGTGCACCGAGATCACGCTCAACACCAGCGACACCGAAACCGCCGTCTGCAACCTGGGTTCCGTGAACCTGCTGCAGCATTTGAAGGACGGCGGCAGCGATGGTGACGTCGCCTCACGGCTCGACCACGACAAGCTCAAGAAGACGATCACCACGGCGATGCGCATGCTCGACAACGTGATCGACATCAACTACTACGCCGTCAAGAAGGCCCGCGACTCCAACATGCGCCACCGCCCGGTCGGCCTGGGCATCATGGGCTTCCAGGATTCGCTGTACGAATTGCGCATCCCCTATGCATCGGACGAAGCCGTTGCCTTCGCCGACCGGTCGATGGAAGCCGTCTGCTACCACGCCTACTGGGCCTCTACCGAGCTGGCCCGCGAGCGTGGCAAGTACTCCAGCTACAAGGGCTCCCTGTGGGACAAGGGCGTCATGCCCCTGGACACGCTCGACCTGCTGACGAAGCAGCGCGGCGGCTATGTGGAACTCGACCGCTCGGCCACGCTGGACTGGGACGCCCTGCGCAAGAAGATTGCCAAGGACGGCATGCGCAACTCGAACTGCGTGGCCATCGCCCCGACGGCGACCATCTCCAACATCATCGGCGTGGACGCCTCGATCGAGCCCTGCTTCGGCAACCTGTCGGTCAAGTCGAACCTGTCGGGCGAGTTCACCGTCATCAACCACTACCTGGTGCGCGACCTGAAGCGCCTGGGCCTATGGGACGACGTGATGGTCATGGACCTGAAGCACTTCGACGGATCGCTGCGCCCCATCGACCGCGTGCCGCAGGAAGTGAAGGCGCT
>DATILF010000257.1:0-3035 GCA_035476755.1 Ramlibacter sp.
GAAAAGACGCTGGAGGGCTGGATGGTGGAGAGCGAAACGCGCAGCGTGCGCGCGATCCGCAGCCCCGACCGGATCGATGTCGACATGGAAGTGCTTTCTATGCGAAAGCGCGGCCACAACCTGTACGGCGTGTGCCGGTACAAGGTGACCGACGAGCAGGGCGGCCTCTTCGAAGTGAAGCTCAAAGGATTTCTCGCATGAACCTGAACGAGACGGCGTTCTTCCAGAACCCGTACCCCTATTACGCGAGCATGCGCAAATCGGACCAGCCCCTGTGGCTGCCGCACGCCCAGGAGAGCACCAGTGAAGGGATGTGGCTGTTTGCCCGCTACGACGACGCGGTCACCCTGTTCCGGGCCGGGCCTGCGATCTCGAAGAACATCAGCACGATCCGCCGGCCCGGAACGGGCACACCTTTCGACCTGCATATGCTGCACCGCGACGCGCCCGACCATCCGCGCCTGCGGCGCCTGGTCGCCGACCGTTTCTCGGCCCAGAACCTCAAGCGTTTCGAGAGCGAGATTTTCGCCATCGTCGACACGCTGGTCGAACGCATGAAAGCCAAGGGCGGCGTGGACCTGGTGACCGACTTCGCCGAGCAGGTGCCGCTGCGCATCATCGGGCACCTGATGGGTATCCCGCAGGAGGACATTCCTCAGATCCGCCAATGGTCACTCGTGATGGTGGAGGGGTTCGACTCCGTGCTCGCGTCGGCCGGCGACATGCAACGGCAGCGCGATACCGGAATGGCGTTCCTCAAGTACTTCAGCTCCCTCATGGAAGCGAAGCGCCGCCAGCCGGGCGACGACCTGCTCAGCGAGATGAACACAGCCGTGGACGAGGGGAGCATCAGCGCCGAGGAAGCGCTCGGGATGGCCGGCCTGCTGCTGGTGGCGGGACACGAGACGACCGTCAGCCTGATCGGCAGCGGCCTGTTGCTGTTGCTCAACCACCCCGAGCAACTGGACCTGGTGCGAAAGGAGCCCAACCTCCTGGCCGGGGCGCTCGAGGAGACCCTCAGGTTCGAAAGCCCCGCGCAAAGAGCAACGTTCCGCATCGTCGCCGAGCCCTATGAAATGCGCGGGCTGCGGCTCGAGCCTGGCCAGCAGCTGGGCATCATCATCGGCGCGGCCAATCGCGACGAGTCGCAGTTCGACAATGCAGCGCAGTTCGACATCCGCCGAACGCCCAACCGGCACCTCGCATTCGGCTTGGGCGGGCACAACTGCCTGGGACAGATGCTGGCCCGGCTGGAGGGCCGGATCGCGATCTCGCGGCTGCTCGAACAGTGCCCTGCCTTGCGCCTGGAGGGCGCGGCGTATTGGCGCAAGAACTCGCTGTTCCGCAGCCTCCACACCCTGCCGGCGACCGTCGCATAGCGCCAAGGCCCAACTGCTCAGATTGCGCCGGGCCCGACTTGCGGCCGCTCGGTGTTGGGCACCCATTCCCACCACTCGTGCTGGCCCTCGGGCTTGTTGTCCTGGGTGCGGAACACGTTCCAGGTGACCAGGTAGTCGGGGTTCTCCATGTCCACACCCGAAGGCGGGTGCTTGTAGTGGCCGGGGGGCGCCTTGAACCAGGCGTCGAGGTTGGGCGGCAGGATGAATTCGGCCTGCGTGACCGTGGGGTCGCTGTGCCGCAGGGCTATGGTGATGCCCAGTTCGCCGTCCACTTTGGCCACCTGGCCGCAGTACTGCGACTGCTTGAGCAACTCGCCCTGCAGGCCGAAATAGTTGACGCCGACAACACAGGTCTTGCCGGCCAGTTCTTGCAACTCCATCCGGCGAGCTTAGTGCCTGAGCGGCGCAACGCCAACTTGCGGCATGTTCGCCAGGCCGATGTCGCGGGCATGCTCTTCGAAGCCCTTGTTCTTCCAGAAGAAGGCGCCGGGCATCGTGGTCGGAATGACCAGCACGTAGAACAGGGCGCGGCCGATCAGGCTGGTGGCGACCAGTGTGGCGCCGACGACCGCCAGGCCCAGCAGTGTGAAGACGTTGATGGCATCCAGCACCAGCATGCTCGCCAGCAGCGCGCAGGCCAGGCCGAGGTTCAGGCCCAGCATGGCATTACGCAGCCTGTAGGTCTTGCCGAAGGTCGTGGTCTGGATGTAGTAGGACGCGCCGCCTTCGTGCTCGGCTGTGCCCATGGCCTTGGCGTGCGCCGTGTGGCCGATGCCTTCGACCAGCATGCCCACGCACATCAGGGCCGTGCAGACGGTGGCGATGTTGATGAAGGGCAGGCCGTTGAAGGCCTGGGTGGCGATCATCACGATGCCGGCGACCAGCGCGCCCAGGGACAACGCGCTGCCCACGAAAGCCGTGCCGACTTGCCAGTGGTTCCAGAACGGGCGTGCCTTGATGCGGTAGCACTTGTACATGTAGTACAGGCCGCCAGCGCTGCCCAAAAGGGCCAGGTAGCCGAACCCGCGGGCCGCGGCCGCCGCAGCGGACAGGCTCACCACATCGGCGATGTCGCGCGAGAGGACCGCGGCAAAAACCGACTGGAACAGGCTGTTGCCCGGCAAGCTGAACAGGATGTGCATGCCCAGCGCGCCCATGAAGATCGCGATGCCCAGGCCCTCGCGCGAGACCGGCGAGTGGCGCAGATTGTTGAAGCCACGGTAGAAGCGGTGCGGCTTGCCCAGGTGCATGGTGGACATGAACAGGCCGAAAGCCACCATCAGGAAGCACAGGATGGCCAGCGGCGCGTACACCGCTGACTGGGCGAACGTGGCAAAGCCCCGCAGCCCGGCCTGGGCGCCGAGGAAAGTGAGCGCGAAGGCGCCGGCGGAGGCCTGCGCGGCCAGGGTGAACAGCACCAGCGGGTTCTCGCGCGAGGACAGGCGCGCGACGTTCCAGTGCTGGGCCTTGCCCTGCTTCTGGTCGATGGCGGGCCGGTAACGTCCCTTGTCGTCCTTGTGGTACTTCACCGGCATGGAGTCGGTGCGCTTCATTTCGTCGGGCAGCTGCTTGATCTGCTGGAAGCGGATGTTGGGCTGGGTGATCTCGGGCGAGGGGAAGCCGGGGATTTCGACG
>DATILF010000258.1:0-1848 GCA_035476755.1 Ramlibacter sp.
CCATGCGTGATCACTTCACGCACCGGCGCGGTGTCCGAGGCCACGACCAGGCAGCCGATGCTCATGGCTTCCAGCAGCGACCACGACAGCACGAACGGATAGGTCAGGTACACATGGACGGCCGACACCTGCATCAGTTGCGTCAGCACCGCGTGCGGCACGCGGCCGACGAAATGCACGCGGCTCATGTCGAGGCGGCCGGCGACCTCGGCCAGGAAAATGTCTTTCCACGTCTTGCCTTCGGGGGCCGCGGCGCCGTAGCTGGCGCCCTCCCCGCCCACCAGGACCACACGCGCATTCGGCCGCAGCTGCTGCAGCAACGGCAAGGCGCGCATGAAGGTGTGATAGCCGCGGTACGGCTCCAGCTGGCGAACCACGAAGGTGACCACCTCCTCGCCGGGGCGTAGCGTGACCCCGGCGCTCTTGAGCTGCACCGAGGCCTGCGGATCGGCCCGGAACCGGTCGGTGGCAATGCCTTCGTGGATGACCTGGATGCGGTCCTGCGCCCAGCCCGGGTGCTGGCGCTTCTGGAATTCAGTGGGGGCGATGGCGGCGTCGCAGGCATGCAGCGCGTGCAGCAGGTGCGTATTCTTGATGCGCACGCGCTCTTCGGCCGCGAGCGAGGGACGATGGAACTCCGGGTCGAAGTGCGAGTCGCCGCTCTCGTCGCCATAGAAGTATTCGGCGTAGATGACGAGGCGCGCGGCGGGGAACACGTCCTTGGCGAACAGCGCCTCGCCCCACCCGGGGTGCGCCACCACCACGTCGGGCTCGAAGCCTTCCTTTTTCAGGCGGCTCATCGCGCGTGCAGCGGCTTCGCCACGGGCGAACTTGCCCGCCATCTCGCCCATGGCGGCCGACAAGGGGCGCGACGGGTCCGCCGCCGGCAGGGGCGGCGCATCGGCGTAGAGCGCGTGGCGAACCCCTGGCACCGCTTCGGCGGGCCGGTTGATGCCCAGGGCAACGACATCGTGGCCGCCCGCCGCGAGGGCGGCGGCGACGTGCTTGAACTGGCCGGGAAAATTCTGGTGAACGAAGAGAAAGCGCATGGCGGATGGAGACGCCGCGCATCGGGCGGCGCCAGATCTTAACGCCCCCGCGCTCGCGAGCCTGGGGCCGCATTAGGCCGAGGTGTCCACGCAGGCCGACATGTTGGCAATGGCGATCCGCGCCCTAAGCTCGGCACGCTCCATCGCGCCCTGCGCCGTGGGCATCACAGCGTCGGAACTGACATCCGACAGGGACTGCGCGCTCCTGAAATCGACGGGCTTGGCAAGGCAGACCTTCGCGAATCCGAGGTATTCCTTGCCAAGCTCGCCCATCTGGCACGTGCAACTGGCGATGTAATAGCCCTTGATGGGCCCCAGGATACGTTCCATGTCAGCCTCCCGATCGGTCTGCCATCGTCCCCTCGCTTGTCAGCCATGCTTGCTCGACATTAATGGACGCTACGGCATGTTGCTGTAGGACGACCGCTCCTCATGTGTAGTCCCGGTGGCTGGGTCATGAAGCCCACAGCAATGAACGCGTGGCCAGGCCCACGCACAGCGACGCCAGCGGGATGGGCCACAGCCAGGCGCGCCGCAGCGCTGCGAAGGCGAGCAGCCCGCCCATCGTGGCCAGGGCCGTGGGCTCGGGCATGAGGCCGAATGTCTCGGCCTG
Source organism: Ramlibacter sp. (assembly GCA_035476755.1). Classification (GTDB taxonomy): domain Bacteria; phylum Pseudomonadota; class Gammaproteobacteria; order Burkholderiales; family Burkholderiaceae_C; genus Ramlibacter. Next base: position 1,663 of record DATILF010000258.1, read on the forward strand.
CAGCCCAGGCCACCCCAGCACCAGCCCCGCGAGCGGATACACCAGGACACCGAGCACCAGCAGCCCCAGGCCCGCGCGCCCTGCGGCCGGCCTGTCACGCGCCCCTTCGAGGGGACGCAGCCCGCCCGCCAACAACAGCAGTGCCACCTGCGCCGCACACACCAGCGCCAGGTAGTCCGCAGCCCA
>DATILF010000259.1:0-2941 GCA_035476755.1 Ramlibacter sp.
GTCTGCCCGGCGAGCCAGCCGAAGCTCTCGACGGCTTGCGCCACGACGGCGCCGGCCAGCGAGTACCCGGCCAGCCGGCCCGCGTGAAACTGCCAGAGCGAGGTGGTGGCGGGCCGCGTGCCGAAACGCACCACGCCTGAACACACCGGGCCGCACATGGCGGCGCAGTGCGGCCCGCCCGCCAGGCCCATCAGGAGCGCGGTGGCCGCCAGCGTGGTCGACATCTCGCCGCGTCCCTCAGATGATCCGCGAGAACCGGGCGCGGTTGCGGTCGGCCTGCAGATAGCGGTCGAACACCATCGCGATCGCGCGCACGAAGTACCAGCCGTTGGCCGTGACCTGCACGCCCGCTTCGTCCAGCAGCAGCAGGCCCATCTGTTCGTACTCGCGCAGTGCTTCGAGTTCGCTGGCAAAGTACTCGCGGAACTCCAGCAGCCACGCCAGTTCGATCGATTCGAACAGCACCTGGCCCTGGCACATGAGCGACATGATGACCGCGCGGCGGGCCATGTCGTCCCGCGTGAGCGCAAGGCCGCGCGCCACGGGCAGGCGCCCCTGATCGAGCAGGTCGGTGTATTCTTCCAGGGTCTTGGCGTTCTGGCTGTAGGTGGCGCCGATGCGGCCGATGGCGGACACCCCCAGGCCGATCAGGTCGCAGTCGGGCTGCGTGCTATAGCCCTGGAAGTTGCGGTGCAGGCGGCCCTGGCGCTTGGCCACGGCCAGGGCGTCGTTGGGCAGCGCGAAATGGTCCATGCCCACGTACACGTAGCCGGCCTCGCTGAAGGCCTCCAGCGATTGCGACAGCATCGCCAGCTTGGCAGCGCCGCCCGGCAGGTCCACGGGCACGATGCGCCGCTGCGGCTTGAACCGCTCGGGCAGGTGGGCATACGCGTACAGGGCGATGCGGTCCGGCCGCAGCTGGGTCACCTGGGCCAGGGTGCGCTGGAACGATTCGGGCGTCTGCCGGGGCAGGCCGTAGATCAGGTCCACGTTCACGGAATCGAAGCCGATGCGGCGCGCATCTTCCATGAGGGCGAAGACCTGCTCGACCGGCTGGATGCGGTGCACCGCCTGCTGCACGTCGGGGTCGAAATCCTGCACACCGAAGCTGATGCGGTTGAAGCCCAGTTCGGCCAGGTGGTTCAGGCGCTCGGCATTCACCGTGCGCGGATCGATCTCGATGGAATGCTCTCCGCCCGGCGTCAAATCGAAACTGCGGCGCAGCATGGCGATCAGCTCGGTCAGTTCGCCGTCAGAGAGGAACGTGGGGCTGCCGCCGCCCAGGTGAAGCTGGGTGACCGGCTGGCCCAGGCCCAGTTGCACCGTGTACAGGTCCACCTCGCGCGCCAGCGAGCGCAGGTAGGCGGCGCCGCGTTCGTGCTTTTTCGTGATGATCTTGTTGCAGGCGCAGTAGTAGCACAGCGACTCGCAAAAGGGAATGTGCACGTACAGCGAGAGCGGCAGCGCCAGTGGCGCGGGCCCGGCTCGGCGCTGCGCCAGGGCCTGGGCGAGGTCGGGGGCGGTGAATGCCTCCACGAACCGGTCGGCCGTGGGGTAGGACGTATAGCGCGGCCCCGGAATGTCGAACCTGCGCAGCAGTTCGGGCGAGACAGGAGTCATTTCGGTGTCAGGTAGTGAGCCTCGACTGTGCCCCGGCCGGATCGGCCCAAGCTTGATCCAGGTCAAATGGCCTGAAGCTCGCCCCGGGACAATTTGACCTGGATCACAAGACCCGCCGCGATGAAGGAAATCCCCGTGCAACCTGTCTCCGTCAACCTGATACCCTCCGAAGGCGTGCGGCCTGTGGATGCGCACACCATCAAGGTCGCGTGCTCCAACTGCAACCTGCGCGAGCTGTGCATGCCGGTGGGCCTCTCGCCCGAGGAGCTCGAGCGCATCGACGAAGTCGTGGCCACCCGCCGCAAGGTCAAGCGCGGCACCCCGCTCTTTCGCAACGGCGAGGCTTTCACGTCGCTGTATGCCATCCGCACCGGCTTCTTCAAGACCTGCGTCACCGCCGTGGACGGCCGCGACCAGGTGACCGGCTTCCAGATGGCCGGCGAGATCATCGGCCTGGACGGCATCGTCAGCGACCGCCACACCTGCGACGCCGTGGCGCTGGAAGACGCCGAGGTGTGCGTCATGCCCTTCGACCGCATCGGCGAGCTGTCGCGCGACATCGGCGCCCTGCAGCACCACGTTCACCGCATCATGAGCCGCGAGATCGTGCGCGAGCACGGCGTGATGCTGCTGCTGGGCAGCATGCGCGCCGAGGAGCGCCTGGCCGCCTTCCTGCTGAACTTGGTGCAGCGGCTGCACGCGCGGGGCTTCTCCCGCTCGGAGCTCGTGCTGCGCATGACGCGCGAGGAGATCGGCAGCTACCTCGGGCTGAAGCTGGAGACGGTGAGCCGCACCTTCTCCAAATTCTCGGAGGAAGGCATCGTCGAAGTCCGCCAGCGCCACCTGCGGATCATCGATTCCCAGGCGCTGCGCCGCATTCTGAACCAGCCGCAGAATTGCTGACGCTCTGTCATTGCGGGGCTCCCCCACCTCCGTCATTGCGGGCTCGACCCGCAATGACAAATTTCTGGGTCGCGCCCTACCCACCCGCCTTCTTGACGGTGTGCCCCTTCGCCTTGAGCAAGGCCACGACTTTCTCGCAGTGATCACCCTGCACTTCGATCACGCCGTCCTTCACGGTGCCACCTGAGCCGCAGGCAGCCTTGAGTTGCTGACCGAGTTGCACGAGGGACGCGGCATCCGCGGGCACGCCGCGAACGACCGTGACGGCCTTGCCGCCGCGGCCCTTGGTTTCGCGCGAGACGCGGACCACGCCGTCACCGGGCGGTGGCGCGGCATCGGCGCGCTTGCACTGGCATTGCGCAATGGGCTTGCGGCAGGCGGGACACATGCGGCCGGCCTCGGTGGAATACACCAGGCC
>DATILF010000260.1:0-4671 GCA_035476755.1 Ramlibacter sp.
TCGCTGTTGCCGTCGAATGCGGTCGATCGTGCCTGGGCCTTTGGCCTGTCCCACGAAATCTGCGGCGAGCAGGGCCTGGGCTGGTCGCGCCGCCTGCAGCTGGTGCATGCCGGCCTGCATCATGGGCGCGGTTTTCCCGAGCGCGCCGCGAAGTACCTGGCGAAGAAGTACGGCTACAGCACCGAGGCGGGCGCGGCGTCCGGCATCCGGGTGTCGGAGTTGCTGGGCATGCTTGCTGGGCGCCTGAAGGCGCAGCACAAGGCGGGAAGCCGCTACTACATCGGCGAGGCCCTCACTGCGGTGGACGTGTACAGCGCCACGTTCATGGCGATGTTCGCGCCGCTGCCGCAGGCGCAGTGCGAGATGGACCCCGCCACGCGAGCGGCGTTCGAGGCGCGGGACGCGCAGACCGATGCGGCCCTGGACCCGCTCCTGCTCGCCCATCGCGACATGATGTACACGGAGCACCTGGCGCTGCCGCTGGCACTTTGACCCGCCATTCAGTGCATGCTGCTCGCCCGCAAGGCGGGGACGGACAGTTCGCGGCCGACCATCGCGCGGGCATAGAGGTAGTTGGTGCGGGCGCGCTCGCTCAGCCCATCCAGATCGACCTGGCCCGAGGGGTCGCAGGGAAACGCGTAGCCGCGGCCGCTGTCGAACAGCGACTGGAAGCGCAGTTCGAATTGGGTGGATGTCGAGTCGATCATTTGAAACCTCCGATGGCGGCGTTTGGCCCCGCGCATGTATTCAATATCGGCGCTGAGGGTCCGCGCTGCCATCAGCGCATTCCGAAAGAATGCCTCGGCGCGCACCGATCCCGGCGGTTCGCGCACGCCTACAGGCCGTAGGACTGCATGACAGGCGCTGCGTGCCGTTGACATTCGTCAAGGCCGGCTCCGCTGGCCGGGCCATGATGGCGCTGACACGTGAGGAGTCATCACCATGAGCGATCCCGTCAAGGCCTGGCACGAGGAACACATGTACTTCAAGCGCCTGCTGCAGCTGCTGCAGCAGGAGGTGGAGGTGTTTTCCACGGCCGAGTCGCCGAACTATCGGTTGATGCAGGACATCATCGGCTACCTGCGCGACTACGCCGACCAGTATCACCACCCGCGCGAGGATGAGGTGTTCCGGCGGCTCGCGCTGCGCTCGGCGGCCCACCGGTTGCCGGTGGCCCGGCTGCAGCAGGAGCATCGCATCATCGCCAAGGCCGGTGCCGCGCTGTTGCGCCTGCTGGAAGAGGTGCAGTCCGACGCCGTGATCTCGCGTGCCGAGATCGAGGTGGCTGCCGCGACTTACCTGGTGTACTACGGCAACCATATCGAGAGCGAGGAAGAGGAGATCCTCCCCCTGGCCGCCCAGACCCTGAGCGCAGACGACTGGCAAGCCGCCAAGGCGGCGGCGCCGGCCGGGCACGACCCACTGCTAGGCGCGCACCCTGAGGAGCGCTTTCGCGACCTGCGGCGAAGGATTGCCGTCGAGGCGTGAGGACGTGCGCGCGCTACCGGGCCTTCAGGCGCACGGGCATGTGACTGGGCATCATCGTGAAGGCGAGTACTTCCTTGATGGAGCTGGCGTCCGCCGCCAGCTCCATCGAGAAGTTCCGCGTCAGCATGGACAGGACCAGGCGCAGTTCCACCCCCGCCAGGTGGCGGCCCGGGCACATCCGCGGCCCCGCCCCGAACTGCGCATAGGCCCGGGTGTTGTGCGGCTGCACCTGGTCGTGGCCAGTCGCCCAGCGCTCGGGCAGGAACTGTGTCGCACGGCCGAACTGCGCTTCATCCAGCATGGCCGGGCGCAGCACAAAGAAGATGGGCGTCGCCGCAGGCAGCACCACGTCGCCCAGCACGGCATCGGCCAGCGGCTCCAGAAAAAGCAAGGGAACGATGGGTTTCAGGCGGGTGGCCTCACTCGCGCAGGCCTCGAACAGGTCCAGGCGCTTCAGGTCCTCGAACCGGGGGCAGACGCTGGCCGTGCCCAGCACCTCGGTGGAAGCGGCATGCAATCGGTCTTGCAGCCGCGAGTCGGCCGCAAGGAAAGCCATCGTCCATGCCAAGGTGTGCGCGGTTGTGTCTTCGCCGGCGAGCAGCAGCGTCATGACGTTGGCCCCGATGTCTTCGTCGGTGATGCCGGAGCCGGGCTCATTGCTGGCGTGCAGCATGGCTTCGAGCAGGTTGCGCGGGGCGGCCGGGGGCTGATCATGCAGGCGCCTGCGTCCCCGCTCGATCAGGCCTTCGATGTGCAGCTTGACCTGGGCCAGGGCGCGCTCGAATCGATGGTCCCGGGGCAGCTTGAGGTAGCGCCACAGCGGGAATGGCGCGTTGATGCGCGCCATCAGCATGGGGAAGATCTCCGCCAGGTGATCCTGGATCGCATTGCCCGTCTGGTCGATGGTGTTGGGATCTTCGCCGAATGACAGGGCGGTGGTGATGTCGACCGTGTAGCGCGTCAGGTCGTGTGTCATCTCCACTGTCTCACCCGTGGTGGCGGCACGCCGCCAGTGCCGGTGCAGCCGCTCGGTGATGGCCTGCATGGCCGGGAAGAAGCCGCGGAAATGGGTGGAGGCCAGCGCCTGCATGATGAGGCGGCGCTGGGGCCGCCAGGCTTCGCCCTCGATCGAGAACAGGCCGTTGGCCCCCATTTCGGCGATGACCGATTCGATCGGTGCATAACGCCGGTAGCGCTCCGGCCGATCGCGCAGCGCCGCCTGCAGCAGTTCCGGGTCGCAGCACACCAGCACCTTCTTGCGGCCCAGGCCGATGGTGTACAGGGAGCCCAGCTCCTTGCACCAGCCTTCCAGGATCAGGTGCATGCGCGGCAGGTCGAGCTGCAAGGCGTTGCCCAGCAGCGGCAGCCCCTTGGGCGAAGGCAAGTCGGCGAGTTGCCGAAGGGTGGCAGCGTCGGACATGGGTGGCTCTTCTTGAAGCGCTTCGGAAGCCAGAACGGTAACCGCTCGCGCAGACGCCGTCCATGGCCGGCATTCCAGAAGCGGCGGGTGGCGTCGCCCGCGTCAGGCCCGAAACTGCAGGGTGAAGGTCGCGCCTTGCCCCGGCGACGATTCGGCGTGCACCGATCCGCCATGGCGTTCCATGATGCGGCGCACGTTCGCCAGACCCATGCCCGTGCCCTCGAATTCGGCGGCGCTGTGCAAGCGCTCGAAGGGGCTGAACAGGTCGCCCGCGTACGCCATGTCGAAACCGACCCCGTTGTCGCGTATGCGGATGGCATGACCCTTGCCCGCACTGGATTCGCCATCGATGGCGATCGTTGGCAGCGGCTGCGTGCGGCTGTACTTGATGCCGTTGGACAACAGGTTCACGAAGGCGAGCAACAGCAGCGAATGGTCGCCTTGCACCACCGGAAGCGGGCCCACGGTCCATGTGAGCGGGCGGCCCGCGACCTCATGGGCCAGGGCGTTGCGGGCGGCCTGCACGACCTCATTCAGGTCCACGGGCGCCATCACGATCGTCTTCTGGCCGAGCCGGGCGAACTCCAGCAGTCCGCGGATCATCTGATGGGCCGTGCCCGCCGCGGCGATGATGCGCTTGAGGTGCGAGGCGTCGCCGGCGGGCAGCAGATGCTCGCTGTGCTTCTGGATGACCTGGGCAAACGCCGCGATGCTGGTGATGGGCTGTTGCAGGTCGTGCGCCAGTCCCCCCGCGAACGCGGTGAGGTCGCGGTTGGCGGTCTCGAGCTGGGCCACCGCGCGGGCCAGCGCATCGTCCGCCAGTTTCAGGGCGACCAGGTTGCGCACGCGGATCAGCAACTCGGAGCGGTCCACCGGCTTGGTCAGGTAGTCGCGCGCACCGGCCGCCAGGCCCCGCAGCCGCGCATCGCGTTCGTCCATGCCGGTGATCACCATCACGGGAACATCCGCAGCCGCATCCTTGAGCAATTCGAGAACGGCGAATCCGTCCAGCACCGGCATCATCAGGTCCAGCAGAATCAGGTCAGGCGGATCGCGCTCGATCAGGCGCAGCGCCTCCTGCGGATCGTCGCAGGTGATCACCCGGTAGGGCTGCGCCGCGAGGTAGGCGCGCATGAGGCGCAGATTGACCTCCTTGTCATCAATGACAAACACGGTCGGCAGTTTGGCTGGCTCGGCATCGCTCATGGGAGGGCCGCCCCCGCCAGCAGCCTGCCGACTTCATCCAGGAAGTTACGGTACTGGATGGGCTTGGCGATGTAGCCGTCGCAACCGGCCGCGATCATTCTCTGCTGGTCGCCCTTCATGGCCAGGGCGGTGAGGGCCACCACGCAAATCTGTCGCGTGGCTTCGTCTTCCTTGAGGATGCGGGTCGCCGCCAGGCCATCCATGCCCGGCAGCTGGATGTCCATGAGGACCAGGTCGGGGCGGTGCGCGCGTGCCAGATCGATGGCTTCGTCGGCGTTGCGTGCCTGCAGCACCTCGTGGCCCGCCTTGCGCAGCAGCAGCGTGATGAGCTTCATGTTGGCCGGGGTGTCTTCCACCACCAGGACTTGCGCCGTCATGCGGCCAGCTCCGTAAGCAGCGACTCGTGCTTCGCGGCAATGGCGCGACGAACTTCGTTGACGAAACGGCCGTGGTTGAACATCGACTTCTGGAGCACGACCGCCACCAGCCCGTTGAGCGTTGCCTTGTCCTGGGCGGTCAAGGTCTTGGCCGTGACCACCACGACCGGAATGGCCACC
>DATILF010000261.1:0-18313 GCA_035476755.1 Ramlibacter sp.
CCCCACGGGATTGATGTCATAGAGATAGGCGCGCTTGAACTCGATGCCGGGTGGCGACAGCCCCAGCGGCTTGTTGATCACCAGGTCCGCCACCACGGCCATCATCCAGGCGATGGCGATGTTGGAGTACAGCCCCAGCACGTCGCCCAGCGCCTGGAACACGTTCATCTCCATCAGCATGAACGCGATCAGCGTGTTGAACAGCACCCAGACCACGCGGCCCGGGTGGCTGTGCGTCACACGCGAGAAGAAGTTGGACCAGGCCAGCGAGCCGGCGTAGGCGTTGGTCACGTTGATCTTCAGCTGCGACACCACGACGAAGAGCGCGGTGGCCGCCACGGCCCAGCCGTAATTCGGGAACACGTATTCGTAGGCGGCCAGGTACATCTGGTTCGGGTCCACCGCGCGATCGGGCGGCACCATGTGCCGGATGGCCAGGTACGCCAGCAGCGCGCCGCCCAGCATCTTGATCACACCCAGCACCACCCAGCCCGGCCCGCCGGCCAGCACGCCCAGCCACCACGACTTGCGGTTGGCCGCCGTCTTGGCCGGCATGAAGCGCAGGTAGTCCGCCTGCTCCCCCATTTGGGTAATGAGCGCAATCCCCACCGTCAGAGCAGCACCAAACAAGTGCAAATCGAATCCGGCGCCAGCGGCCTTATCGCCAACATAGTGCACCACACCCGCGAACGCACCAGGATCGCGCACCATCACATAGGCAAAAGGCACCACAAGCATCACCAGCCACAGCGGCTGGGTCCAGACCTGCAGCCGGCTGATGGCCGACACCCCGTGCGTGACCAGCGGGATCACCACCAGCGCGCACACCAGGTAGCCCCAGCTGGGGGGGATGCCCAGCGCCAGCTCCAGCGCGTAGGCCATCACGGCGGCTTCGAGCGCGAAGAAGATGAAGGTGAAGGAGGCGTAGATCAGCGAGGTGATCGTGGAGCCCAGGTAACCGAAGCCCGCGCCCCGCGTGAGCAGATCCATGTCCACACCGTAGCGGGCGGCATAGATGCTGATCGGCAGGCCCGCCAGGAAGATGATGAAGCCGGTGGCCAGGATGGCCCAGAAGGCGTTGAGAAAGCCGTATTGCACCAGCAGAGTGGCCCCCACCGCCTCCAGGATCAGGAACGAAGCGGCGCCGAAAGCCGTGTTGGCCACGCGGAAGGTGGACCATTTGCGAAAGCGCTGCGGCGTGTAGCGCAGCGCATAGTCTTCCATGGTCTCGCTCGCCACCCAGCTGTTGTAGTCTCGCCGCACCTTCACCACCCGTTGCGGGGCGTCGGCGGGGACCGGCAGGATGGGGATGGTTTCGCTCACAGGGCCGAGGGTGCACGTTCCATGCCGGTTTTTCTCGCTCCCCGTCTGGGGTCTTGCTCCCTCCCCCTCTGGGGGAGGGCTGGGGTGGGGGCGGCTGGGCCAAAGCCGACCGCGATGCCCGCATGGGCCATCCGGCGTATGGCCCGGCCCGCGCTTTGCACTAAGATGGTTCGCCACAACCGACGAGCTCCGCCCGCCATGGAACTGACCCCCCGCGAAAAAGACAAGCTGCTGATCTTCACGGCCGCCCTGCTGGCGGAGCGGCGCCGGGCACGCGGCCTGAAACTCAACTATCCCGAATCCGTGGCGCTGATCTCCGCCGCCGTCATGGAAGGCGCCCGGGACGGCAAGACCGTGGCCCAGCTCATGAGCGAAGGCCGAACCATCCTGACCCGTGATGACGTGATGGAAGGCGTGGCCGAAATGATCCCCGATATCCAGGTCGAAGCGACCTTCCCCGACGGCACCAAGCTAGTCACGGTGCACCAGCCGGTGGTCTGAACAACTCCCTTTGAACAACCGAGGAGAGATGACGATGCATAGAGTCAAACACCTGACCGCGGCCGCCGGCCTGCTGGTTTCGAGCGCGGGCGCGCTGGCGCATGGCGGGCATGGCCTGGGCGAAGCGCACTGGCACGCCACCGACACCGCGGGCTTCGTGCTCGTCGCCATACTGGCCGCCGTGGCGATCTGGCTGTCGCGCGGGGACTGAGGCGCGCATGATCCCGGGAGAACTTTTCATCGACGCCGGCGACCACACGCTCAACCCCGGCCGCCGCACACTCACCGTCGTCGTGCGCAACACGGCCGACCGGCCGATCCAGGTCGGATCGCACTATCACTTCGCCGAGACCAACGGCGCCCTGCAATTCGACCGCGACGCCGCGCGCGGCATGCGCCTGAACATCGCCTCGGGCACGGCCGTGCGCTTCGAGCCCGGCCAGCAGCGCACGGTGGAACTGGTGGACTTATCGGGCGAGCGCAAGGTGTTCGGTTTCCGCGGCCTCGTTCAAGGGAGCCTCTGAAATGAAGCAGAGTTTTCCTGTCATCCCGGGCCTGACCCGGGATCTGACCCGATCCCGCATTGTCATCCCGGGCTTGACCCGGGATCCATGCCTCGAGCGCCCGGCCGCGCCTCGATGGATTGCGGGTCAGGCCCGCAATGACAGCCGTTTTCATGCGCCGTGGATGGCGCCTAGCGCAATGGATCACTGACATGGCAACCATAGGACGGCGTGCCTACGCCGAGATGTTCGGCCCCACCACGGGCGACCGGGTTCGCCTGGCCGATACCGAGCTGGTGATCGAGGTCGAGGACGACTACACCCTGCGAGCCGGCGGCTACGGCGAGGAAGTGAAGTTCGGCGGCGGCAAGACCATCCGCGACGGCATGGCGCAGTCGCAGCGCACCCGCGATGGGTCAGGCGCCGGCCCCGAGGCGGGGGGCACGATGGACTGCGTGCTGACCAATGCGCTCATCCTGGACCACTGGGGCATCGTCAAGGCCGACATCGGCATCCGTGACGGACGCATCGCCGCCATCGGCAAGGCCGGCAACCCGGACACCCAGCCCGGCATCGACATGATCATCGGCCCCGGCACCGAGATCATCTCGTGCGAAGGCAACATCGTCACGGCCGGCGGCATCGACAGCCACATCCACTTCATCTGCCCGCAGCAGATCGAGGAAGCGCTGGCCTCGGGCGTCACCACCATGATGGGCGGTGGCACCGGCCCCGCCACGGGCACGTTCGCCACCACCTGCACGCCGGGCGCCTGGAACATCGAGCGCATGCTGCAAGCGGCCGACGCCTTCCCGATGAACCTGGGCTTCCTGGGCAAGGGCAACGCCAGCCTGCCCGGCGCGCTGCACGAACAGATCAACGCCGGCGCCATCGGCCTGAAGCTGCATGAGGACTGGGGCACCACCCCCGCCGCCATCAGCAACTGCCTGGACGTGGCCGAGGCCACCGACACGCAGGTCGCGATCCATAGCGACACGCTCAACGAATCGGGCTTCGTCGAGAACACCATCGCCGCCACCAAAGGCCGGTCGCTCTGCGCCTTCCACACCGAAGGCGCGGGCGGGGGCCACGCACCGGACATCCTGCGTGTGGTGGGCGAGGCGAATTTCCTCCCATCGTCCACCAACCCGACAATGCCCTACACCGTCAACACGCTGGACGAGCACGTGGACATGCTGATGGTCTGCCATCACCTGGACCCGGCCATCGCGGAAGACCTGGCCTTCGCCGAAAGCCGCATCCGCAAGGAGACCATCGCCGCCGAAGACATCCTGCATGACCTGGGTGCCATCAGCATGATGAGCTCCGACAGCCAGGCCATGGGCCGCGTGGGCGAGATCATCATGCGCACCTGGCAGACGGCGCACAAGATGAAGGCGCAAAGGGGATTCTTGTCCCCCTCCCCCGCTGGGGGAGGGTCGGGGTGGGGGCATCCCGCCGAGCAGAACACCCGCAACGACAACTTCCGCGCCAAGCGCTACGTCGCCAAATACACGATCAACCCCGCCATCGCGCACGGCATCAGCCACGAAGTGGGCAGCATCGAGAAGGGCAAGTGGGCCGACCTGGTGATCTGGAAGCCGGCCTTCTTCGGCGTCAAGCCGGCCGCCATTCTCAAGGGCGGCTTCATCGCCATGGCGGCGATGGGTGACCCCAACGCCTCCATCCCCACGCCGCAACCGGTGCACTACCGGCCGATGTTCGGCGGCTTCGGCGGGGCCATCGCGAAAGGCTCGCTCACGTTCGTCTCGCAGGCCGGCCTGGCCGCGGGCATCAAGGACACGTTCGGCCTGGCCAAGACGCTCAGCGCCGTGAAGAACATCCGCGGCGTGCGCAAGCAGGACCTCATCCACAACAATTACCTGCCGAAGATGGAGATCGACGCGCAGACCTATGCCGTGCGCGCCGATGGCCAGTTGCTCACTTGCGAGCCGGCCACGGTATTGCCGATGGCGCAACGGTATTTCCTGTTCTGAGATGACAGAATACAGGTAGGCGTCTTGTAATACAATGCAGCCATGACGCTGACCGTCCGCCTTTCCGAGCCGCTGGACAAGGCTCTGGATACCTTTGCTGCCAGCCATGGGCTCACCAAGAGCCATGTGGTGCAGCAAGCCCTGGCCGAGTACCTGGCGCACGCGGCTGCGAGCGCCCCCGCGACCGAACAGGCCGGGCACGTAGGTGTCAGTGCCAACTACGCCGCCTTCCAGCGCGCCGGTCTGATCGGCTGCGTTCAGCTCGGGGGCAGCAGCGCCACGAAGGACGTGGTTCGCCAACGCATTGCCGCCCGCCTCAAGCGGAGCGCCTGAGAATGTTTCGGCGGTGAGCTGAGTATGTTCGCCCCCACGCTCACTTTGTTCGCTGCCCCCCGAGGGGGCCCAGCCCGCCTTGGGAGCGGCCCGGCGGTGGGCTGAGTATGTTCGCCCCCACGCTCACTTTGTTCGCTGCCCCCCGAGGGGGCCCAGCCCTCCTTGGGAGCGGCCCGGCGGTGGGCTGAGTGCAAAAGGACAGCGTCACTGCGGGCCGCGGCGCCCATGTCCTGCTCGACACCGGCGTCTTGGTCGCCTTGTTCGACGAAGCCGATGCCCGGCACCCGGCGGCTAGGCGCTGGCTGGCCAGCTGCAGCGCGCAATTGCATACCGTGGAGCCCGTGCTCTGCGAAACCGCATTCTTTCTGCCCCCTTCGCGGCGGGCGGCCGTGGCCGAGCTCGCGGCCGGCGCAACGGTGCGCATCCATCATCCCGATGCTGCGGCATTCAAGCGCATCGCCTTCCTGTTTCGCAAATATGCGGACCTCGACCCCGACTGGGCGGATCTGTGCCTGCTGTGGCTAGCCGAAGAGAGCGGCATCCACCATATCGCGACCCTGGACGTGCGAGACTTCTCCACCTACCGCATCCACGGCCGCAGCAAATTCATCCTGGAACCCTTGACATGATCCATGCGAGCAAGTTGCTGCCCCGCGGCCGGGGCTTGGCCCCGGTGCTGTTGAAGCGCGCCGCCACGGTCGAACTCGACTGGGACGTGCGCCAGAAAAGCCGCTTCGACTGCACCGACTCGCAGGGCCGCCACCTGGGCGTGTTCCTGCCGCGCGGCACCGCCGTGCGCGGCGGCGACGTGCTGGTGGCCGAAGATGGCTCGCTGATCCAGGTGATCGCCGCGCCGCAGCCGGTGCTGGTGATCACGCACTGCGCCGACCACGGCACGCCCTTCGACCTGACGCGCGCCGCCTACCACCTGGGCAATCGCCACGTGCCGATCGAGCTCAAGCCCGACCACCTGAAGATCGAGCCGGATCACGTGCTGGCCGACATGCTGCGGGCCATGCACCTGATCGTGAAGGAAACCTCGGCCGCGTTCGAGCCCGAGGGCGGGGCCTATGGCGCGCAGGGCGGCGGGCATTCCCACGGGCATGGCCATGCGCACGACCATGGCCATGATCAAGGCCATGACGACGATCACCGCCATGACGATCACCACCACCACTGACGCGGCATTGCTGCAGCTGATCTGGCTGGCGTCGCCCGCCCTGCCGATCGGTGGCTTCTCGTACTCCGAGGGGCTGGAGGCGGCCGTGGACAGCGGGCGCGTGAACGACGAGGCCAGCGCCACGGCCTGGCTGGTGGACCAGTTGCACCTGAGCCTGTCGCGCTCGGATGCCGCCGTGGTGCGGCAGGCCGTCACCGCCTGGCGCAGCGGCGACCTGGCGCGCATCGCGCAGCTGAACGACTGGGTGCTGCACACGCGTGAAACCAGCGAACTGCGCCAGCAGGCCGAGCAGATGGGCCGCTCGCTCGTGGAATGGCTCAAGTCGATCCACCCTGAGGTCGCGGCCCGGGCAACGCAGCCGCTGACCTACCCGGTTGCGTTCGCCCTTGCCGCCTCGACCGGTACCGCATCCGCGCGCGATGCCCTGCTGGCATTCGCCTTCGGCTGGGCCGAGAACATGATGCAAGCGGCCATCAAGTCCGTACCGCTCGGCCAGAGCGCCGGCCAGCGTATCCTGCTGAAGCTGGCGGCGGAAATTCCGGCGGCCGTCGATCACGCCCTGAGCTTGGCCGACGACGACCGGCAGGCCTTCACCCCGATGCTGGCGATCCTCTCGGCCCAGCACGAAACCCAATACTCCCGGCTATTCAGATCATGAGCCTTCATCACATCGCCCATCGCACCAAGAAGCTGCCGCCGCTGCGTGTGGGCATCGGCGGCCCCGTTGGCTCCGGCAAGACCACGTTGCTGGAAATGCTGTGCAAGGTCCTGCGCGAGAAGTACGACCTGGTGGCGATCACCAACGACATCTACACCAAGGAAGACCAGCGCCTGCTCACCGTCAGCGGCGCCCTGCCCGCCGAGCGCATCATGGGCGTAGAGACCGGCGGCTGCCCGCACACCGCCATCCGCGAGGATGCGTCGATCAATCTGGAAGCGATCGACCGCATGCTGGTGGACTTCCCCGATGCCGACATCGTGTTCATCGAATCCGGCGGCGACAACCTGGCCGCCACCTTCAGCCCCGAGCTGAGCGACTTGACGATCTACGTGATCGACGTAGCCGCCGGCGAGAAGATCCCGCGCAAAGGCGGCCCCGGCATCACCAAGAGCGATTTGTTCGTCATCAACAAGACGGATCTCGCCCCCTACGTGGGCGCCGACCTGGGCGTCATGAAGGCCGACACCGAGCGCATGCGCAAAGGCAAACCCTTCGTCATGACCAACCTCAAAACCCGCGACGGCCTGGATGAGGTGGTGGCCTTCATCGAGCGAAAAGGCCTGCTGAACGCCTAGCGGCTAAAATCGCCACTGCAATGGAAGCGTGGCAGAGTGGTCGATTGCACCGGTCTTGAAAACCGGCAACGGGCAACCGTTCGTGAGTTCGAATCTCACCGCTTCCGCCAATAGGCTTGGCTCAACGGCCCCGGACCGAACTGCGAGGTAGTGCGTGGATTTTGTACATGTTGCAGCTAACATGCATAGAAATTCCAATTTTCTATACGCGTCCTGGCCGACATGTCCATTTCCCGGCAATTGCTGACACTCGACCCCACTCGGTTCGAAACGCCCACCATCCTGAAAAAGCCCGCCTCACTCCTTCTTCGACTCCCCCGGCTGCGGTTGCTGGCTTTGCTGCGTCTGGTGGCTGGGCTGCGGCGAGCGGCGCTTGATCAGCGCGTCCAGCGCGCTGTCCGCGCCCTGCCCCGTTGAGGGGCCCCGTCGCTTGTCCTCGTGCTGCTCGTCTGGCTTGCCGCCCACTTCGGGTTCCTCGTCCGTTGGTGCCTGCTTCGTCCCTTGAATTTAGACAAGGGCGCGGCGCGCAACTGTAGGCTCGGCGATGCGGGCCTCGTAGGACGGGCGCGGCTGCGGCAGTGCGACAACTCAGGGCCGCGCCGTGGGGCTTTTTTTGTCGAGATGAAGTGCCCGGAGCGGTGAAGAAAACCTCAGATGAGGTTGCGCAGCTCCCTCAGCGCCACGGACAGCATGGCCAGGTCGGGCGTGGTCGCCTCGGCCAGCTCGCCCACGAGCCGCTTGGCCCGTGCAAAGGTGGCCGGGTTGCGGGCTTCCCAGGCAGACAGCTTCTCGGCAGCGGCTCCGGTTTGCCGCGACACCGCGTCGGCCGCGATGGAGTGGTGCAAGTCGGCCAGGTCGCCCGCCAGCGCGACCTTGGCCAGGCTCTGCCAATGCGTCTCGGCGGGCAGCAGGTCGATCTGCTGGCGCAACCGCTCCAGGCCCAGGCGTTCGCCGATGCCGAAGTACACCTCGCTGGTGACGTCGAGCGCACAGGCGCCCGCCTCCGCCACCTCGGCGATGTCCAGCGCACTGAAGAGGCGATCCGCCGCGCCGACCTGCTGCGCCAGCGGCTGCGGCACGCCGGCCTGCACCCAGGCGGCCGCCCGGGGCTGCGAGGCGGCTTCCGGCTCCAGCCGTGTGCGCAGCGCGGCCACGGCCGGGGCAAGACGCTTCGCGCCCCGTTCGGTCGGCTCGTCCAGGCGCCGCGAGCGCAGGAACCAGGTGGTGGCGCGCCCCATGAGACGGCGCCACTCGACGATCAACTCCGCCTGAACGCTGTCGGCGACCTGGTTATCCAGCGCCTCGATGCGCTGCCACAGGTCAGTGCTGCCGAACACTTCGCGCGCCAGCAGGTAGGCGCGCACCACCTGCGGCGGCGTGGCGCCGGTCAGCTCGGCCAACTCGTACACGAAGGTTGGGCCGACGCGGTTGACCATGCTGTTGAGTACATGGGTCGCGATGATTTCGCGGCGCAGCGGATGCCGCGCAATGTAGTCGCCATACAGCGCATGCAACGCCGCCGGGAAGTAACGCTGCAGGGCCTGGCCGATCCACGGGTCCTCGGGCAGGTCGGAAGCCACCAGCTCATCGGAGAGCCACATCTT
This sequence comes from Ramlibacter sp., assembly GCA_035476755.1. Classification (GTDB taxonomy): domain Bacteria; phylum Pseudomonadota; class Gammaproteobacteria; order Burkholderiales; family Burkholderiaceae_C; genus Ramlibacter. Next base: position 8,738 of record DATILF010000261.1, read on the forward strand.
GCTGTAGGCCAGCAGCACCGCCTGCTCGGGCGTGGTGAGCCCCAGCGCGCGAGCCTTGCGCAAGCCGATCTCCTCCTCGCTGGGCAGGAACTCGATGGCGCGGTCCAGGCGAGCGTTCTTTTCCAGGAAGCGCATGAAGCGCGCGTGGTCGTCCAGCCGGCTGGCCGCCAGGCGCTTGCCGATGGACAGCGCCTGCGTCTGGAAATAGTTGTCGCGCAGCACCAGCGTGGCGACTTCGTCCGTCATCGTCGGCAGCAGCGCGTTGCGGCCCTCCGTGGTGAGCTTGCCTTCGGCCACGGCCATGCCCAGCAGGATCTTGATGTTCACCTCATGGTCGGACGTGTCCACGCCGGCCGAGTTGTCGATGGCGTCGGTGTACAGGCGCACCCCTGTCATTGCCGCTTCCACGCGGCCGCGCTGGGTGAACCCCAAGTTGCCGCCCTCGCCCACCACCTTGCAGCGCAGATCGGCGCCGTTCACGCGCAGCGCGTCGTTGGCCCGGTCACCGACATCGGCATGGGTTTCGGTTCTGGCCTTGACGTAGGTGCCGATGCCGCCGTTGTAGAGCAGGTCCACCGGCGCCTTCAGGAGGGCGGAGACCAACTCGGTCGGCGTCAGGCTCTCGGCCGTGATGCCGAGCACCGCGCGCGCCTGGGGCGACACGGGGATGGACTTCTCGGAGCGCGCCCACACGCCGCCGCCTTCGGAGATGAGCGTCGTGTCGTAGTCGGCCCACGAAGAGCGCGGCAGCGCGAACAGGCGCGCGCGCTCGGTGAAGGTGGCCTCGGCCTGCGGCTGCGGGTCGATGAAGATGTGGCGGTGATCGAACGCTGCCAGCAGGCGGATGTGGCGCGACAGCAGCATGCCATTGCCGAATACATCGCCCGACATGTCGCCGATGCCCACCACCGTGAAGTCGGCCGACTGGGTGTCGATGCCCATCTCGCGGAAGTGGCGCTTCACGCTTTCCCAGGCACCGCGGGCCGTGATGCCCATGGCCTTGTGGTCGTAGCCGACGCTGCCGCCCGAGGCGAACGCATCGCCGAGCCAGTGCCCATATTCCAGGCTGACCTGGTTGGCGTAGTCGGAGAAGGTGGCCGTGCCCTTGTCGGCGGCGACCACGAGGTAGGGGTCATCCCCGTCGACGCGCAGCACCTGTGGCGGCGGCACGGTCTGGCCGCCCACCAGGTTGTCGGTGAGGTCCAGCAGGCCGCGCAGGTAGTCCTGGTAGCAGGCCACGCCTTCCTTCATGAAGGCCTCGCGGTCGGTGGAGGGCGGCGCCTTCTTCAGCACGAAGCCGCCCTTGGAGCCCACGGGCACGATCACGGTGTTCTTCACCATCTGCGCCTTCACCAGGCCCAGCACCTCTGTGCGGAAATCGTCCGGGCGGTCGGACCAGCGCAAGCCGCCCCGCGCGACCTTGCCGCCGCGCAGGTGAATGCCTTCGAAGCGCGGCGAATACACGAAGATCTCGTACAGCGGCCTCGGCTGCGGCAGCCCCGGCACCTGGGCCGAGTCCAGCTTGAAGCTCAGGAACTGGCGGCGCGGGCCGGCCGCGCCCGAATGGCCGACGCCGGTGCGCCAGTAGTTCGTGCGCAGCGTGGCCTGCACCAGCGCCAGAAGCTGGCGCAGCACGCGGTCTTCGGACAGGTTGCTCACCTTGGCCAGCGCCTGCTCGATGGCGCGCACTTGCGACGCCGCGCCCTCCTCGTCGTGGCGCTCGGGGTCGAAACGCAGCTTGAACAGCGCCACCAGCATGCGGGCGATGCGCGGATGCGCCGACAGCGTCGCGGCGATGGTGGCCTGCGCCTGCGCGAAGCCGATCTGCTTGAGGTATTTGGCATAGGCTCGCAGCACCACCACCTCCTCGCCGGCCAGGCCGGCCAGCAGCACGAGGCGATTGAACTCGTCGCTCTCGACCTCGGTGCGCAGCACGCGCGCGAAGGCATCCTCGAACAGGCGCGCCAGGGTGGCCTGCTCGATCTCGCCCGTGAGCGGCGCCTGCAGCTCGAAGTCGTGCAGCGAAATCGGCTGCGCGTCGCCGGGCGCGCCGATCTGCCAGCTCGACTCGGCGATCACGCGCACGCCCATGTGCTCCAGCATCGGCAGGATGTCGGAGAGCACCAGCGGCGGGCCGTTGCGGTACACCTTGAGCCCCAAGGCGCCGGGTGAGGTGCCGTCGCGCTGGTAGAGCGTGAGGCCCAGGGGCTCAGCTTGCGAAAGCGCCGTGAGCTTGCGCACGTCGGGCACGGCGTCGCGCGCCGCCACCCGGCCGCGGTAGTCCATCGGAAACGCGGCGCTCCAGCGCTTGAACAGCGCCAGCCCCGCGCCCTCGCCTTCCGCATCCACCAGCGCGTCGCGCAGTTCGTCGTCCCAGCGCCTCGCCACGGCGGCCAGCCGCCGCTCGATGTCCGCTCGCTCGAACGCGGGCACCTGGCCCGGGGTGGTGCGCACGGTGAAGTGGATGCGAGCCAGCACTTGCTCGGTCATCTGCACGTCGAAGTCCGCGTAGGTGCCGTTGAACGCGGCCAGCAGGATGCGCTGAAACTTGATGCGCAGCTCGGTGGAATAGGCTTCGCGCGGCACATAGACCAGGCAGGAAATGAAGCGCTCGAACGGGTCGCGCCACAGGAACAGGCGCAGCCGCCGCCGCTGGCCCAGGGCCAGGATGCCCAGCGCGGTGTCGTACAGGTCGTCGTCGGGAATCTGGAACAGGTCGTCGCGGGGGTAGGTCTCCAGGATGTGCTGAAGGCCCTTGGCCAGGTGGCCGCCCGGCGGCAGGCCCGCGCGCGTGGCGATGGCCTCCACCTTGCCGCGCAGCAGCGGCGTCTCGCTGACACGGGCGCTGTAGGCCGTGGAGGTGAAAAGACCGATGAAGCGGTGCTCACCGGTCACTTCGCCTTGCGCGTCATAGCGCTTCACGCCGATGTAGTCGGTGTAGCCCGCGCGGTGCACGGTCGAGCGCGTGTTCGATTTCGTGACCACGAGCAGCGGCAGCGGCGCACGGGCCAGGGCTCGGGCCTCGCGCGGCAAGGCCGAGAAGCTGGCCGAGAGCTGCTCCTGCGCGCTTTCGCGCAGCAGGCCCTTGCCGCTGCCAGCCACCAGGCGCAGCGCGGGGCCGCCGTCTTCCTGCACCAGGTCGTGCTGGCGATAGCCGAGCAAGGTCAGGTGATCGTCGGCCAGCCACCGCAGGAACTCCCCGCTTTCCCGCACGGCGGCGGCCGGCAACGTGGCGGGCGCCTGCGCCAGCTCGGCGATGGCGGCGTGCAGCTGGTCCAGCATCGGCTTCCAGTCCTCCACCGCGGCCCGCACATCCGACAGCACACGCTCGATGCCGGCCGCCAGCGCGTCGCGCTGCTCGTCGTCGATCAGCCGGTCCACCTCGACGTGCATCCAGGATTCGCGGGGCGCCTGGGGCGCGCTCGCGCGTGTGCTGATCGCCTTCAAGCGGCCGCCCGCATCGCGTTCCACCGCATAGATTGGGTGCGCGATCAGGTGCAGCGTGAGCCCCTGCCGGTTGATTTCCAGCGTGGTGGAGTCCACCAGGAAGGGCATGTCGTCGTTGACGATCTGGATGACTGAGTGGCGCGACCACCAGCCGTCTTCCCCCATGGTCGGGCTGTAGATGCGCACCTTCGGCCGGCCGGCTTCACGCGCCTCCCCCAGTTGCAGGTGCGAAAGCAGCGCCCCCAGCAGGTCTTCCGGCGTGCGCTCGGCGAGGTCCTGCGCGTCGAGGCGGCGGAAATATTCGCGGGCGATGCCTTCCACCACCTGGTGGCGGGCCGCCTCCAGGCGGGAGGCGGACAGCGCCAGCACCGCCTCGATCCGGTTGTGCAGGGCTTGGGTGGCGGCGTTCATGGGGTGTTCCTCCTGGTGTTCTACCTGGGGACGAACAGGGCCACGCGGCCGTCCACCCCAAGATCACACTCTAGGACGACCCGTGGCGCAGCGCAAATGCCGTATCGGCGCCGACCCATGCAAAGAACGCATGCGTTCAGCGGCTGGCCAGGAACAGGGACTGGAGATCGGACAGGAAATCGAAGCCGCGCTGCGTGGGCTTCACGCGGGCCAGGTCGCGCTCGATGAGGCCTTTGCGCTCGGCCTCCTGCAGGGGCTGCGCGATGGCGCTGAGCGGCAGGCCGGTGCGTTCGGAAAACTGCGTGAGGGCGAAGCCGTCCTTCAGGCGCAAGGCATTGAGCATGAACTCGAACGGCAGGTCCGCGCGCGGCACTTCATCGTCCTGCGACAGGGCCTGCCCCGCGAGCGCGTTGTCCATATACAGCTTCGGGTCGCGATAGCGCACCTGCCGCACCACGCGATGCGGAAAACTCAGCTTGGAATGCGCGCCCGCGCCGATGCCCAGGTAATCGCCGAACTGCCAGTAGTTGGTGTTGTGCCAGCAACGGTGACCGGGCTTGGCATAGGCCGACACCTCATAGCGGTCCATGCCGGCTGCGCCCGTCATGTCGGTGATGCGGTCGAGCATGGCGTAGGCCGTGTCGTCGTCCGGCACGCGCGGCGGGAACTTGGCGAAGTAGGTGTTGGGCTCGATGGTCAGGTGGTAGATGGAGATGTGCGGCGGCGCGAGCGCGAGCGCCTGGGTGACATCCTGCGCCAGCCCTTCCATCGTCTGGCCGGGCAGGGCGTACATCAAGTCGAGGTTGAAGGTCTCGAAAGCCGTGGCCGCCTCTTGCACCGCCGCGATGGCCTGCGCGCGGTCGTGCACGCGTCCCAGCGCCTTCAGGTGCGCGTCGTTGAAGCTTTGCACGCCCACCGACAGGCGCGTGACACCGGCCGAGCGGAACGCCTTGAACCGGTCCTTCTCGAAGGTGCCCGGGTTGGCCTCCAGCGTGATCTCGCAATCGGGCTCCAGCTTCAGGCGCGCCCGCACGTCACCCAGCAGCCGGTCGATGGCCTGGGGCGAGAACAGGCTGGGCGTGCCGCCGCCGATGAAGATGCTGTGGATCGGCCGGCCCCACACCAGCGGCAGCGCGGCCTCCAGGTCGGCAACCAGCGCGCCGAGGTAGCGCTGCTCGGGCATCTCGCCCGCGGCCATCTCGTGCGAATTGAAATCGCAGTAAGGGCACTTGCGCAGGCACCAGGGCAGGTGCACGTAGAGCGAGAGCGGCGGCAGCGCGGGCAACTGCAGCGTGCCGGGGCGCAGGTAATGTTCGACGGTCGAAGCCATGATTCCTAGAGCCACCGCTGCCTGATCAACTCGATCATCCGGCGCGCCGCCTTGCCCCGATGGCTGTTGGCATTCTTCACCTCCACAGGCAACTGCGCGAAAGTCTGGCCGAACTCGGGAATGAACATCACGGGATCGAATCCGAAACCGTTCTCGCCCACCGGCTGCGGCGCGATCTCGCCGGCCACACGGCCGACGGCGATCAACGGCTCCGGATCGTCGGGCGTGCGCACCGCCACCAGCGTGCTGACCAGCGCGGCGCGGCGGTCGCTGTGGCCCTCGAGCTGCTCCAGCAGCGCGCGGACATTGTTCGCGTCGCCCTTCTCGTAGCCGAACTGCGTGGCGTAGAACGCGGTGTCCACGCCCGGGCGGCCCCCGAAGGCATCGACGCAGAGCCCCGCGTCATCGGCGAGCGCCGGCAGGCCACTGTGCGCGGCGGCATGACGGGCCTTGGCCAGCGCGTTTTCAACGAAAGTGCGGAAGGGCTCTTCGGCTTCGCCGATGCCCAGGTCGGCCTGGCGCACCAGCGCGATGCCCAGCGGCGCGAACATGGCCTGCAGCTCGGCGAGCTTGCCCGGATTGTTGGAGGCGAGAACGATTTGGGGGGGCATGGTCCGGAATGTCATTGCGGGCCGATTACTTCGCTTGACCCGCAATCCACCTTGGCGTGCACGCCACGGTGGAGGCCGGGTCAAGCCCGGCATGACAAAAGCACTATTGTCCCAGTGCTTGCTGCTGCATGTCCACCAGCTCGGCAATGCCCTTTTCGGCCAGGCGCAGCAGTTCGTCCATCTCGGCACGTGTGAAGGCCACGCCTTCGGCCGTGCCCTGCACTTCCACGAAGTGCCCGGCGCCCGTCATGACCACGTTCATGTCGGTGTCGCAGCTCACGTCCTCGACGTATTCCAGGTCGAGCATGGGGATGCCCTGGACAATGCCGACCGACACCGCGGCCACCGGACCGGTGATGGGCGAGGCGGTCAGCTTGCGGTCGGCGATGAGCTTGTTCACGGCGTCCTGCGCGGCGACGAAGGCGCCGGTGATGGCGGCCGTGCGGGTGCCGCCGTCGGCCTGCAACACGTCGCAGTCGAGCTGGATGGTGCGCTCGCCCAGCAGCTTCAGGTCGAACACGGCGCGCATGGAGCGGCCGATCAGGCGCTGGATTTCCTGGGTGCGCCCGCTTTGCTTGCCGCGCGCGGCTTCGCGGTCGCTGCGCGTGTGGGTGGAGCGCGGCAACATGCCGTACTCGGCCGTCACCCAGCCTTCGCCGCTGCCGCGCTTGTGGGGCGGTACCTTCTCTTCCACCGACGCGGTGCACAGCACCTTGGTGTTGCCGAACTCGATGAGCACGGAGCCTTCGGCGTGGATCGTGTAGCCGCGGGTGATGCGGATGGGGCGCAACTGGTCGGCGGCGCGGGCGCCGCTCCTGGCAAATTCGGTCATGGGATCAGGTGAGTTAGCTTCTGCGGGCCGCCGAGCGGCGGATGGCTTCGTTGATCTCGGCGATGGACCGCTCGATGGCGGCATCGTCGAGGTCCTCGACCATGCTTTCAAGCACGCCGGCCTGGATGGTGGAGGCGAACACGCCGTCGCTGATGCTGTCGGTGGAAATACCGCGGGTGGATTCGAAGGAGTCGGGGGTTTCCCACTCGAGGGCGATCACGGTGACGTTGTCGCTGTGGTCGCCGCCATTGCGCAGCGCGGCCTCGACCAGGTCGGGCACCGCCTCGGACACGGGCTGGGTGCTCAGGTGGCGCACGATGTCGATGTCGTTCAGCGAACCCCACAGGCCATCGGAACACAGCAGGATCTTGTCGCCCTGCTGCAGCGTGATGGGCCCGGTCACGTCGAACACCGGTTTGGTGGGCGAGCCGAGGCAGGTGAACAAAATGTTACGGTTGATGCGGTCCATGCGCACCGCGCCGGCGTTGCTCTGCTGCTCCAGGTACGAGTGGTCACGGGTGCGGGTGAGCAGTTCGCTGCCACGCACGACGTACAGGCGCGAATCGCCGCAGTGCACCCAGGTGGCGGACGTGCCCTGCACGATGGCCGCCACCAGCGTGGTGCGCGGCGTGTCGAGCATGCCCTTCTCGCTGGCGTAGCGGATGATCTGGTGGTGCGCCGCCATGAGCGCCGTGGACAGGAACTCGGTCACGTCCTGCACCACCGGCTTGGCCTCTTTCTGGTACAGCGCGGACACCGTCTGCAGCGCCAGCTGGGCCGCGACTTCGCCTTCCGGGTGGCCGCCCATGCCGTCGGCCAGCACGAACAGGCCCGATTCGCGGGTGTAGCAATAACCCATCCGGTCTTCGTTCTTTTCGCGCCCGCCTCGTCGGCTGATCTGAAAGACGGAAAATTTCATTGGATTGCGCCTTTCACTTGGCCTTGACCCCGCCGAAGCCGGTGGCGCGTTTCACGTTTTTCTTGGTGTCCGACACCATGTTGTCGAACTGCAGGCGCATCTTTTCGCCCACCGTGAGCTTGGTGTAGCGGCGCTCGCCCTCGCGGCTGAGCTCCTTTTGCAGCGCGAACACCGACTGAGGCCGCGACAGCGGGTCGAGCGACATGCACCACTCCACCACTTCGATCAGGTTGTCGGAATAGACCCCGCGCAGCCGCGAGAGGGCCAGCGCCAGGCGGTCTTTCTCCAGGCGCTGGGGCGCGTCGTTGGGCGGGTAGCCCTGCATGCACGCGTAGATGCAGGCGCCGATGGCGTAAATATCGGTCCAGGGGCCCATCGACGAATCGCGCCGGTACATCTCGGGCGCGGCGAAGCCGGGCGTGTACATGGGGCGGATGAAGTTGCCTTCCTTGGACAGCACCTCGCGCGCGGCGCCGAAATCGATCATCACGGCCTTGTTGTCGTCGGTGATGAAAATATTGGCGGGCTTGATGTCCAGATGCAACATCTTGTGCTGGTGCACGATGCGCAAGCCTCGCAGGATCTCGTCAAAAAGCGACCGGATGGTCGATTCGCGGAACACCTTCTGCTTTTTCAGCTCGCGCGCGGTGATGATGAAATCCTGCAGGGTCGCGCCCTCCAGGTAGTTCATCACCATGTAGACGGTCTCGTTCTCGCGGAAGAAATTCAGCACGCTCACCACGGAGGCGTGCGAGATCTGGGCGAGCGAGCGGCCCTCCTCGAAGAAGCTCTTGAGGCCCAGGCGGTACAGGGACAGCTTTTCGGGCTGTACCTGCGGCAACAGTTCCCCCGGGGCGCGGCCGGCCAGGGATGCGGGCAGGTATTCCTTGACGGCGACTTGCTGGCCCTCGTTGTCGACAGCCAGATAAACGACACCAAAACCGCCCGCCGATAGCTTGCGAACCACCCGATAGCCGCCTATCACGGTGTCCGGCGGCAAGGGAGCTGGTTTGACCTTTGACATAATTTAGGAAGTTGTCCGAATGTAGGGTCAACCCGGTTATTCTCGCAATCCCGCAAGGAACCAAACAGATCGAGACAGAAGCACCTCCATGTCAGTTTACAGCATGACCGGCTACGCAAGCGCGCAGCAAAGCGCCGCACCAGCCACGCCCGGCCCCGAGGCCAAGGGCGCGCCGGCAAGCCGCCTGGGACTGGAGATACGCTCCGTCAACAGCCGCTTCCTGGACCTGACCTTCCGGCTGTCCGAGGAACTGCGCCAGCACGAGCCGGTGCTGCGCGAGCTGATCGCGGGCAAGCTCAAACGCGGAAAGGTGGAGGTTCGCGCCGCCCTGGAGTCGGGCGCCGCCGACACGCTGCGCGAGCCCACGCCCCGCATGCTGCAGCGGCTCAACGCCCTGCAGGACAACGTGCGCGCCTGGCTGCCCGACGCCAAGGCACTGAGCGTGGCCGACGTGGTGCGCATGTGCGCGAGCGAAGGCAGCGTCGACATCGACTGGGCCGAGCCCCTGTCGCAGCTGGCCGCCCGGACCCTGGAGGAATTGATGGCCGCGCGCGAGCGCGAAGGCGCCCGCCTGGCCACGATGCTCCTGGGCCACCTGAAGCAGCTGCGCGAACTTGCCAGGCAAGCGCAGCCCCTGGTGCCGCAGCTGGTCGAGCAGCAGCGCGCCCGGTTTCTGGAGCGCTGGAAAGAGGCGATGTCGCTCACGGAAGGCAGCACACTGCCGGAGGCCGCGCAAGACCGGGCCCTGACCGAGGCCACAGCGTTCGCCATCCGCATCGACGTGGCCGAGGAACTCACCCGCCTCGCATCCCACCTCGACGAGATCGAGCGGCTGGTCAAAAAGGGCGGCGAAATCGGCAAGCGCCTGGATTTCCTGATCCAGGAACTGCACCGCGAAGCCAACACCATGGGCTCGAAGTCCGCCGCGCTGGAACTGACCAAGGTGTCGGTGGACATGAAGGTCCTGATCGAGCAGATGCGAGAGCAGGTGCAGAACATCGA
>DATILF010000262.1:0-3521 GCA_035476755.1 Ramlibacter sp.
CAGATCCTTGAGCGCGACGTTGCGCCGCAGGATGCGCATCACGAGCGGTATCTCCAGCCCCACCAGCGCGCCGACGGCGAGCACCATGCCGTAGAGCAGGCCCCGGAACGCGCCCGGCACATAGGCGTTGGCGAGGAACAGAAGCGCGGGCAGAAAGCCGCCCAGCAGGGCCACCAGCAATTCGATGCGCAGGAAATGCGCGGGAAGCTGCCGCTCGAAAAAGCGCGAGAGCCACGAGCCGATACCCATCGCGAACAGATAGGTGCCGATCACCGTGGAGAACTGCAGCACCGAGTCGCCCAGCACATACGATGCCAAGGCACCCGCCGCGAGTTCATACACCAGCCCGCAGGCGGCGACCACGAAGACCGAGGCCAGCAGCGCGACTTCCAGGGGGCGTGGCGAGGGGCGCTCCATCAGCCGCCGCCGGGCCGTCCCAAGGCGGCTGGGCCCCCTCGGGGGGCAACGACCCACACGCAGTGGGGGAGCGTGGGGGTCACATGAGCGCCGCCGGGCCGCCCCAAGGCGCGAAGGCCCCCTCGGGGGGCAGCGACCCACACGCAGTGGGGGAGCGTGGGGGCCATATCAGCCGACCACGGCGGCGGCCACGATGATCGACAAGCCCAGCGCCATGGCTCCGACCACGATCGCCAGCGCCATGTTCTGCTTTTCCACCAGCTCTTCCCACAGGTTGTACGGGGTGAGCTTGTCGATGAGGACGAAGCTCAGCCAGAAGATCCCCACGCCAATCATCGCGTACAGGATGGAGCCGAAGAAGGCGCCTGGTTTCAGCCATTCGATGCCCATGATGTTCTCCAGAAAAGTTGATGAACGCTGTCGCTACTTGTGGCCGCCGCCACTGGAATATCCGCCATACGAGCCGCCACTGCTGCGCAGTGCGCTGCCACCGCCCGACCCCGACTCGTCGTCGCAGCCGCGAGCGAGCAGCACGAACAGCAGCACCACCACGAACAGGACGACGACAGTGCCGCATCCCAGGCCGCCCGCGCTGGCCGTGCTCGTCGGCCCCGCATCGCCGCGCTTGAACAAATCCTGCCGGCCTTCCAGCCCAAAGGCCTTGGCAACCAGGCCGCTGTCGATCTGCGTGCCGCCGGACCAGGTGATCTCGCGCGGCGTCTGCTCCATCGACAACAGGCTCTGGCCCTTGGCGAAGTCGCGGTTCGAGGTTTTCTGGCCGCGCTCGACGGGCCAGTAGAACTCGCCCGCCACATAGGTGGTCTCGGCCTCGTAGCTGTATTGCAGCCGGTAGGTGACTCCGAGGTACTCGGCCGCCTGGCCACCCGCGGACAGCTTGGGCGCCCCCGTGGTGGGCGTCACCACGCTCCAGCCGTCCTCCGAATCCACCAGGAAGGTGAAGCCGCGCTTGCGGTTGTACAGCAGGTATTCGCTCCAGCCGAAGCGCTCGTCGGCATCGTCCGGCTCCTGGCCCATCCGATGCTGAAAACCGACCACCTGCCACTGCACACCCCGCAGCTGACCCACCGACCCCAACGGGATGAGGGGCTGCACCGGCTCGTCCTGGATGGCGTGGCGCAATTCGCCGCCCACGCCCTGGGTGAGGTCGATCAGGCTGTTGCACGAGCGGCACGTGATGCTCTTGCTGGCCGACAGAGCCACCTCGACCTGCGCGCCGCAATGCGGGCAGGCGAACTGCCGCGCCGACTCCTCGCGGATGCTGTCCTCGCGCAGGCCCTTCAGCTGCAGCGCCTCCAGCGCGACGGCGCGACCGCGCGCCACAGCCGGCGGGTGGGCGCCGTAGTCGATGCTGAGCACTTCGGCGCCGGCGCTGCGCAGCTCCACCATCGTGAACGGCTGGCCCAGGGGCGGCAGCTTGGGCAGCTCGCCCTGGGCCGAGAGCAGCACCACCTGCTGGTTCGACGCCACGTCGAAGGGTTTGCCGCCGATGGCGGTGGTCGCACCCGGGCGGAAGTGCTGTGCCGCGGGCGTCTCGCGCGACAGCGTGGCGGGCCGGCTGAAGACGTACGCACCGTTGTCTTCAGCCAGCGATGCCGTGGTGCCGTCGTCGAGCAGCGCCTGCCATTCGGTCCAGGTGCCGGTCTCCCCCTTGTACTGAAGCCGCCCCACCAACGTGAAGCCCCTGCCTTGCCAGTGCCCCGCGGCCATGAGCTGCAACGGGCTGTGGTCGTCGAACAGCTCGGCCATCTTGCCCACGCGCGACAGGGTCTCGCCGCTGCGCACCACGGTGCTGCGACAGAAACCGCACACCGCATGGGTGGACTGGGCGCTGCGGAATTCGACCGGCGCGCCGCAACCCGGGCACGGGGCCCGGTAGGTACGCTGGGGGGTGTCGGTCGCCATTCGGCTCGGGGCTGTCATCCCGGGGCGAACCCGGGATCCAGGTTGGCGCGCCAACCTCTGGATTGCGGGTCAAGCCCGCAATGACGGTCCTTTCAGACCAGCTTCTTCAGGAGTTCCGCCTTCTTGGCGTCGAACTCTTCCTGCGTCAGGATGCCTTTGGCCTTGAGCTCGCCCAGTTTCTCCAGCGTGGCCATCACCTCTTCGGGTTTCACGCCGGCCACGGGCGGGGCCGCCGGGGCCTCCGCGGGCGCGGCGCCCTGCAAGCCCTTTTGCAGGTTCTGCGCCAGCACCTGACCCATGGCAATGCCGGCGCCCAGGCCCATCGCATCGCCGGCCAAGCTGCCGCCGCCACTGGCCGCGCCCTTGGCCATTTCGGGGATCGCCTGCGCGGTCTGGTACTGCATGAACTTGCCCATGTCGTTGCCCACCATGCCCATGCCGATGCGCTGGTCCAGGAGCTTTTGCAGTTCCTCGGGCAGCGACAGGTTCTGCACCGTCATGCCCTCGAGCTGAAGCCCGATGGCCGTGAAGGCGGGCGCCATTTCCGTCGCCAGGGCACGGGCGAATTCGATCTGGTTGGCGGCCAGATCCAGGAAGGGAATGCCGCTCTGCGCGATGGCGTCCGAGATGTGCTGCAGGATCATGCCGCGCAATTGACCGTCGAGCTCATCGACGGTGTAGATATCCCGCGTGCCAGAGATCTGGCTGTGGAACAGCTTCGGGTCGGCGACGCTGTAGTTGTAATTGCCGAAAGCGCGCAGGCGCACGGCCCCGAAATCCTTGTCGCGGATGGTGATGGGCTGGGGCGTGCCCCAGCGCTGGTCCACCTGCTGGCGCGTGCTGAAGAAATAGACATCGCTCTTGAAAGGCGATTCGAACAGCTTGTCCCAGTTCTTCAGGTAGGTCAGCACCGGAATGGTCTGCGTGGTCAGCTTGTACATGCCGGGGCCGAATACATCGGCCACCTTGCCTTCGTTGACGAAGACGGCCATCTGCGATTCGCGCACGGTGAGAGAAGCGCCGTACTGGATTTCCATGTCCCGCATCGGGAAGCGCCAGGCCAGCGTGCCTTCGCCTTCCTCGGTCCACTGGATGACGTCTATGAACTGTTTCTTGATGAAGTCCATCAGGCCCATATTCCGCTCCTCTCGCACTGGTGTGTCAACGCATGATAACTGCGC
>DATILF010000263.1:0-3218 GCA_035476755.1 Ramlibacter sp.
AAGCGGTGCGGCTGCTGCGCCACGTGGATGGCGTCGATGGCCACGTCGATGCCGCCGTGGGTGGTGTTCTTGAAGCCCACGGGCGCCGACAGGGCCGATGCCATCTGCCGGTGCAGCGGGCTCTCCACGGTGCGCGCGCCGACGGCGCCCCAGCTCAGCAGCTCGGCGTAGAACTGCGGCGTCACCAGGTCCAGGATCTCGCTGGCGGCGGGCACGCCCAGCGCGGCGCATTCCAGCAGCAGCCGGCGCGCAGTGTGCAGGCCCTTGGCGATGTCGCCGGCGCCGTCCAGGTCGGGGTCGTAGATCAGGCCCTTCCAGCCCATGCGGGTGCGGGGCTTCTCGAAGTACACGCGCATCACCGGCAGCAGCGTGTCTTGCCGTTGCGCCGCCGCGTCGCGCAGGCGCGTTGCGTACTCCACGGCGGCTTGCGGGTCATGGATGGAGCAAGGCCCCACGATCACGAGCAGGCGGTCGTCCTCGCCGCGCAGGATGCGGCGCACAGCTTCGCGCGAGCGGGCGATGAACACCGCCTGCGGCTCGGTGCAGGGCAGCGCCTGATGCAGCGACGCGGGGCTGGGCAGCGCGTCTTCGCGCGCGATGTGGAGGTCGGAGATGCGGACGGTCATCGGTGTGGCGTCAAAGCGGGCAAGTTCAATACAGGCCGCGCACCTGCGCATGCAGCCGCGCCAGGCCCAGCAAGGCGTCGGTGAATGGCGTGGGCACCTCGGTCAGCTCGCCCAGTTCCTTCACCACGGTGACCAGTGCGTCCAGTTCCACCGGCTTGCCCGCTTCCACGTCCTGCAGCATCGAGGTCTTGAATGCACCCAGCTTGCGGGTGATCTGGTGACGGTCCCCGGGCTCCTGGTCGATCGGGATGCCGATGCGCGCGCCGATCTCGCGGGCCTCGAGCATGACCTGGTCGATGAAGCCGCGCACCAGCTCGTCGTCCAGCACCAGGTCGGTGGTGGCGCCGGTGATCGCGCTGATGGGGTTCACGGTCATGTTGCCCCACAGCTTGTACCAGGCGTCTTTCTGGATCTGGTCGGACAGCACGGTTTCGAAACCCGCTTGCGTCAGTAGCGCCACCAGCGCCTGGACGCGTGGCATCTTCTCGCCCGAGGGTTCACCGATGATCAGCTTGTTGCCGAAGTGGTGCCGCACGCGGCCGGGGTTGTCCAGGGAGCAGCTGGCGTGGACCACGCAGCCGATGATGTGCCGCCCGGGAATGGCCTGCGCGATGCCGCCATCGGCATCCACCGACTTCAGGCGCGTGCCCGCATGGCGGCCGCCGAAGCCCTCGAAGAACCACCAGGGGACACCGTTCATGGCCGTGAGCACGATGGTGTCCGGTCCCAGCAGAGGCGCGATGCCCTTTGCCACCTCGGCCATCGCCGGTGCCTTCACGGCGACGACCACGAGATCCTGCACGCCCAGGTCAGCGGGGTCGTCGCTGGCCCGCACCGGCGTGGACAGCGTCTCGCCGTCCTGTTCCAGCCGCAGGCCCTGCTGCTTCAGCGCGGCCAGGGTCGCTCCCCGCGCCACCACGCTCACCTCGCAGCCCGCCTGCCCCAACCGCGCGCCCAGCCAGCCGCCGATCGCACCGGCGCCGTAAATGCAGACTTTCATGATGATCAGTTCCTATAGCTGGTATCGATGCGGTCGACGCGCCGCACCAGCGCATCGAACACGTCCTGCCCCGCGCCGAAACGCTGGTCCCACTGGAAGCTGTCGTCCACTGTCCGCTGCGCCACGGCCTCCGGCACGGGGATGGCCGGGCCCAGCGCGGCCTGTGCCGCCTGCACCTCGCAGGCCCGCTGCAAGGTCCACAGTCGCACGAAGGCGAGCGGCAGCGTCGGGCCCCAGGTGAGCAGGCCGTGGTTGCGCAGGATCACCGCCGGCTTGTCGCCGATGTTCTTCAGCAGGCGCGGCGCTTCATCGGCATGGATGGTGATGCCCTCGAAGTCGTGGTAGGCCACCAGGCCATGCAGCTGGGCGGAGTAGAAGTTGTTCTGCGCCAGCCCGCCCTGCGTGCAGGCCACCGCCAGGCCCGCGGTGGTGTGGGTGTGCATCACGCAATGCGCTTGCGGTATGCCCTCATGGATCGCCGAGTGCACGGTGAAACCCGCCGGGTTCACCGGCCAGGGGTTGTCGTCCAGCTTGTGGCCCTGCAGGTCGACCTTCAGCAGGTTGCTGGCCGTGACCTCGCTGTAATGCAGGCCGAAGGGGTTGATGAGGAACTGCTTGTGCGGCCCGCTCACGCTCTGCGGCAGGCGCACCGTGATGTGGTTGTAGATCATCTCGGTCCAGCCGAGCAGGTCGAAGACGCGGTAGCAGGCGGCGAGCTGTACGCGCACCTGCCATTCGTCCGGGTGCATGCGGCCCGCTGCCGCGGGCTGGAGGATGGAACTCATGCAATGTCTCCGGCTTCAGTAAGTCTTGCTCGCCGCCAAGGGTGCGACGTTGTCCTTGAACCGGGCCGCCAGCTCGCTCGTGGCGCGCGCCAGCAGGCCGGTGTCCAGCCCCACCGCGACGAAGGTCGCGCCGAGCGCCAGGTACTTGCGCGCCAGCTTTTCGTCCGGCGTCAGGATGCCGGCGGCCTTGCCGGCGCGGTTGATCCGGTCGATGGCATCGGCGATCGCGGCCTGCACGTCCGCATGGCCGGGGTTGCCGACATGGCCGAGCGACGCCGACAGGTCGGCCGGGCCGATGAAGATGCCGTCCACGCCATCCACCTGCGCGATGGCGTCGAGGTTGTCGAGCGACTCGCGGGTCTCGGCCTGCACCAGCAGGCAGACCTGGTCGTTGGCCTCCTTGGCATAGGCCGGATAGCGTCCCCAGCGTGAGGCGCGCGCGCCGCCCATGCCGCGGATGCCGCCCGGCGGGTAGCGCATGGCGCGCACCAGCTCGCGCGCCTGCTGCGGCGTGTCCACCATGGGCACCAGCAGCGTCTGGATGCCCAGGTCGAGGTATTGCTTGATGAGGGCGGTGCCCACGTTGCCGTGGCCGACCGGCACCCGCGCGATGGCGTGCGATTGCGGATAGGCCGCGATGGCCTGCGCCTGTTGCAGGATGCTGCGCAGGTCGTTGGGCGAATGCTCGCCGTCGATCAGCAGCCAGTCGAAGCCCGCGCCGGCGCAGATCTCGGCGGTGTAGGGGTCGGCCAGGCCGAGCCACAGGCCGATCTGCGCGCGCTTCTCGGCCAGGGCCTGCTTGAAGGG
>DATILF010000264.1:0-5653 GCA_035476755.1 Ramlibacter sp.
TTGAGGATCTTTTCGCCGTCGCCCTGGCCCTGGCTCTGGGGCGACACCGTCAGGGCGGCCATTTCCCCGGTGCGGGCCTCGGGGTAGGGGTAGAGGGCGGCGCAGGCAAAGATGACGCCGTCGTGCTCGACGATGGTGTAGTTGGCGACGTCGCGCTCGATCTCGGTGCGGCCCCGTTTGACCAGGGTGCCGTCCTTCTCGAAGGGTTCGATCAGCTGCAGGATGCCGCCGACGTCGTCGGGCGTGGCCTCGCGCAGGCTCTCCAGCTTCTCATCGATGACCATGGTGCCGATGCCGTCGTGCACATAGACTTCCAGCAGCAGCGATCCGTCTGTGGCGAACGGGATGATGTGGCTGCGCTCGACCCCGGCCTTGCAGGCCTTGACGCAGTGCTGCAGATAGAAGGCGGTGTCGGTGGGTTGCTGGGCGCCGGGCAGGCTGGCCAGCAGCTGTTCAGCCGCCGCCAGGGGCAGTTCGGTGTCGATGGGGTTGTCGTCGCTCTCGGGCTCCAGCGGCAGGATGCGGATGCCTGGTATTTCCGTGAGGAACAGGAGTTTGTCGGCCTGCAGCGCGATGGCGACGCTGGTGGCGACTTCCTCCATGGTCAGGTTGAACGCTTCCCCCGTAGGCGAAAAGCCGAACGGTGACAGCAGCACCATGGCCCCGAACTCGAGCGTGCGCATGATTCCGCCCACGTCCACCTTGCGCACCAGGCCCGAGTGCTGGAAATCCACGCCATCCAGCACGCCCACGGGACGCGCGGTGATGAAGTTGCCGGAAATCACCCGCACCGTGGAGCCCGCCATGGGGGTGTTGGGCAGGCCCTGGCTGAAAGCCGCCTCGATTTCATAGCGCAGCTGGCCGGCGGCTTCCTGGGCGCAATCGAGCGCCACTTCGTCGGTGATGCGCATGCCGTGCGAATAGCGGGCCGCGTGTCCCTTGGCCTTGAGCTGTTCGTTCACCTGGGGGCGAAAGCCGTGCACCAGGACGATCTTCACGCCCATGCTCTGGATCAGCGCCAGGTCCTGCGCGATGTGCTGCAGCTTGCCGGCCGCGATGGCCTCGCCCGCGATGCCCACCACGAAAGTCTTGCCGCGGTGCATATGGATATAAGGCGCCACCGAGCGAAACCACGGTACGAAAGTGAAATTGAAGACGGTGGACATCGATGTGGCTGCGGGCTGGAAGGTGGGGCAGCGCCAAAGTGTAAAGGATGGCCCCCTGGTCTCACCTGTTGCGTTTATGCCGGGTCGCCGCTATGGTGCCGCGATGCACACGCTGGCCGCCGGTTTCTGGGGCGCGTTCTTCGGAACCGCCGCGCTCCTGCTCGCCGGTTCGCTGGCGGCATTCGCGCGGTCCCTGCAACGCGTTGCGCTCACGGCCGCCCTGTCTTCGCTGGCGTCGTCCTTCTTCGTGGCCGCCTACCTGGGCTGGGTCCCGGTCTGGCACCCGGAGCGCTACCCCCGCCTGCTTGCCCATTCCCTGTCCATCGTTTGCGCGGTGCTCAGCCTGACCATGTTGGCGACCCTGGGGCTGATGCGCCGGCCTTCGGTGGCGGGGCGTATCCGTGCGGCCCTTACTGCGCTGACAGTGGCCGTTCTGGCCGCGGGTTGGCTTCTTGATCCGGTCGCTTCGCTCGCCCTGAGCACCGTCATGGCCTTCAGCATGGGCGCGGCCATGTTCGCCCTCGGCGTGCGCGGCACGCTGCGGGGCGACCGGCTCGCCGGCACCGCCTTGCTGGGCGTGACCTGCGTCGTGGTGGCGGTGGGCGGGCTGAGCTGGATCGCGCGGGATGGGGCCGCGGCGCCCTGGCAAGTGCACGCCCTGAGTGCGGTGGCCGGCATCGTGTACCTGGCGACGCTCGCCACGGCGTTGTGGAGCCGCTATTCGTACCTGCTCGAGCTGGGCCAGGTGGTGACCCACGGTCCCCACTACGATCCGATCACCCGCATGCGGTCCCATTCCGAGACGGGCCAGATGGTCGGGCTGGCCTTCTTCAATTCGAAGGCGGCGAGCGCACGCCCGGTGGGCGTCATCACGATCTCCATCGGGAACCTGTACGCACTGGAAAACCTGCATGGCTGCGCCAGTGTCAACCATGCGCTCTTCGTCTGTGCCAGCCGGCTGCGGCGCTGCGTCCCCATCGACGTGGAGATGGGCCGGCTGGGGACCGACGGGTTTTTGCTGCTCGTGCGGCGCGCCCCGGACACGCGCAGGCTGATGCATTTGGGGCGGCTGGTGGCCGAACGGCTGTCCCGCCCGGTGGCCTTGAGCACCAGCGGCGCCCCGGCCGACCTGGAAGCCGGGCAGGCCCACTGGGTCGCCCAGGTGGGTGTCGGTGTGCTGGCCGCCACACCGGAGCTGCGGCCCAGCGCGGCCGTGGCCATGGCCCGCTCGATGTCGAGGGCGGCGTGGAGTTATGCCAGCCGCGTCGCCTGGCACGACCACGCTTCCGGACAGATGAGGGAACTGCCGGCCGTAGACCCCGCCTGAGGCCGGGTGTGAGACCCGGGTGGCCATCCACCTGATAATCACGGGCTTTGAGCCGTGCCGTCTTGACGTCCCTGAGTATCACTTTCCCGGAATCGCTGCCGGTTTCCGCCAAACGCGATGAGATCGCCGCCGCGATGGCCGCCCACCAGGTGGTGATCGTCTGTGGCGAGACCGGCTCGGGCAAGACCACGCAGTTGCCCAAGATCGCGCTGGCCATGGGGCGCGGCAAGCTGAATTACCCCCCGGGCAAGGGCCGATTGATCGGCCACACGCAGCCACGGCGGATCGCGGCGTCCAGCGTGGCCAAGCGCATCGCCGAGGAACTGAAGACGCCGCTGGGCGACGTGGTGGGCTTCAAGGTGCGCTTCCAGGACCGCCTCTCGCGCGACGCGTCGGTCAAGCTGATGACCGATGGCATTCTGCTGGCGGAGACGCAGACCGACCCGCTGCTCAAGGCCTACGACACCCTCATCATCGACGAGGCGCACGAGCGCAGCCTGAATATCGACTTCCTGCTGGGCTATCTGCGCGAGATCCTGCCGCGCCGGCCCGACCTGAAGGTGGTGGTGACGTCCGCCACCATCGACGCCGACCGGTTTGCCCGCCATTTCGACAGCGCAAAAGGCCCTGCGCCGATCATCTACGTGTCGGGCCGGATGTTCCCGGTGGAGCAGCGCTGGCGGCCGTTCGAGGACACGCGCGACTACGGCCTGAACGAGGCCATCGCTGACGGCGTGGATGATCTTTGGCAGGGCGGCGGTGGCGGCGATATTTTGGTCTTTCTGCCGGGGGAGCGGGAAATTCGCGAGGCCGCGGACCACCTGCGCAAGCACCTGTCGCACAGCCCCCTGACGCGCAACGCCGAGGTGCTGCCCCTGTTCGCGCGCCTCTCGCAGGCCGAGCAGGACCGCATCTTCGACAGCCACAGCGGGCGGCGCATCGTGCTGGCGACCAATGTGGCCGAGACCTCGCTCACGGTGCCGGGCATCCGCTACGTGATCGATGCCGGCACGGCACGCGTCAAGCGCTACAGCTTTCGCAGCAAGGTTGAGCAGCTGCTGGTCGAGCCGATCAGCCAGGCTGCCGCCAACCAGCGGGCCGGACGCTGCGGGCGGGTGGCCAACGGCATCTGCATCCGCCTCTACGACGAAAAGGATTTCGCCGGGAGGCCGCGCTTCACCGACCCGGAAATCCTGCGTTCTTCATTGGCGGGGGTCATCCTTCGGATGAAGGCGCTGCGCCTGGGTTCGGTCGAGGACTTCCCGTTCATCGAGCCGCCGACCCGGCGAGCCATCGCCGATGGCTACCAGCTGCTGAACGAACTCGGTGCCGTGGACGATGCCAATGAGCTGACGCCCATGGGTAGCGAGCTCGCCAAGCTGCCGCTGGACCCGCGCGTGGGCCGCATGATCCTGGAGGGCCGCGAGCGCGGCGCGCTCGATGAGGTGCTGGTGATCGCCTCCGCGCTCTCGGTGCAGGACGTGCGCGACCGCCCGATGGAGCTGCAGGCCCAGGCGGACCAGCAGCACGCGAAGTTCGATGACGAGAAGAGCGAGTTCTCGGGCTACCTGCGGCTGTGGCAGTGGCTGGATGAAGCGCGCGGCGGCCACGGCAAGGAACACAAACTTTCCAATCGCCAGTACGAGCAGCTGCTGCGGCAGAACTTCATCAACATCCGGCGGGTGCGCGAGTGGCGGGACATCCACAGCCAGCTGCACACGGTGGTGGCGGAGCACAAATGGCGGCTGAACACCGCGCCCGCGAGCTACGAGGAGCTGCACAAGTCGATGCTGGCCGGCCTTCTGGGCAACATCGGCTGGAAGATGGAGGACGAAGACGTCTATCTGGGCGCGCGCGGCATCAAGTTCTACCGTCATCCCGGCGCCCACCTGAAGAAGCGGCCGGGCCGCTGGATCGTGTGCGCCGAGCTGGTGGAGACGACGCGCCTGTTTGGCCGCGGCATCGCCAATATCGAGCCGCTGTGGATCGAGCACGTGGCGGGGCACCTGCTCAAGAAGCAATTGCTCGACCCGCATTGGGAAAAGAAAGCCGCCGAGGTCATGTCGCTTGAGCGCGCGACGCTGTATGGCCTGGTGATCTACAGCGGCCGGCGTGTGCCGTTCGCCCGCGTCGATATGCAGGGCGCGCGGGAGATCTTCATCCGCGAAGGCCTGGTGGCGGGCCAGTGGGAAACCGGGCTCACGTTTCTTGCCGCCAACCAGAAGCTGGTCAAGCAGGTCGAGGAGCTGGAGCACAAGGCCCGGCGGCAGGATGTGCTGGTGGATGAAGAGCTCATCTACGCCTACTACGACCAGTTCATTCCGCGCGACGTGTACAGCGGCTCGACCTTCGAGCGCTGGTACCGGGAGGCCAGCCGGGCCAACCCCGCGCTGCTGAAACTCACGCGTGACGAGTTGATGCGCCATGAGGCGGCCGGCATCACCACCGAGGCATTTCCCAAGACGCTTCGGCTTGGCGGCGTGGACTGCGCCGCGGCCTACCTGCACGAGCCCGGCGACGCGCGCGATGGCCTCACGGTCACAGTGCCGCTTTTCGTCTTGAACCAGGTGAACGAGGACCGGTGCGAGTGGCTGGTGCCCGGCATGCTGAAAGACAAGATCCAGGCGCTGCTCAAGAGCCTGCCGCAACGCCCGCGATCGAGGTTCGTGCCCCTGCCGGAATCGGCGGCCCGCCTGGCCGGCGAGATGTCGCAGCCCGAGGCGTGGGCCCGCGGCGCCCTGACCGACGCCTTGCTGAAGGTCGTGCGCGCGCAGACCAGCCTGGACGTCAAGCGCGCCGACTTCAAGCTGGACATGCTGCCCGCGCACCTGTTCATGAATTTCCGCGTGGTGGACGAACACGGGCGGCAACTGGGCACAGGGCGCAACCTCGGCGCACTGAAGGCGGAGCTGGGTGCCCAGGCGCGCGGTGCGTTCCAGGCACTGGCGGGGATGAAGGATCTTCCTTCTTCCCCCCCTTCCGGGGGAGGGCGAGGTGGGGGTGTTGCGAACGCCAGCCCCCATCCCAACCTTCCCCCAAAGGGGGAAGGAGCCAGACAGGTCGATGCGAGCCAGAGGCACACCGCCTGGAGTTTCGGCGAACTCCCCGAGCTGATGGAAATCCGCAAGGGCGCCACCAGCCTCATCGGCTTTCCCGCGCT
>DATILF010000265.1:0-1751 GCA_035476755.1 Ramlibacter sp.
TACATGGAAGACAGGCGCCACATGCTGCGCGGCCTGGAGCAGTCCCTGGTCGACATCCCGCGCCAGCTGCCTGAGGCGCCCAAGGCCATCCTGATGGTCTCGGGCCACTGGGAAGAAAGCGCCTTCACGGTGATGGCGAATCCTCGCCCGCCGATGCTCTACGACTACTACGGGTTCCCGGAGCACACCTACAGCATCCAGTACCCGGCGCCCGGCGCGCCGGACGTGGCTGAGCGTGTGCTGAGCCTCATCCAGGCGGCCGGGATGCCGGCGCGGCTGGATGCGGAGCGGGGCTTCGATCACGGCACGTTCACGCCGATGGTGGTGATGTACCCCGAGGCCGACATGCCGGTGCTGCAGCTCTCGCTGAAAACCAGCCTCGATCCCGCCGAGCACCTGACGCTGGGCCGGGCCCTGGCCCCACTGCGCGATGAAGGCATCCTGATCCTGGGCAGCGGCCTGAGTTACCACAACCTGCGGTTGATGGGCCCGGGCTCGCGCGAACCGTCGGCCGCGTTCGACCAATGGCTGCAGCAGGCGGTGGTGGCGTCAACGCCGGCCGAACGCGCGCAGCACCTGATCGACTGGCGCAAGGCGCCGGCGGCCCGCATCGCGCATCCGCGCGAGGACCACCTGATCCCGCTGATGGTCGCCGCCGGCGCGGCCGAGGACGGCCAGGCGACCTGCGTGTACCACGAAGAGGGTGTGTTCGGGGGCATGGTGGTGTCGAGCTTCCGCTTCGACTGAACCGCCGCGGCCCCTACGTCCAGGAGTCCGCGCGGCAGTGAAGCTGTCATGCCGGGCTTGACCCGGCATCCACGTGGGCGCGAGGTCAGCTTGCGACGAAGGAGGCGGATTGGTTATGATTGATAACCAATATCGAGCCGCGAGCGCGGCCCCAGGAGACCCCCCATGGATTACCAGCCCGCCGCGCACGACACGCAATTCATCCTCTTCGACGTGCTGGGCGCCACCGCGCAGTTGCAGGCCATGGAGCGCTTCGCCGACGCCGACGAAGACCTGCAAAAACAGGTGCTCGAAGAGGCCGCGAAGTTCGTCGGCGAAGCCGTGGCGCCGCTCAATGCCGTGGGCGACTCCCCCGGCTGCCGCTTCGACAAGGGGCAGGTGATCACGCCCCCCGGCTTCGCCGCCGCCTACGAAGCCTTCTGGCAAGCCGGCTGGCCCGCGCTCGCCTGCCTGCCCGAACATGGCGGCCAGGGTCTGCCGTGGGTGCTGGAAGGTGCGCTGTACGAATGGCTCAGCGCCGCCAACCACGGCTGGACCATGGCCCCAGGCCTGCTGCATGGCGCCTACGAGTGCCTCGCGCACCACGGCAGCGACGCGCTGAAGGCGCAGTACCTGGAGAAGATCGCGAGCGGCGAGTGGCTGGCCACCATGTGCCTGACCGAGCCGCACGCCGGCAGCGATCTCGGCCTGGTCCGCACGCGCGCAACCGACCGCGGCGACGGCAGCTGGCGGGTGGACGGCAGCAAGATCTTCATCTCGGGCGGCGAGCACGACCTCACGGCCAACATCATCCACCTGGTGCTGGCCCGGCTGCCCGACGCACCTGCCGGCCCCAAGGGCCTGTCGCTGCTGCTGGTGCCGAAAGTCTTGCCCGATGGCGCGCGCAACAACGCCTTTTGCGACCGCATCGAAGAGAAGATGGGCCTGCACGGCAGCCCCACCTGCGCGATGCGTTTCGAGGACGCCACGGGCTGGCTCATCGGTGAGCCGGGCCGCGGCCTGGC
>DATILF010000266.1:0-2638 GCA_035476755.1 Ramlibacter sp.
AGTTGACGACAGGCTGGGTCTCGGCCAGCACGCGGCCGCCTTCTTCCACCCATTTACGGGCGATGGTGGGGTTCACGACCCCGACCTCCCCGAAGCCGGTCTTGACCTGCTGGGCCACGGCCTCCTGGAAGCGCACATGTACGACCGCGGATTTCGTGATGTTCTGCCGCCGCAGTTCGGCGCGCGCCACGGCCGTGGTGGCTGCGTGTTCATCGGGCATGATGATCTTGGCCTGTCCGATGTCGGCCAGAGACTTGATGCGCGAGTCCTTGGCCACGATAAAGGCCGCCTTGTACGGGTCCGCGCGGCGCACCAAGGGCTGGTACTTGTGGTCGCGTACCAGCTTGGCAAGTTGGTTGACCGACTTGCCGAACACCAGATCGGGCTTGGGCTGGCCCTGGGCCAACGTCATGAAGCGCTGGATGTCCACCACCGGTTCGATGCCGATCGGATGGCCTTTGCTGTGCTGTGTGACGAATTCGGCCAGGGGCTGGTAGCGGCTGGTGAGCAGGAAAAAGTTGGTTTCGCCGGTGACTGCTTCGTTCACCACCAGGCGCCAGGGTGCGTTCGCGCCTTTCTTGACCACCGGACTTTGTGCCTGCGCGGCGAAAGGCAGCACGACACTACCGAGACCGAGCAGGCCACAGACCTGCCGGCGGGCGGGAGATGACGGCTGCGCCGCACCCGCATGGGGCATTTCTTTCTTGTTCATTCTCTTCCTCCGCTTTCTCACTGGCCGACTGTGCCGACCTTGGCGGGAATATATGCATGAGTTCGCCGATGGTCAAAGTTGGTGCACGACAAGCGCCTGTCAGATCTGACAGGCGCTTGTCTTATGCGGCGCGCTGCTTGTGACGCTCGGTAACCATGAAATACATTCAGACGCAATTGCAGCCCACGAAGCGTGGATTCGTGTGCGTTTTGTCCCAGTCCAACTTGGGGCGCATCGCGCAACAGGCGCACAATTTTTTTATCAGAACTGGCAGAACTGCCGGGGCCGGAGGGCGCTCCTGTCGTGCCAGGGCAACATCCCGGGGCGAGCCGGTATGCTTGAGCCATGGCAAGAATCGTTTACCTGAGCTGGCCCGCCACCGAAGTGTCCGGTGGGATCAAGGCCGCGTTCCAGCATGTCGAGTTGCTCGGCGAAGCGGGAATGGACGCGGTGATAGCCAGCCAGGACGGCGCGTTGCCGGGCTGGTTCGACACCCGCGCCCGGGTCGTCACCCTGGATCAGGTCCGCCCTGGCGACGTGCTGGTCTTTCCAGAGAACAACCCATCGCTGTTCAAGGCGTTCACGGCACACCGCAACCCGAAGCTGGTGTTCTGCCAGAACCAGTTCCTCGTGTACCAGGGGCTGGAAGGGCGTGCTTCCTACGCGGATCATGGCGTGACGCACATCATGTGCCCGAGCCACACGGTGATGCACTATTGCCGCCGCCGCTTCCCAGGCCTGAAGCTGGGGTACACGCCGTTCTACGTCGATCATTCGCGCTTCGTGTATCGGGCGGAAAAGACCCTGCAGATCGCCACCGTGCCGCGCAAGCGGCCCATGGAGTTCGGTGCGATCGGCGACCTCTTCCGGGCCAGCTATCCGCAGCACCGGGCCCTGCCCTGGGTTTACATGCACAAGGCCACGGAGGCGCAGGTGGCTGACGTGATGGGGCGCTCGGCCGTCTTCCTGTCGCTCGCCCGCCTGGAAGCGCATGGCATGACCAAACTGGAGGCCATGGCCAGCGGCTGCATCGTCGCGGGTTTTCGGGGCGTGGTGGGGGGAACGGATTCGGCGAACTCGCGCAACGGCCTCTGGGTGGAGGAAGACGACATCCTGGGCTGCGTGGATGCGCTTGCACGGGCGGTACAGCTAGCCATCGACCGCGATCGCACCTTCGAATTGATGGTGGAGGAAGGGCGCCGCACGGCGTACGACTACCGGCGCGAGGAAGCAGCGCGGCTGCTGGTGGACTTCTGGCGGCAGACCCTGCTGGAACTGCCGCCGCGCCCGGATTGACTTCAGGCCGCGAGCGTCTCCAGCAGTTCGGTTTCGATCTCGATCTGGCGCCTGTTCTGCTGCAACTCGGGCCCGTCGATCAGAAACGTGTCCTCCACCCGCTCGCCCAGTGTCGATACCTTCGCCAGCTGGAGGTTGATATGGTGGCGGGCCAGCACGCGCGCCACCGAATACAGCAGGCCGACACGGTCGCTGGCGGATATTGACAGCAGCCAACGCTGCGCCTTTTCGTCAGGCGCCAGGTGAACGCGCGGTGTGATCGGGAAACTCTTCACACGGCGGGAGACGCGCCCTCGGCTGGGCGGCGGCAAGGGCCCGGCCTGTTCGATGGTGTGCTGCAGCTCCGACTCGACCATGCTGATCAGCTCGCGGTTGTGCTCGGGCAACATGGCGCTGACGACCTGGAAGGTGTCGAGCGCATAGCCGTTGTTGGCCGTGTGGATCTTGGCATCCAGGATGCTGAAGCCGGCCTGGTCGAAGTAGCCGCATATCCGTGCGAACAGGTCTGGCTGGTCGGGCGTGTACACCAGCACCTGCAGGCCTTCGCCCACCGGCGACAGCCGCGCCCGCACGATGGCCTTGGACTGGCCCGCATGGCGCGACAGGTGGCGGGTGTGCCAGACGATGTCG
>DATILF010000267.1:0-8117 GCA_035476755.1 Ramlibacter sp.
TCGTAGCGCGTGAAGCTGCGGCGCCACGCCAGCACCACGCGCCGCACCGGCGGATCGCCGTCGAAGGGGATGTATTTGACGAACGCATAGTCGTCCTTGCGGCGCCTGGCGCGCGCCTCCAGCGCTTCCTTGGGCACCGACAGGCGCGGCACGAGCGTCACGCCCATGCCCGCTGCCACCATGTGCTTGATGGTCTCCAGCGAGGACCCTTCGAAGCTCTTGCGGATGCCTTCGGCGTCGCTGGAGAACCGGGCGAACTCGGGGCAGACCTCCAGCACGTGGTCGCGAAAACAATGACCATTGCCCAGCAACAGCATGGTTTCGCTCTTCAGCTCCTGCGAGGTGATGGTGTTCTTCGCCGCCAGAGGATGGGTGCTGGGCACGGCGGCCAGGAACGGCTCATCGTAGAGCTGGGCCACAGCCAGTCCCGTGTCGGGAAAGGGCTCCGCCATGATGGCGCAGTCGATCTCGCCAGTGCGCAGCATTTCCAGCAGCTTCACGGTGAAGTTCTCCTGCAGCATCAGGGGCATCTGCGGCGTGCGGGCGATGGCCTGACGCACCAGGTCCGGCAGCAGGTAGGGGCCGATGGTGTAGATCACACCCAGCTTCAGAGGGCCGGCCAGCGGGTCCTTGCCGCGCTTGGCGATTTCCTTGATGCTTGCCGCCTGCTCCAGCACGCTCTGCGCCTGGCGAACGATTTCCTCGCCCAGGGGGGTCACGGTCACCTCGTTCGCGCTGCGCTCGAACAGCTTGACTTCCAGCTCGTCTTCCAGCTTCTTGATCGCGACGGAGAGCGTCGGCTGCGAGACGAAGCAGGCTTCGGCGGCCTTGCCGAAGTGCTTTTCCCGGGCGACCGCCACGATGTATTTGAGCTCGGTGAGCGTCATTCGGATGTTCTTTTCAGGCCTTGAGGTATTCCGATTTTCCTCCTAACCAGCGCGCCGTGTGCTTTTGGGCCAGGTCGGGATACCGATCCAGCATCAACGGCGCCAGCTCGCGTGCCCACTCCAGCAAGGCCGTGTCGGTGGCCAGGTCGGCAAACCGCAGCAGGGGGGCGCCGGACTGGCGGGCTCCCAGGAACTCACCAGGCCCCCGGATGTCCAGGTCACGCCGGGCGATCTCGAAACCGTCCGCCGTCTCGGCCATGGCCTTGAGGCGGGCGCGGGCGGTTTCGCCCAGACGGCCGGAGTCGCCGGCGGCGTAGAGCAGCACGCAGGCCGACGCCGCGGCGCCGCGCCCCACCCGCCCGCGCAGCTGGTGCAGCTGCGAAAGACCGAATCGCTCGGCGTGTTCGATCACCATCAGGGACGCATTCGGAACATCCACGCCGACCTCGATCACGGTCGTCGAGACCAGCACGGCCATCTGGCCGCCGGTGAACAGCGCCATCACGGCTTTCTTTTCGGGCACCGGCATGCGCGAGTGCAGCAGCCCGACCATCACGCCCGGCAACGCAGCCGACAGCGCCTCGTGCGTGGCGGTCGCATTGGTCAGGTCCAGGGCTTCGCTCTCCTCGATCAGCGGGCACACCCAGTACACCTGCCGGCCCTGGGCAATCTGCGAGCGGATGCGCTCGGTCACTTCGTCGCGCCGCGCATCGGCAATCAGCTTGGTGACGACCGGCGTGCGCCCGGGCGGCAACTCATCAATCGTGGAAACGTCCAGGTCCGCGTAATAGCTCATCGCCAGCGTGCGGGGAATCGGTGTGGCCGACATCATCAGCAGGTGCGGCTCCTGGCCCTCGTCCTTCATCTTGGCGCGCAGGGCCAGCCGCTGGGCGACGCCGAAGCGGTGCTGCTCGTCGATGACGGCCAGGCCCAGCTGGCGGAACTGCACCTGGTCCTGGATCATGGCGTGCGTGCCCACCACCAGCGCGGCCTCGCCGCTGGCCACCAGGCCCAGCATTTCGGCGCGCTCCTTCTTCTTCTGGCTGCCGGTGAGCCAGGCCACCCGCAGGCCGCGCGGCGCGAAGAGCGGCTCCAGCCAGCCGATCAGTTTGCGAAAGTGCTGCTCCGCGAGGATCTCGGTGGGCGCCATCAGGGCGCATTGCCAGCCCGCATCGATGGCGATCGCCGCGGCGAGCGCCGCCACCACGGTCTTGCCGGAGCCGACATCGCCCTGCAGAAGGCGATGCATGGGTACGCCGCGCGTCAGGTCGCGCGCGATCTCCTCGCCCACGCGGCGCTGGGCCGCCGTAAGCTGGAACGGCAACGCCGCCAGCAGCTGCTCGTGCAGGCCCCCGGGGTGCACCTTCAAGGCAGGCGCGCGCAGCACGTCGCGTCCGCGCTTGCTTTCCAGCTGGGACAACTGCTGCGCCAACAGCTCCTCGGCCTTCAGCCGTTGCCAGGCCGGATGGCTGTGGTCTTCCAGGGCCGCAAGCGACACGTCCGGGGGCGGCTGGTGCAGATAGTGCAACGCGTCCCTCAGGCTCCACACGAGTGGCCGCAGCCTGTCGGTCACGCCCGGTGGAAAGGTGTCGGACAGGTCGGCCCGGGACAGCCCGCCCAACACGGCCTTGCGCAGGTAGCCCTGGGGCAGGCTGGCCACCGTGGGATAGACGGGTGTCAGGGCCTGCGCCAGTTCGCCGCCGGCGGCCTTGAACGCGGGGTGCACCATCTGCCAGCCCAGGAAGCCGCCCTTGAGCTCGCCGCGCAGCCGCACCCGCGTGCCCACCGCCAGCGCCTTCTGGTGAGACGGGTAGAAGCTGAAGAAGCGCAGCACGCAAGTGTCGCTGCCGTCATCGACGGTCACCACCAGCTGTCGCCGTGGCCGGTAGGCGATCTCGCTGCCCGTGACGGTGGCCTCGATCTGCACCGTGTCGCCCTCGCGCGCGTCGCGCAGCTTCACGATGCGGGTTTCATCTTCGTAGCGCAGCGGCAGGTGCAGCGCCAGGTCGATGTCGCGCACCAGGCCCAGCTTCTTCAAGGCCGCAAGCGGCCCGCCGGGCCGCCGCGCTGCGTCGTCCGCCCCCGCGGGCGCGGCGGAAACCTTGCGGCGGCCCGGCGGTTTGGGTGGCTCGGACAAGACCTTGGCGTCGGGCATGGGACAATTCTGCCTTCTCCTTGTCCTTTCTCCTTGGAACGGGTCCGTCCGGCCCTCAAGCAATGCGCACCTTCTCCCTGGGCGATTTCGATTTCGCCCTGCCCCCTGAACTGATCGCCCAGCATCCGGCCGCCGAGCGCAGCCTCTCGCGCCTGCTCGATGGGCGCGAGCCGCTGCCCGTGGACCGGGTCTTTCGCGAACTGCCCGACCTGCTGCAGCCGGGTGACCTGCTGGTGTTCAACGACACGCAGGTCGTGAAGGCACGCCTTTTCGGCGAGAAACCCACCGGCGGGAAGGTGGAGCTGCTGATCGAGCGTGTGCTGCACGGCCGGGAAGTCGTCGCCCACATGAAGGTGAGCAAGAAACCCACCGTGGGCACGGTGCTCACGATGGACGGCGGCTTCACGGCCACGCTGGACGGCCGCTGGCCCGACGAAGACGGGCCGCTGTTTCGCTTCACGCTGAGCGACGAACCGCAAGCGCTGATGGAGCGCCACGGGCATGTCCCGTTGCCGCCTTACATCGAGCATGGCGACACGGCGGAGGATGCGAAGCGCTACCAGACCGTCTTCGCCAGACATCCGGGCGCGGTCGCGGCGCCCACGGCGGCCCTGCACTTCGACGAGGCGCTGCTGGCGCGCTTCGAGGCCCGTGGCATCCAGCGCGCCAGCGTGACCTTGCACGTCGGCGCGGGTACCTTCCAGCCGGTGAAGACCGAGAACCTCGCCGATCACCGCATGCACAGCGAGTGGTACGACGTGCCGCTTGCGACCCAGGCGGCGATCGCCGACGCCCGCGCACGCGGCGGCCGCGTGGTGGCGGTCGGCACGACCACGGTGCGCACGCTGGAATCGTGGGCCCTCACCGGACAGCCCCAGGGCGACACCGCCATCTTCATCACGCCGGGCTTCCAGTTCCGGGTGATCGACCTGCTGGTCACCAACTTCCACCTGCCCAAGTCCACCTTGATGATGCTCGTGAGCGCCTTCGCGGGCTACGATCGCATCATGGGCCTGTACCGCCACGCGATCGACTCGCACTACCGGTTTTTCAGCTACGGCGACGCCATGCTGCTCGCCCGATCCGCCCCTTCCCATGCTTAACTTCGAACTGCTCAAGACCGAGGGCCACGCGCGGCGCGGCCGGCTCACGCTGAACCACGGCGTGGTGCAAACACCCATCTTCATGCCCGTGGGCACCTACGGCACCGTGAAGGGGGTGACGCCCCAGTCGCTGGAGGACATGGCTGCGCAGATCATCCTGGGCAACACCTTCCACCTGTGGATGCGGCCGGGACTGGATGTGCTCAAGCAGTTCGGCGGCCTGCACCGCTTCGAGACCTGGGACAAGCCGATCCTCACCGACTCGGGCGGCTTCCAGGTCTGGAGCCTGGGCGAGATGCGCAAGATCAGCGAGGAAGGCGTGAAGTTCGCCTCGCCGGTGAACGGCGACAAGCTGTTCCTCACACCCGAAACCTCGATGCAGATCCAGACGCTATTGAACAGCGACATCGTCATGCAGTTCGACGAGTGCACGCCTTACGACACCAAGGGCCACATCACCACCGAGGCCGAGGCCCGCTTCTCGATGGAGCTGAGCCGCCGCTGGGCCGAGCGCTGCAGGACGGAATTCGCCCGCCTGGAGAACCCCAACGCCCTCTTCGGCATCGTGCAAGGCGGCATGTTCGAGCACCTGCGCCAGGAGTCGCTTGACGCGCTGGTGGCGATGGATTTCCCCGGCTATGCCGTGGGCGGCGTGAGCGTCGGCGAACCCAAGGAGGAGATGCTGCGCATCATGGCGCACACGCCGCATCGCCTGCCGGCAGGAAAGCCCCGCTACCTGATGGGCGTGGGCACGCCGGAAGACCTGGTGGAAGGCGTGGCCCAGGGCGTGGACATGTTCGACTGCGTCATGCCCACCCGCAACGCCCGCAACGGCCACCTGTTCACGCGCGTTGGCGACCTGAAGATCCGCAACTCGCGACACCGCACGGACGAGCGTCCGCTGGACGAAACCTGCACCTGCTACGCCTGCAAGGGTGCCACGCGCGCCGATGGCACGGTATCCGGCGGCTTCTCGCGCGCCTACCTGCACCACCTGGAGCGCTGCGGCGAGATGCTCGCGCCCATGCTCGCGAGCATCCACAACCTGCACTACTACCTGAACCTGATGCGCGAAATCCGCGAAGCGCTCGACGCGGGCGCGTTCGCGGCGTTCGTGCGGCAGTTCAAGGGCGACCGGGGACGGGGCGTGTAGCCACGGCACCGCTCAGAGATAAGCGCCGGAACGCCATGGGCCACCGGCGTCGACGCGGACGCAGCAGCGCACGCCCTTGAAGGTTCATGGTTGCCCGCCTCTTGAATCCAATCGCAGACTGAGGGGTGCCGCGCCCAGGCCCGACCGTTGCAGCCACTGGAACACGGAATCTACGGTGACGGTCTCGATGCGGTCGCTGAAGCGCTGGTCGGCGGGATGGTCGTCGAAGGCAACGTTGGCCGCGCCGGCACGTGCACCCAGGCGAGTGAGCGGGCCCAACTTGAGCGTGGATGGCCGATAGCCGGCGCTGCGCAACCACGCCTGCGCGCCGCCGCGTGATGGCACGCCGGATTGCATCGCCCCAGCGAGGGTTTCAATCGCCCACTGGTTGGACTGCTGGTAGCGCTGGCCCCAGGCATAGCTGACGATGCTGTAGGGCTTGTGGTGCAGCGTGACGACGTGCGCGTTGTCTTCCAGCAGCGGCAGCAGCTTGTCTTGGACGTCGCGCGTCGGCACAACCCACGCCGCCTCAAAGCGCCACAGGTCGTCCAGAAAGAATTCGCCCAGGCCCTGGCGGTAGATCGCCGAATCGGCGGTGCCGCAGTGATTCAGTTTGTGGACCACGCGCCACACATGGCCCCCGCCCTCCCGGATGTCCTGCCGGTAGGCGAAGCCCAGGTGCGAATAGCGCAGGCCGTACTTGCTCAAGTCCTGGCCGGCGCGTGCCAGCACCACGACCTTGGCACCGCTGGCGTCGAGCGCGGCGCCCGTGCGTTCTGCCAGCAGCAGGCCGCGCTCTATCGTCTGCGTTCCGGGGTTTTTCGTGCCGCAAGAGCGCCCTGCATGAACCGCGGGAGCCGTCAAGGCGGCGGCCACCACGGCGATTGCTACAAGAATGTGCTTCATCACCGCCTCAGTCCGTCAGGCGTTCGTTGTGCAAGAGCGCCCTGCCCAGCGCGTTGGGCAGGAAGGCAATAGCCTCCCCGGCGGCGGACAGGATCACCCCGGCGCCGATCACGCTCACGGTGACCACCGCACCCGTGGCGGCCGACGCATGGGCCGCGCCGCGGCCAGCCACTTCCACGCTGACGCGGGCGCCGTCGGATGCGCGCTCGAGCACATAGACCGTGCTCAGCGCGCCGGCCTCTATCGCCTTGATCACAAACACGGCGCCTGACGTGGACAGGATCACCGGCACCGCCAGTGACACGCCGGCCGTGGCGCTGGCGCCGACGACAACCGATGCCAGGGGCAGCGCGGACAGCGCGCTGGCGGCGGACACTTCGCTTTGGGCTCGGGCCGGCGCCGCCATGACAGCACAAAGCGCGAACAGAGCAGTGATCAGGCTCTTCTTCATGGTGACGAGGACGGACACCCAAACCTGCAGTTGCCAGTCTTTGGAATCGCGATGAATCAGGACTTGCATGTGGACCTCTTGGAGGTGGTTGAACATGCAGGCCAGTGTGGACGCCGGGGCGATAAAAGTCGCTCTCTCTATTGGCTCATCCGCTTTGGGTGCACCCAAAGTATCGAAATCCGATACTTCATCGCTCGGACAGACAATTCGCCACGATGAACCTCTCGGGGCGTTCGTTCAACGCGGCGCCGCTGCATGAAGAAGTTCTGCCACCCTCGCTCGAAGCTGAGCCGGTTCCGCCTTTTCCGCCGGAACCGGCACCCCCACATTCAACCCCACCCGGTTGAACAGCCCGCGCCGAAATGGCCGCACCATCGCGCCGCCCTCTTCGATGCGGCTGAAGAAAGAGCCCCACAGGTTGGTCAGGGCCATCGGGATCACGGGCACGGGCTGGCGCTCCAGGATCTTCATGATGCCGCCCTTGAATTCCTGCAGCGTGCCATCACGCGTGATGCCGCCTTCGGGGAAGATGGCCAGCAGGTCGCCTTCACGCAGCACACGCGCCGCGGCGTCGAAGGCCGCCTCGTAGGCTGCGGGATCCTCCGTGCGCGGGGCGATCGGTATCGCCTTGGCCAGCTTGAACAGCCAGCCCAGCACCGGTACCTGGAAGATGCGGTGGTCCATCACGAAGTAGATGGGCCGCGGGCTGGCCGCCATGAGCAGCACGGCGTCGACGAAGCTCACGTGATTGCACACCAGCACCGCGGCGCCCTCGACCGGAATGTTGTCGTCGCCGGTCACCTTGAAGCGATACACCAGCCGCGACGCCACCCAGGCAATGAACCGCAACAGGTACTCCGGCACCAGCAGGAAGATGTAGAAGGCCACCACGGCATTCGCCAGGCCGACCAGCAGGAAGATCTGCGGAATCGTCAAGCCCAGCTTGAGCAGCAGGCCGGCGATGATGGAACTGCCGATCATGAACAGCGCATTGAGGATGTTGTTGGCCGCGATGATGCGGGCCCGATGGGTGGGCTGGCTGCGCAGCTGGATCAGCGCGTACATGGGCACGCTGTAGAGGCCCGCGAACAGGCTGAGCAGGGCCAGGTCGGCCATCACGCGCCAGTGCGCGGGCATGGCCAGAAAGCCACCCAGCGTGAACGCGGCGGATGGCACCAGCACGCCACCGGCCGTACTCGCACCACTCAAGCCGCGCGACGCGAAGTACAGATCGATCGCGAAAACGCTCATGCCGATGGCGCCCAGCGGGACCAGGCCGATCTCCACATGGCGGCGCGACAGCACCTCGCACAGCAGCGAGCCGGTGCCGATGCCGATCGAGAACACCACCAGCAGCAGCGACGCCACCTGCTCGTTGCCGTGCAGCACTTCCTTGGCGAAGCTGGGGAACTGCGACAGGAACACGGCGCCGAAGAACCACATCCAGCTGATGCCCAGGAGC
>DATILF010000268.1:0-21749 GCA_035476755.1 Ramlibacter sp.
CAGGCCGCCCGAGGGGTTGGTGACCACGCGCCCGCCATAGGTGTTGTCGCCTTCGATGATGAATCGCTCGGCCGTGCCTTCCGGCGTCAGGCCCAGCGCCTCGTAGGTGATCAGCTCATTGGCGGTGAAGCAGTCGTGCAGCTCGACCACGTCCAGTTCGTCCGGGCCGATGCCGGCGGCTTCGTACACCTGCCTGGCGGCGGCGACGGTCATGTCGTAGCCCACCACCTTGCGCATGTCCCCGCTGTCGAAGGTGGACGGCGTGTCGGTGGTCATGGCCTGCGCTGCGATCACCACCCGCTGGTCGAGGTTGTGCTTCTTCGCGAATTCGGCCGAGCACACGATGGCGGCGGCGGCGCCGCAGGTGGGCGGGCAGCACTGGAAGCGGGTGAGGGGATCGAACACCGGCGCCGAGGCCATCACCTCGTCCAGCGTCAGCGTCTGGCGGAACACCGCCAGCGGGTTGCGCGCGGCATGCTGGCGCGCCTTGACCGAGATGCGGCCGAAGGTGTCCTTGCGGATGCCGTACTGCGCGATGTAGTCGCGGCCCGCGCCACCGAAGAACTGCGCGGCGCGTGGTGTCGAAGGCTCGTAGCCCTGCTTCTCCTTCATGGCGTCGGCGAAGCGGGCCATGGGCGAGGGCCGGTCGTCGTAGGCGCCCTTGAGCGCGCCGGGCTGCATCTGCTCGAAGCCCAACGCGATGGCGCATTCCACCATGCCGCTTTCCACGGCTTGCCGCGCCAGGAAGAGGGCGCTGGAGCCGGTGGAGCAGTTGTTGTTGAGGTTGAACACCGGGATGCCCGTGAGGCCCACGCCGTAGATCGCGGCCTGGCCTGCCGTCGAGTCACCGTACACATAGCCGACGTAGGCCTGCTGCACCAGGCCGTAGTCCACGCCGGCATCGTCCAGCGCCAGCTTGGCGGCGCGCGCACCCATCACCGTGTAAGGATCGCTCGCGCCGGGTTTGGTGAAGGGAATCATTCCCACGCCAACGACGTGGACGGGGCGCTGCATACGGGTCATGGTGGTTGTTTCCTTGGGAGCGGGTTGCCGATGTCCGCAAGTCTCCCCGCCTGGCCGCCCCCGTTCAATCGCCAATCGCGCCAAAGCGATTGGCGAAAACGATCAGGGAGGCGAGGGCGGGAAAGGCCGCGGGAAAAAGCCGTGGGAACAGCAGCTCGGCTGTCGGCGCTGGCGCTTTCTTGCCAATCGCATTGGCTCTTCCGGCCATCGCCCGGATGCGGCACGGCCCCTAAGCTGCGCGAATCGCTGAAGGAGCCCCTGGACATGGTCAATCTCAATCGTTTCGACCTGATCTCGCTGCGCCTCTTCGTCGCCGTCGTGGATGCGGGCAGCCTCACCGCCGGCGCGGACCGTTTTGGCATTTCGCTGGCCGCGGCCAGCAAGCGCATCTGCGAGTTCGAGCAGCACTGCGGCGTCGCCCTCCTGCAGCGCGGCCAGCGCGGCGTCGTCGTCACGGCCGAGGGCCAGAGCCTGCACCGTCACGCGGTCGAGGTGATCGCCAGGCTCGAACAGCTCGCCCAGTCCGTGGATGACCTGCAGTCCGGTGCCTGCGGCCACTTGCGGCTGTGGGCCAATCCATCGGCGCTGAGCGGGTTTCTGCCCGATGTGCTGGCTCGCTACGCGCAGCGCCATCCGCGTGTGCGCATGAACCTGGAGGACGCGCTGAGCGAGGACGGCGTGCGCGCCATCGAGAAGGGCGTCGCCGAGCTGGCGGTGATCGGCGACAACGTGCCTTTCGGGGAGCTGGAAACGCTGGTGTGCAACGTCGATCGGCTGGTGCTGCTGGTGCCGCAGGATCATCGCTTCGCGCAGCAGCCCTGCGTTGCGATCCGGCACGCGGTCGAGGAGGACCTGGTCACGCTCGCGCGCAGCGCTTCGCTCACGCGAAAGGTGATTGCCGCGGCCGAGGCCGTGGGGCGCACCGTGCGCATCCGCGTGCAGGTGCGAAGCTTCGACACCATGTGCCGCATGGTGGCGTGCCGGCTGGGGCTGGCCGTGATGCCGCAAGCCGCGGCGGGCCTCTATGCGCAGGCGCTGGGCTTGTGCATCGTCGGGCTGGACGGGGTGCAGGTCGAGCGGCGCCTGCTGCTCGCCATGCGCAAGCGCTCGGAGCTGTCCCTGGCGGCGGCGGCCCTGGTGGACATGATCGAGGCCGAGGTGGGTGCCGCGCCGGTCGCCGCCTCAACCTGAGGCGAAAGCCGCCTCAAGCAATCGCGAATTGCCGTCATCCGGCTGAAGGCGCAGCATCGCGGCGGACCCCATCCAGCCGGCCTCGAGGCCGTTCAATATCAACAAGGAGACAGCATGAGATTCGTATGGGCGCCGCTACTTGGCGCCGCGTTCCTGGTGGCCGCATGCGGCAGCACGGGGGGCAGCAGCACCCCACCCGGCTCGATGCAACGCCTGGAGATCGTCTCCACGGCCGACGCGTACGGCGGCGCGACGCCGGCCGGGGCCGCGGGGCCTTACACGGTGATCACGGCCATTGCCCATGGCCAGCTGGATCCCAAGCACCCGGACAACGCCGGCATCGCCGACCTGGACAAGGCGCCGGTTGACGCAAAGGGCATGGTGAGCTATTCGACGGATGTGGTGATCCTGCGGCCGAAGTCGGCGTCGAATGCGCGCCGCATCCTGTTCTACGACGTTGTCAACCGCGGCCGCAAGATCGCCCAGACCCGCTTCATCGGCGGCGGCTTGCCCGCCGGCGGCGCCGCGCCCGATGCCAACTTCCCGTCGCTGCTGCGCGCCGGCTACACCGTTGTGTGGAGCGGCTGGCAAGGCAACCTCCCGGTGACCGGGGCCGGCGCCACGTCCGCGCTGCTGGGCACGAGCTTTCCGGCGGCGAAGAACAGCGACGGCACGAGCATCACCGGCCTGGTGCGCGAAGAGTATGTGCCCGACGTTACCGCAGGGGGCGTCATCCCCCTGAACTATCCGCCGGCCTCCTTGAGCGACCGCTCCGAGACCAGCCTCACGGCGCGCCAGAGCTGGATCAATGCCGCCGGCAAGATGGACTATGCCGCGCCATCGGTCCCCGTCACCTCATGGACCTACGTGACCAACCCCAACGGGTCGGTGTCGGTGCAGTTCACGCCGCCCGCCAGCGTGGCGACCGCGTCCGGCGGCAGCGTGGCGGCCGATGCCGGCACCATCTACTCATTCGTGTACCGTGCCCGCGATCCGCAGGTGTGGGGCATCGGCTTCGCGGCGGTGCGTGACCTGGTCAGCTTTCTGAAGAACGAAGCCGCGGACGCCACCGGCACCGCCAACCCGCTGGCCGACATGAAGAGCGCCGTGTGCGCCTCCGGTGCCAACTGCCCCGCCTCGCCCGCCACGAACTTCGACGTGGTCATCGCCGAAGGCCTCTCCCAGTCCGGGCGATTCCTGCGTGACTTTCTCTACCAGGGCTTCAACCAGGACGCCAAGGGCGCAAAGCTGTTCGACGGCATGATGGCCTTGATTCCGGCCGGCCGCCGGATCTGGCTGAACGAGCGGTTCGCCCAGCCGGACCGCTGGTCCCGGCAGCACGAGGACCACTGGATGCATGGCGACCAGTTTCCGTTTGCCTACAACGTGATGACCGACCCGGTGAGCGGTGCGAACGACGGGCTGCTCAAGCGCTGCCTGGCGAACAATACCTGCCCGAAGATCATGCAGATCGACGGCAGCTACGAATGGTGGGGCGGCCGCGCCTCGCTGGTGGTGACCGACGGCGCCGGGCACGACCTGACGCTGCCGGACAACGTGCGCTACTACCTGATCGCGGGCACACAGCACTCGGGTGGCGCCGGCGTCACCACCGGCGTGGTGACGCAGCCTGCCGCGGGCAGCACGTGCCAGTTCGCCGCCAGCCCCGTCTCGATGCCGCCGGCGGAGCGCGCATTGATCACGGCCATGGAGAATTGGCTGGTGAAGGGGACGCCGCCGCCCGCTTCGCGGTACCCGACGGTCGCCTCCGGCCAGGCCGTGCCACCGACGGCCGGCGCGATGGGCTTCCCCAATCTGGCCGCTGTCACGGTGCCCAACGGCGCCAGCGGGGCCACGGTCACGCTCTCTGTGAGCGGTGTCGGCCTCGTCAACCAGTTGTTCGTCACGGACTACAGCAACCCGGTACCGGTGGCGAACCTGAATCGGCAATATGCGCTGTTCGTGCCCAAGGTGGATGCGAACGGCAACGAGTCATCCGGCATCCTGGTGCCCGAGGTCGCCGCGCCGCTGGCTACCTACGCTGCGTGGAACCCGCGCGGCACCGGACACGCGGCGGGGGAGAACTGCATCTTCACCGGCAGCACCATCCCGTTCGCGATCGACGCGTCCACCAAGGCAGCCACCGACCCGCGTTCCGCGCTGTCGCAGCTGTACAGCGGCCGGGCCGACTACTGGGCAAAGTTCGACGCCGCAGCGGACGCTCTGGTGGCCTCGGGATTGCTGGGGACGGTGGATGCGACCAACTACAAGAATGGGGCAAGGAGCGTGTCGACGGTGCTGATACCTGCGCCATGAGGCGGTAGATGAGGCTGGGAGGGTTGGCGCCCTCCCGCCTTGAGGATTTGCTCCCTCCCCCTCTGGGGGAGGGCAGGGGTGGGGGGCGCAGCGGCGCGCGAGGCGGCTACCGCTGCCGTGCGGCGGAGATCGTCATCGATCCGTTGTTGGGCGCCTGCCGCCGCACCTTCAGCCAATCGCCTCGAACAGAGGTGCCGCCACGTCTTCAGCGCCTGGATTGTCGCCTTGAGCGCTGTCCGGGGCGGGAACTGGGGACACACCTTGCGCTGCGGCGGCGACCTCCTGGGATCGCAGTGCGCCAAGGTAGGCCTCTCGCCGCTGCAAGCGCTCCCAGTACGCCGTGACCGCGGGAGTGAAGCGGGATGCGAGCCCGAGGTGCTGCGCCAGCAGCAGCGCATACCCGACCGAGACATCCGCGGCCGTGAAGCGTCCGGCGCACAGATGCTCCTGCTGGGCCAGCACCGGTTCCAGCGTGCGCAGCCTGGCCAGGAACCACTTGCCATAGTCTTCCGCGACGATGGGCAGGCGTCGATGTTCGGGTTCGAAGCGCGCGTAGCGCAACACGAGGGTCTGCGGAAACGTGAGCGTGGCCTCGCCGAAGTGGAGGTAGTTGAGGTAAGCACTATAGTCGTCTTCCGCGGGCTCGACCTGCAGCGAAGTCGGGGCGCCCAGCGCGCAAAGGTACTGGCAAATTGCTGCGGACTCGGTCATGCGCGTGCGGCCATCGATCATCAGCGGGACCGTACCCAGCGGGTTGATGTCGAGGTACGAACGCGCCAACACGCGGGGCGGAAACGGCAGCATCCGCAGTTCGTAGGGCAGGCCCAGCTCTTCCAGCATCCAGAGGGGACGGAAGGAACGCGCGCTCACGCAGTGATAGAGGGTGATCATGAAGACGGAAGCATAGATGTCATGGCACCGCATCGCGTGCCGTTTCCGTCGCAAATCGCGCCACCTGGGCGGAACCCTGGCGCAGCCAGGGCGGCGTCGCGTCAGGTCAGCTTGAACGGCAGCTGGCGCTGCGGCTTGCCGGTCAGCCGGGCGATCGCATTGGCGAAGGCCGGCGCCAGCGGCGGCAGGCCGGGTTCGCCCATCCCGGTGGGCGGCTCGGCGCTGGGCACGATATGCACGTCGAACTGCGGCATGTCGGTGATGCGTGCCACGGTGAAGTCGCCGAAATTGCTCTGCTGCACTTCACCGTCCTTCAAGGTGATGGCGGCACCGGGCAGGCACATCGACAGCCCCATCACGGCCGCGCCCTGCGCCTGGGCCTCGATGGTGCGTGGGTTCACCGCCAGGTTGCAGTGGACGCCGGCGGTCACCTTGTGCAGCACCGGACGGCGCTCTTGCACCGACGCCTCGACGACGTAGGCGACGACCGTCGCAAAGGACTCATGCACCGCCACACCCCAGGCGCGTCCGCTGGGAAGCTGCTTCTTGCCGTAGCCGCTCTGGTCCACCGCCAGCTGCAGCGCGGCGCGGTGGCGCGGGTGCTTGTCGCCCCACAGCTGCATGCGGTAGGCCACCGGGTCCTGCCGGGTCGCGCGGGCGATCTCGTCGATCAGGGTCTCCATCACGAAGGCGGTGTGGGTGGAACCCACGCTGCGCCACCACAGCACCGGCAGGTTCAGCTTGGGGTGGTGCACGGTCAGGCGCATCGGAACCGGGTAGGGGTCGCGCATGCCTTCGGTCGCCGTGGCGTCGATGCCGTTCTTGACTTGAAAGCTCTCGAACACGGAGCCCGAGGTGACGGACTGGCCGACGATGACATGGTCCCAGGCCAGCACCTTGCCGGCGTCGTCGAAGCCGATGCGCGCGCGGTGCAGGTGCATCGGGCGGTAGTAGCCGCCCTTCATATCGTCCTCGCGGCTCCACAGCGCGCGCACCGGCACCTTCAGGCCGGCGGCGCGCGCGGCCTTGGCGATCTCGCAGGCCTCGACCACGAAGTCGCTGGTCGCCGAAAAACGCCGGCCAAAGCCGCCGCCCGCCATCTGTACATTCACCTTCACCTGCTCGGGCTTGAGGCCCAGCACGCGCGCGACCGCGGCGCCGTCAAGGCCCGGGCACTGCGAGCCTGTCCATATTTCAGCGCGTCCGTCGGTGAGGGCGACGGTGCAGTTGAGCGGTTCCATGGCCGCATGGGCCAGGTAGGGGAAGACGAACTCGGCTTCCAATTGCCGCGGCGCGCTAGCCAGTGGCGCCATGTCGGCTTCGAAGTGGCGCGGGCCGGGCCGGCCGGCCAGCTCGCGGTACTGGACCAGCTGCTTGTCGCTGTCGACTTTCTCCACGGCGGCCGTGTCCCATTGCAGCTTCAGCGCGTCGCGCCCCTGCTTGGCCGGCCAGTAGCCGTCGGCGATCACCGCGATGCCTTCGGCCCCCCGGTCCAGCGGCACACGAAGCACGGCCTTCACGCCCTTGATGGCGCGTGCGGCGCTGTCATCCACCGACTTCAGGCGGGCGCCGAACACGGGAGGACGGGCCACCACCGCGGTGAGCTGCCCGGGCAGGCGGACGTCGATGCCGAAGTCCTGCCTCCCGCTGCTCTTGGCCCGGGCATCCAGGCGCGTGGTGGGTCGTCCGATGATGCGGAAGTCCTTCGGGTCCTTCAATGTGACCTTCTCAGGCACGGGCAGGGCCATGGCGGCCTGGGACAGCTCGCCGTAACCCAGCTTGCGGCCGCCCGGGCCCAGCACGGTGCCTGCCTGCGTGCGCAAGGTGGATGCGTCCACATTCCAGCGTGCCGCCGCCGCGGCCAACAGCATGGCCCGGGCACGCGCGCCCAGCTCACGGTATTGCGTGAAGCTGTTCTTGACCGAGTTGGAGCCACCGGTCAGGTGTATGCCGAAGAGGGGGTCCACATAGGCGGCGTCGCTCGAGCCATGCCGGCTGCGCACCAGCTTCCAGTCCGCATCGAGTTCCTCCGCCAGGATCATCGGCAGGGCGGTCTGCACGCCTTGCCCGAACTCCAGCCGGTTGATGGTCACGGTGACCTCGCCATTGGCGGCGATCTGCACGAAGGCCGACGGCTGCTCTGTCGGTTTGAGGCCGGTCGGCTGGCCGGCGCCATTGGCCTGTGCCATAGCCAAATGCGGAAAGGCTCCGAGCGCCAGGCTGCTGGCGCCGGCCATCTTCAGGAAGCTGCGCCGCGGCAGCGAAACGGCTTCGTCGGGTTGGTCCCGCTCCAGCATGTGCTGCAAGGCGCGCGGTAACTCACGGTAATCGATGGCGGGCAACATGGTGGGTCTTTCAGTCAGGCGATGGCTTTGGCGGCATCTGTCACCGCGGCGCGGATGCGGGCATAGGTGCCACAGCGGCAAATGTTGCCGGCCATGGCGGTGTCGATTTCGGCGGGACTGGGCTGCTTGCCGCGCGGCAGCGACTTGAGGAAGGCCGTGGCGCTCATGATTTGCCCGCTCTGGCAGTAGCCGCACTGCGCCACATCGTGCTTGACCCAGGCGGCGTGCACGGCGGACCCGACACGGTCGGAGCCATTGGTGGCTGCTTCGATGGTGGTGATCTTCTTGCCCTCGGCGGCGGAAATGGGTGTGACGCACGAACGAATGGCTTGGCCGTCCAGATGCACGGTACAGGCGCCGCACAGTGCCGCACCACAGCCGAACTTGGTGCCGGTCATTCCCAGGGTGTCGCGCAGGGCCCAGAGAATGGGGGTGCCGGGGTCGACATCGATCTGGT
This sequence comes from Ramlibacter sp., assembly GCA_035476755.1. Classification (GTDB taxonomy): domain Bacteria; phylum Pseudomonadota; class Gammaproteobacteria; order Burkholderiales; family Burkholderiaceae_C; genus Ramlibacter. Next base: position 8,224 of record DATILF010000268.1, read on the forward strand.
GATTTCGGCCGTTGATGTTGAGCGCGCTCATGGTGGGTCAGCTCTCCGTAGGGTCGGTGGGTCGGATGGGTGGGAACTTCGGTCGGTCTCGCATCGTAGGGACGGGCACCAGAAAGAAAAAGTGCTTAACGCTGCACGCCTTATGAAGCTATGCTTCAAAGTATGAAGCTCAAGCAACTGGATGGATTGATGGCGTTCTGGAAGGTGGCCGAGCACCGTGGCTTCACCGCGGCGGCTGCGGAGCTGGAGATTTCTCCCTCGGCTCTCAGTCAAGCCATACGTCAGCTGGAAACGCGGCTGGGCGTGCGACTGCTCAATCGGACCACCCGCAGCGTGAGCCTGACAGAAGCAGGCGAGGCGTACCTGGCGCGGGTCGGCCCGGCACTGGGCGAGGTGATCACGGCCGGGGAGGAAATGAACGTGCTGCAAGGCCGGCCTTCGGGCACGTTGCGTCTCAACGCAGCCAGGGTCGCCATGGCCATGGTCCTGCAACCGATGCTCGCCGGCTTCCTGCAGGAGAACCCTCATGTTCAGCTCGAGCTGGCCAATGACGAAGGCTTCATCGACATCGTCGAGAAAGGGTTCGACGCAGGCGTGCGCATGGGTGAGAGCGTGCAGCGCGACATGGTCGCGGTCCCGCTCGGCGGGCCGGTCACTGTGGCTGTGGTCGCTTCCCCGGAGTACCTGCGGCGCTTTCCCGCGCCTCGCCACCCCGACGACCTCGTGCGGCACAACTGCATTCGCTTGCGCTTCGGCGGCTCGGGGATGATCTACAAATGGGAGTTCCAGTTGGGTGACCGGCTGGTGGAGTACGAGGTCAAGGGCAACCTGACCATCACAGACACGCTGTTCAGCGTGGAAGCCGCGCTCGAGGGCGTCGGAGTGGCCTATGTCTTCGAAGAACTGGCGCTACCGCACATCCGTGCCAAGCGGCTCAAGCGGGTGCTGACCTCGTACTCGCCGACCTTTCCTGGTTTCTATCTGTACTACCCCAGCAGGCACGATCAGCCCACGAAATTGAAGGCGCTGATTGAGTACGCCCGGCGTCGAACGAAGTGAGCTCAACGTAAATCGCTTGACCGTGTCAGGAAATGGTTGCCACGATGGCTGCGGCACGCGATCATGAAGCGGCGCGGATCGGAGGGTCGATTCCCGGCCCTCGCTCCTGACGCCCTTTTTCGATGGGTTCATCATGAAAATCCACCTCCACACGGCTGCGGCGGCCGTCTTTGCCGCGGCCGTCTTGGCTGCGCCCCTTGCTGCCGCGCAGCAGCCCCGCACGATCACCATCGGCCTGGCCGCAGCCAATCTCGACGCGGACTTTTTCAACCAGATCAAGCAGTCCGTCGAAACCAGCGCCCACAAGAAGGGCGTGAAGGTCATCACCGTCGATGCCAAGGGCGACCCGGCGGTTCAGCTCAGCCAGGTCAAGCGCTTGCTGGCGCAGAAGATCGACGCGCTGATCTATATTCCAGCCGGCGCCGCCGCCGCCGGGGAGCCCGTGAAGGCCGCCAAGGCGGCCGGTATTCCGGTGGTCGCGGTCGATCGCAACCCGCCCGACGTTCCCGGCGATACCTTCATCGCCACGGACAGCGTCACGGCCGCGCGCACGCTGGGTGACTACGTCGTCAAGACGACGCAGGGAAAGGGCTCGGTTGCCATCATCCAGGGCCAGCTCGGCACCACACCGGAACTCGATCGCGACAAGGGCTTCAACGAGGCGCTGGCCCAGGCGACCGGCCTGAAAGTGGTCGCCAAGCAGGACAGCAGGGGCTGGCACCAGGCCGAGGGCTTCGCCATTGCGAAGGCGATGCTGAAACAGAATCCGAAGATCACGGTCTTCTTCGGACGGGCCGATGCACTGGCCCTGGGTGCCGCCCAGGCCGTGAAGACCGCCCGGCTGGACCACAAGGTCCTGATCGTCGGCTTCGACGGCGATATTGCCGGGCTCAAGGCGGTCAAGAGCGGCGTGATCGCCGCGACCATGACGCAGCAGACCCAGCTGATGGGGCGGATGAGTCTGGACGCCGCGCTCCAACTCATCGCCGGCAAAAAGCTCCCGGCGATCCAGTTGCAACCAGCCGCGCTGACCACCCGGGACAACGTGGACCGATACATCGCCGAGCACCCTTGAACGCCACCACCAAGGCCATCCTGGGAGGCAACCGGCAGGTTGCCTTCGCGACGCTGCTGGCGTTCGCGCTGCTCATGCTGCCCACGGTCTGGATGTGGCGCAGTACGACGCTGCAGAACGCGCAGATCGCCATCGAGCGCTTTGCCTACAAGTCCGCCGAGGCGCAGGCGGCGATTGCCCAGCGCTTGCTCGCCTACGAGCAGGTTCTGCGCGGCGCCGTGGCCCTGTTCGCGGCGAGCTCGGACGTGACGCGCGATGACTGGCGCGCCTATGTGCGCACCTTGCAGATCGACAGGAACTTTCTCGGCCTTCAGGGCATAGGTTTCGCCAGGCGCATCGTGCCGGCCCAGCTGCCGGCGCATGCGCGCGGGATTCGGTCCGAAGGTTTTCCGGACTACACGGTGCGCCCCGCCGGCGCACGCGCCGAGTATGCGCCGCTGGTGTACATCGAGCCCTTCGACTGGCGCAACATGCGCGTGTTCGGCTATGACATGCTGGCCGATCCGGCGCTGCGCCAGACGCTGGACACCGCGCGTGACACCGGCTTGCCCGCCGTGTCGGGCAAGGTAAAGCTGGAGCAGGAAACCGGCGACGGCGTCCAGCATGGCTTCGTCATGTGCTTGCCGGTGTTCAGCAACGGCGCGGCGGTTGCCACGATCGCGCAGCGGCGCGCCGCGCTGGCCGGCCATGTCTGCTCCACCTTCCGCATGGGCGATCTGATGCAGGGCATTCTGGGCCCCGAGGCGCTGCCCGACATCCAGCTGAGAATTTTCGACGGTGCCACAACCGCCGCGGCCGGCCTGATGTACGACACCCTGGAGGGCGCGGGCGAGACCCGGCACACGCCCGCCTTCACGGGGGACGAGGCGTTCGAATTGGGCGGACGCCGATGGACCTTGCGCTTCGACTCGCTGCCGGCATTCGAGGCGAACATCGACGTGCAGAAGGCCCGCCTCATCCTGGTCGGCGGCATGGTGATCAGCACCTTGTTCGCGGCGGTGGTGGGGTCGCTGCTGCTCAACCGGCGCCGCGCGCGCGAACTGGCCCGGGCCAACAGCGGCTTGCAGACGGAAATTGTCGAACGCAAGAAACTCGAAGGCGCACTGGAGCGGGCCAGGGACGTCGCCGAGACGGCGAACCAGGCCAAGACCGACTTTCTGGCCAATGTCAGCCATGAGCTGCGCACGCCGCTCACGATGATCCTGGCGCCGGTCGAGCAACTGCTGGCCGTGGAAGACCCGCCGGCGAACTGGCGGGCGCAGGTGAACCGGGTCCAGCGCAACGCGCTGCTGCTGATGAATTGCGTTGACGATATTCTCGATTTCGCCAAGGCCGAGGCGGGCAAGTTCCAGCTGTGCCTGGAAACGGTGGACCTGCGCCAGGTCATCGGTCTCCTGGCCGGCGATGCGGCGGAGGTGGCCGAGCGCAAGGGCTGCGTGCTGAGCTGGCAAGTCGGCCCCGGCCTGGGCAGCGTGGGCCTGGACCCCAGGCTGTTCGAGAAGATCACGATGAACCTGGTGGGCAACGCGCTCAAGTTCACCGCCCGCGGCGGCACGATTGAACTGTCGGCGAAGGCGCTGGAGGACGGCCAGTTCGAATTCGCGGTCCAGGATTCGGGTATCGGCATCGCTGCGGACAAGCTCCCGCTGCTGTTCCAGCGTTTTTCCCAGGTGGACCCGGCGGCCACGCGCCACTACGGCGGCACCGGCATCGGTCTGGCGCTGGTCAAGGAACTGGTCGAACTGATGGGCGGCATTGTGGGCGTGGAGAGCGAGCCGGGGCGCGGCTCGCGGTTCTTCGTGCGTTTGCCGCGCAACGAAGACCAGCGCGCGCTGCCGGCGAGCCAGGCCGAAGCCCGACCGGCCTCGCCGCGGACGGCCATCGACACCGCGTTGCGCCGCCTGCGCCTGGACGAGAACCAGTCCACGGCCGCCGTTCCCGCGGGGCGGCACGGGCCGCGCGGGAAGCACGCGGAACGCGACAAGGTCATGGTGGTCGATGACTCGCCGGACATTCTGGCGTATGTCACGGAACTGCTGGAAGACGAATGCGATGTCGTGAGCGCGGCTGACGGCGAACTGGCCTGGGGGTTGCTTCAGAGCCATCCGGTCGACCTCATCGTCTCGGACGTGATGATGCCGAACCTGGACGGTCTGGGCCTGATCGCGCGTATCAGGGCCCACGCCGCCTTTTCGCATGTGCGGGTGATCTTGCTGACCGCCCGCGGCGGGATCGACGCCAGCGTTGCCGGCCTGGAGGGCGGCGCCGACGAATACATCGCCAAGCCGTTTTCCCCGCTTGAACTCAAGGCCCGTGTGCGTGCCGTGCTGCGCCTGGGCCGGATGCAGGCGGAGCTGCGCGACAAGTCGCGCCAGGCCGGCATGGCCGAGGTCGCCAACAACGTACTGCACAACGTGGGCAACGTGCTCAACAGCGTGAACGTTTCGGCCAGCCTGCTCAGCACCTGGATCCACGACTCCAAGGCCGAGGGCCTGACCAGGGCCGTGCGGTTGATGAACGAGCGCGCGGCGGATCTTGACGTCTTCCTCACCCGCGATGACAGGGGCAAGCTGCTGCCGGGCTACCTGGCCGAACTGGCCGACGCCCTGGAGACGGAGCGGCGAAGCGTCCTCGAAGAGCTGGCGCTGCTCATCCGCAGCGTGGACCATATCAAGGACATCGTGGCCACCCAGCAGGCCTATGCCGGCACGTCCACGGTCGCCGAGGCGGTCGGCATCGATGACCTGCTGGACGAGGCCTTGCGCATGAATGCCGGCTTGATGGCGCTCCAGCCCGTCTCCGTGGTCAAGCACGTCGCCCCGCTGCCGCCGCTGCTGCTCGACAAACGGCGCCTGCTGCAGATCCTTGTCAACCTGATCGGCAACGCCAGCCATGCCCTGATCGGGGTGCAGGGCCGCGCGCACCAGATCACGCTGGACGTGGACCTTGCCGATGAGGCCCACAAGCCTCAGCTGCGCATTCGCGTGCAGGACAACGGCCAGGGCATCGCGCCGGAAAACCTGGCCCGGCTCTTCTCGCATGGCTTCACCACGCGCCAGACGGGCCACGGCTTCGGCCTGCACAGCTGTGCCCTGGCCGCCAGGGAAATGGGTGGCAGCCTCACGGCATACAGCGACGGGCTCGGCCACGGCGCGACCTTCACACTCCAGCTTCCGCTCACACCGGCAGAGGCCATGCCGCTCATGGAGCTGGGCCAAGTCAGCGCGCCCGTCGCGTCATAGCAACGCCACCCGCGCCTTCATGAGCGTTTCTGCCAAGCGGATTGGCCGGAAATGCGATTGCCACGGCCCAGCGTCCGAAGCACTCTTGCGCCCGACAGGCGTGAACCCTCCAGGCAATGAGCGGGAGGGCAGCTGGTGCCAGTTGCGGGGCCTGTTCCAAGATCATTACACCTAGAACTGGAGACACACATGAATTCACTCAAGACGAGCCGCCGTACCTTCGTCGCCGCAGCCGCGGCGCTCCCCTTCGGCTTCGCGGCGGCTCAGGCGAGCTATCCGAGCGGGCCCATTCGCATTGTTGTGCCCTATCCCGCGGGCGGTGCTACCGACACGCTGGCCCGGCTCATCGCCCAGGAAGTGCAGACGGCCTGGGGCGGCAGCGTCATCGTGGAAAACAAGCCGGGTGCCAGCGGCAACATCGGTGGACAGTTGGTGGCCAAGGCGCCGCCCGATGGGCACACCGTGCTGATGGGGATCACGGCGCTGGCCCAGCTCCCGGCCATGATGGCCAAAATGCCCTTCGATCCCCTGAAGGATCTCGTGCCCGTGATCGAGGTGGCGCGGTCCAACAGCTTTCTTGTGGTTCCGGCGGACTCGCTGGCCGCCAACTTTCGGCAGTTCGTCGCGATCACCAAGGCCAGCCCACGCAGGTACAGCTATGGCTCCTACGGCAATGGCACATCGGCGCACATCCAGGGTGAGCTGCTCAAGATGCAGGCAGGGCTCGACATCCAGCACATTCCCTACAAGGGGTCCGCGCCCTTGATTGTGGATCTCATCGGCGGCCAGGTCACCGCCGGTTTCGTCGACGCCGCGACACTGGCGCCTCATCTCAAGACCGGAAAGGTCCGGGTGCTCGCAGCGACTGGGTCACAGCGCAGCCGCCTGCTTCCTGAAGTGCCCACCTTCGCGGAGCTCGGATTCAAGGATTTCGAATCGTATGGCTGGTTCGGCATGTTCATGCCGGCCGGGACGCCGCCGGCGGTGGTGATGAAATTTTCCGACGAAGCGGCACGCATCCTGAAGCAGCCTCAGCACAAGGCGCGCGTCGAAGGGCTGGGGCTGACGCCCGTCGGCAACAAGCCGCAGGAGTTCGCCCGAACCGTGCGGGGCGACTCGGCCCTGTACGCCAAGATCATCAAGGCTGCCCACATCACGATGGATTGACTTGGCGAGGCGGCCTGGTCGCCGACCATTTTCATGGGCTCAAGCGAATCAGCCTCGTTTGAGCCCATATTTATTATCTAAACCAGGATAAGAATCCAAATATGGATTCTTATCAAGCGTAAGCTTGACAAAGGCGGCGATCTGCCGAATAGTCACCCATATTCGATTGCTTAAATTAAATAAAAGCCCATATTAATTGGTTAAGTGATGAGTCCGATCCCTCTTCCTGTTGACCGTGCGCTGCGTCGCCTGGGCCAGAATGTTTCCATGGCCCGACGCCGCAGGCACATGTCTCAAGAGGACTTGGCGGCTCGCATTGGGGCGTCCGTGAACACGGTGCGCAGGATGGAGGGCGGGCACCCCGGGACGGCTTTGCAGCATCTTGCACGGGCGCTGCAGGTATTTGGTGAGCTCGACAAGCTTGAAGGTCTGCTGGATACGTCTCAAGACACGGTGGGACTGGCTCTGATGGACGAGCAGTTGCCCCAGCGCGTCAGAGCATCGGGGAAGACCCGGCCGCCCGTTGCTTTCTAACCGAACGCGCCCGGAACGCAGGCCATGGTGAACGGCAAAGTACCGGAAAAGCGCGCCAGGTCCGGTTCGACGAAAGTCGAGCTGGACGTCTGCATTGGCAGTGCAGCGCTGCCGGTGGGCAAGTTGGTGTACGTGAAAGACGGTCCGCGAGAGTTCTCCCAGTTCACGTACCTGGAAGAGTGGCTGAGAGATGCGGCGTTCTTCGACATTTCTGCGGACCTGACGCGCAATCCTGGTTACCAGCTGAGGAGGGCGCCTACCAAAGACGACTCCCCTTTCTTCCTGGCGCTGGCCGACACGGAGCCCGACGCGTGGGGACGCCGAGTCATTGGCAGGGCCCACGCCAGGCAACGCAAGGCGGACGCATCGTTGAGGCAACTGACCGAGATCGACTACTTGTGCGCGGTCGACGATTTCAGTCGAATCGGAGCGCTGCGCTTGCGCACGCCCGAAAAGCGTTACGTGCGCAGCGCGGAGAAGGGCGAAAGGACAACCCCGCCATTGCTGGAGCTCGAAGGCGTGCTGAGCGCGTCACGGCGGCTGGAGATGAGCCAGGAAACCGCCGAGGACCTGAAGTACTTGCAAGGCAAGGGAACATCCCTTGGCGGCATGCGTCCGAAATGTACGGTCCTGGACCACGACGGCGCGTTGGCCATCGGAAAATTCCCCAGCGTCCAGGACGAGCGCAGTGTCACTCGCGCAGAAGTGCTGGCGCTGAAGTTGGCCCGATTGGCCGGCATCGAGGCGGCCGAGGCGCGCATTGAGATTGTGCAGGGAGCCGCCGTGGCGCTCGTGCGTCGATTCGACCGAACGTCCACGCAGGCTCGCATTCCCTACATGTCGGGATCGGCGCTGCTGCAGGCCAGTCGCAATGACGATCGTGCGTATACGGAAATCGTCGACCAGATGCGCTCCAGTTCAATCGACTTCAACGCCGATGCCCGGCAACTGTGGCGCAGGCTGGTGTTCAATCACCTGATCACGAACGTCGACGACCACCTGCAGAACATCGGTTTCCTGTATGTCGGGCGCAATCTGTGGCGGCTTTCCCCTGCCTTCGACGTGAACCCGTTTCCCGACAAGGACCGGGAATCCAAGACCTGGCTGAGCGAGGACACAGGCCCGATCGTGAGCGTAGGGCAACTCCTCGACCAGGCAGCCAGGTTTCAACTCACGCCCGAACAGGCGCGGCGTGTGCTGGGCGAAGTCGCGCGGGCGGTGCGGAAGTGGCGCGATTTGGCCGCGAGCCAGGACGTCGGCCTGTCCGCACAAGAGCTCGACGACTTTGCGCCCGCGTTCGAACACTCGGACCTCGAGGACGCAGTGCGCCTCGCCAAGGCCTGAACCGCGCATGCGCTGTCACAGGGGACTGCACGGCAAGGCCGGCAAGACTTTGCTCCGGTGGGGCGGTCACTCCATCAGCATCCCGCGGCGGTAGGTCTCCGCGATCAGCATGCGAGGGCCTTCGGGCGTGACGATGCAGTACAGGCGAGAGGCTTCGGCATCCGGCAGCCCGACCGCTCCCCAGAGCCGCTCGTAAAGCCTGGGCGAGGCAGTCAGGAACGAGCGGCGCACCCACATCCGCGACAGCAGATGGCCGATGGGCATCACGCCGCTTTCGAGGTCGCGCCGAACATCCGCCTGCAGGCCGTCAAGCGCGATGTACGAGAGGTTGTCCATCATCACCTGGCCATGCGCGGCCAGGCAGGTGATGCGCTCCATGAAGCGCGCGCCGGCCAGTGCGCCACGGACTTCGGCCGGGACCTCGTCCACAATCCGCTGTTCCACGACATGCAGCGCGATCGGCCCCTTCGCGATTGTTTCGCACAATCGGGTGGTCGATCCGTCCTGGGCCAGCAGCAGTTGCAGCACACTGCGCGCATGGGCGGCCTGCGCTGGCGGCTCCGCGGCGTCATGGAAGCGTTGACGCTGGAGTGGTTGATGAGTGATTGAAGACATGATTGAGATTGAAGTGACGGTTCGCCCGGTGGCCCTGCCGGACGGCCCACGCGGGACCATGGCGCGGCTGCGCGGCCTGGGGCCCTATGCGCTATTGGAAAGCGCTTTGCCCATGCCGCGCCAGGCCCAGTGGTCCTACATCGCCGGGCCGGCGCTGGCCATACTGTACACAGACGAGACGCGTACCCGGCTGGAACAGGACGGCCGCGAGATTGCTTCCTGGGCCGATCCTTTCGAAGCGCTCGCGGCGGTGGCCACGGTTCATCCCGGCAGCGTCCGCGTCGATGGCGAGTGCCCCGATGGTATGGACTTTGTCGGTGGCTGGGTGGGGGTGCTGGGCTACGACCTCGCGCGCCACGTCGAGCGCTTGCCCGAACGAGCCCGATGCGATCCGGCGCTGCCTCGGCAGTGGTGGATGGCGGTGGATCAGGTCCTCGCATTTCATCATCCGAGCGGCCAATGGTGGCAGGCCACCTTGCGCAGTCCCTGCGAGCGGCGGCCCTGGTCGCGGGAGGGGCGCCCCGAGATTTGGGACCATGCGCTGGCGCGGGCACGTGGCCCCTTGCCCGAGCGAGGTCGTTGGCACGCCGGACCCCGTCTTCTCAACACCTCGCGCGAACAGTTCGAGAACGGCGTGGCGAACATCCGCGAGGCCATCGCGCAAGGCGATGTGCTGCAGGTCAACCTGACACGACGCGAGGATTGCGCCTTCGAGGGCGATGCCTGGGCTTTGTACGAGGATCTTGTATCGGCCCATCCGGCACCCTTTGCAGCCTTTCTGGAGGGACCCGGCTTTGCCATCGCCAGTTGCTCGCCGGAACGCTTCCTCCACAAGCGAGGCAGCCAGCTCGAGGCGCGCCCGATCAAGGGCACGGTGGCCCGAGGCGGCTGCGCTGCCGAAGACGCCACGCGGCGCCAATGGCTCGCCGCAAGCCCCAAGGACCGCGCGGAAAACGTCATGATCGTCGACCTCATGCGCAACGATCTGGGCCGCGTGGCGGTGATCGGAAGCGTGCACGTGCCCGAACTGTTTGCGCTGGAGCCCTACGCCAGCGTGTGGCAGATGGTGTCCACGGTGCGCGCGCAATTGCGTAGGGACTGCGGCATCGATCAGCTGTTGCGCGCCTGTTGGCCCCCGGGTTCGATGACCGGCGCGCCGAAGCTCAAGGCGATGGAGATCATCGAGGCTCTCGAACCGGTGCGCCGCGGCTTGTATGCCGGCTCAATAGGCTATCTGGACTGCCGTGGCAACATCGATCTGTCAGTCGTCATCCGCACGGCCGTCGTTGCAGACGGGCGCGTGATGCTGCAGTTTGGCGGCGCCGTGGTGGCCGACTCAGACCCTGCGGCCGAGTGGGCGGAAACCGTGGCCAAGGGGCGATGCATGGTCGAGGTACTGGAGCAACGCGGATAAATGGCCGGGTTTCAGCGGGCGAAGTAGTTGCTGGCAATCGGTTCCAGGCCGAGTTACTTGGCGGTGGGCATGACAAACTCGGCGCCGTTGCCAATGCTTTCGGGCCAGCGCTGCATGATCGATTTCTGCTTGGTGTAGAAGCGCACGCCTTCTTCGCCGTACGCGTGCATGTCGCCGAACAGGCTTCTCTTCCAGCCGCCGAAGCCGTGCCAGGCCATGGGCACCGGGATCGGCACGTTGATGCCGACCATGCCGACCTGGATCCGGCGCGAGAACTCACGCGCCACATTGCCATCGCGGGTGTAGCAGGCCACGCCGTTTCCGAATTCATGGGCATTGATCAACTCGACCGCTCCGGCGAAGTCCTTGACGCGCACGCAAGCCAGTACCGGCCCGAAGATCTCTTCCTTGTAAATGCGCATCTCCGGCGTGACCTTGTCGAACAACGTACCACCCGTGAAGAAGCCGCCTTCATGTCCGGGGACCTTCAGACCCCGGCCATCGACCACAAGCTCGGCCCCCTCTTGCACCCCAAGGCCGATGTACCCCTCGATCCGTTCGAGAGCCTGTCTGGTGACGATCGGGCCCATTTCCGCGTCGGGCTCCATGCCGTTCTTGATGAGCAGCGCCTTGGCCCGTTCGGCCAATTTCGGGACAACCTTGTCTGCCACGTCACCCACCAGCACAGCCACGGAAATGGCCATGCAACGTTCGCCCGCGGACCCGTAGCCTGCGCCGATGAGGGCATCGACCGCTTGGTCGACATCCGCGTCCGGCATCACGACCATGTGGTTCTTGGCGCCTCCGAGCGCCTGGACCCGCTTGCCGTGCCTGGCACCCGTCTCGTAGATGTAGTTCGCGATCGGCGTCGATCCCACGAAACTCACCGCCTTCACGTCCACGTGCTCGAGCAGTGTGTCGACGGCGACCTTATCGCCTTGAACCACGTTGAAAACGCCGTCGGGAAGGCCCGCCTCCTTCAGCAACTGCGCCATGAACAGCGATGCCGAAGGATCGCGTTCGCTCGGCTTCAGGATGAAGCAATTCCCTGCAGCGATGGCGACGGGAAACATCCAGCACGGCACCATGACGGGGAAGTTGAAGGGCGTAATGCCTGCGACGACCCCCAGCGGTTGGCGCATCGTCCAGTTGTCGATGCCCGTGGAGACCTGGTCGGTGTAGTCCCCCTTGAGGAGTTGGGGAATGCCGCATGCGAATTCAATGATGTCGATGCCGCGGCTGACTTCACCTTGCGCATCGGAGAACACCTTGCCATGTTCCGCCGTGATGATGGCGGCGAGCTCGTCCTTGCGACGATTGATCAGCTCAAGGAACTTCAGCATCACTCGCGCCCGCCGGATCGGCGGGGTGTCAGCCCATTTGGGAAAGGCGGACATTGCGCTTTGCACCGCGGCTTCGACGTCGGACTTTTCGGCCAGTCGCACCTTGCGAGCCTGCATGCCGGTCGCGGGGTTGAAGACGGCTTGTGTGCGGCGGCCGTCGCCCTGGAATGCTCGGCCATGAATGAAATGCGCGACTTCAGCGGTGCTTTGGAAGGGGGTTTGCATTCGATACCTCGGTAAGTGGACGGGAAGGGATGGAGGCAGTCTAGGGAGAGTTTTGTTCATTGAACAGGCCTAAGGCTTGAAATGACTGTTCGTATTGATGAACAATAGGGCGATGGAAAAGCATCAAACCGAGGCGTTGTGGACGAACCTGCATTGGCTCACCGTGCTGAGCACCCAGGGCAGCTTCACGTCCGCGGCCCAGCGCCTGGGCGTCAGCAAGGCGGCCATGAGCCAGCGCATCGCGGAACTGGAACGGGCCGCCGGAGTCGCCCTCGTGCGCAGGACAACGCGCAGCGTTCACTTGACGGAGGCTGGCGAACGACTGGTCGAGAGTACGCGCGGCGCCTTCGAACAGATTGCAAACAGTTTCACGGGTGTGCGCGACTCGGCCGAGACGCCCGGCGGCCTGCTTCGCGTCACGGCTCCTGTCGCTTTCTCGCGCCAGCAACTCGTTCATCGAATTCCCGAATTCCTGCGATCGTTCCCCGATGTGCGCATCGAGCTGGAATTGTCCGATCAACTGCGCTCGCTGTCGAAGGACGGTTTCGATCTTGCGTTGCGGCACACCGCGAGTCCACCGGAGACACACGTGGCATGGACTCTCGCCCCCACCCGTTCAGTGCTTGTAGCAAGCCTGGCGCATATGAAAAAAGCCGGCCAGCTTCGCTCACCCGAGGAATTGGAAGAACGTGACTGCCTCTACTACCCGCGAGCGCAAGGTGCGCCCACATGGACCTTCGTGGCAGTGAAGCAGCGCAGTCGCTCCCTGGACAAACGGCGGGTCACGGTTCGCGTGTCGGGTCCTTTCGCCGCCAACAACAGCGAAGCGCTCCGCGACGCTGCCCTTGCCGGCCTTGGGATTGCGCTACTGCCCGACTTCAGCGTGCAGTCGGCATTGCAATCCGGGCGCCTGGTTGAAGTTCTCCCCGATTGGCGACCGGTTGAGTCGTTCGGTGAGTACCTGTATGCGGTCAGGCCCTATGCCGCTCATGTGCCCCGAGCTGTCGCGGCATTCGTCGACTTCCTCAAATGCCAGTATTCGACCGGGTTTGCGCCATGAGCCTATCTGCCGAGGTTGGCATAGCCAAGCGCCTCTGAGAGACGGCCCGAATGTGCCAGCAATGCCTTGGCAGGCGCACCTGCCAAGGACACATCAAGTGAGGCTTCCGGCCCGAGAACGGTGAGCACACATACGACGAGTCCGTCGTGATTGAAGACGGGAGCACTCAGCGCATTGATCCCTGGGAAATAGTTTCCTTCCACCCGGCCCAGGCCGTATTTTCTGGTGCGCGCGGCCAGCTCCACCAATTGCCGTTGCGAGGTGAGCATGCCTTCACAGCGGGCAAATTCGTTCCTTGCGTCCCTTGCCGAGCAGCGTGCGGCTTCTCGGCAAGGGACGCAAGGAACGAATTTGCCCGCTGTGGCCGGAGACGGCCAAGTTGCTGAGTGAGTTGCTTCAGCGGCAGCCGCGCCCGGCTGCCGAGCGGCTGTTCGTCAACCGCTACGGC
>DATILF010000269.1:0-10966 GCA_035476755.1 Ramlibacter sp.
TCGACGCGCGTGCCGCCTTGCGGCCAAAAATGAAGATAAGCGAACAACGCAGCAAAGAGCAGGAATAGCCCAACGTTAATCCAACCCGCCTCGGTGGCCGCGTCTGACGTAAATTGCCTGCTGAGGGCAATCAGCAACCCAGCGAAATTTGCGACCAGATCTCCTAGTATCACGTAGCGTCTCTGGCCCGCCGCGTTTGCGCTGCTGGCCGCCCAGTTCATTGCCGCAAAGCCAATAAAGGTGCCACCATAAAGCATCGAGCTATAGACGCCAGTAGCATTCATGGGCGGCGCTCCATACATCGCTGCAAGCCCGTTCGGCATGAACACAAGGGCCAGGCCGAAGATGCCACCCACGATTGCGGCGAACTTGAGTACAACGCTCTCGCTCATTGAGGTACTCCTAGAATCGGCGGGTACGCACACGCCGCGCGCATGGACAATTTGGTCCAGGAACTTGTAGTTTCCGCCTAGTTGCCGATAGGGTGAGGGCCAATTGCCTTTGGCGTTGAAGGTTACAGCTCGCAAGAGCAATGCCGAGCAGGTAGCGCTCCAGATTGATGCGCAGGCGGCCCACTGCACTCCCACCCACGAGCTACAGCGGGCGGGTAGCTGGACAATGTGTTGCAGGGTTTCGCTTTGGATACCCAAAATGAAACGAGGGACAGACCATGACAGCCTGTCCCTCTGAAAATCTGGTAGGACGTACAAGATTCGAACTTGTGACCAACGGATTAAAAGTCCGCTGCTCTACCAACTGAGCTAACGTCCCACACGCACGCCCTTTCGGGCGCCTTTTGCCGCAGTTTCGCCTGAGCGCTGCAGCAAAGCCTACGATTATATCTATGTAATCGGCTGTTTCTTCGTTGCAAGCTGGTCCAGCACCCAGCCGGCCGCACATTGGCCGAAAGTCGCAGTGACGCTCACTACTGAGCCGTAGCCGTGGCAGTTGAGCGAGCCGTCGCCCTCGATGGCACAGGAGGCGTCAGGCGGGGCCACGGCCTCGCGGCTGAAAACGCAGGCCACACCGATCTTCCGGCCTTCGCGCGGAGCGCCGTGAAACTTGCGCAGGCGGTAGCGCAGCTGGGCCAGCAGCGGGTCGTGGGTGGTGTTGGCCAGGTCGTCCAGGTCCACCTTGTGCGCCAGGCGCTTGCCGCCGGCCGCGCCCACGGAGACGAACAGCGTGCGGGTCTGAAGCGCCCAGGCGGCCATGGCCGTCTTGGCCTTGACCTGGTCGCAGGCGTCGATGATGGCCGTCACGCCGGGCGGCAGCAGCTGCGGCCAGTTCTCCGGCTCCACGAATTCCTCGACCCCGTGCACCACGCAACCCGGGTTGATCTCCAGGATGCGTTCGTGCATGGCCTGCACCTTGGCTTTGCCGATGGTGCTGCCCAGGGCGTGGATCTGCCGGTTGATGTTGGATTCCGCCACGTGGTCCAGGTCGATCAGGGTGATCTCACCGACCGAACTGCGCGCCAGGGCCTCGGCTGCCCAGGAACCCACACCGCCGATGCCGACCACCGCCACGTGGGCGTTGCGGATGGCGGCGGCGCCCGTGACGCCAAAGAGGCGCTCCAGCCCGCCGAAGCGGCGCTGCAGGTCGGCGGTTTCGTCGAGATGGGTCACAGGAGATCGGACGCGAACATGCGCCCGATTCTAGGTGGCGATGCGTTCCGCGCGCCGGCGTCGGCCCGGCGCGCCCTTGTCAACGCAGGCGGGACAGGCGTTCCTTGGCCGCGCCGGCCGCTTCGGATTGCGGATAGGCCTTGACCAGTTCGTCCAGCGTGCGGCGGGCGCCGGCGTTGTCCTTCAGCTCGATCTGGCAGTTGGCAATGGACAGCACGGCTTCCGGGGCGCGCGGATGCTCCGGCGAAGCCGCCAGCAGTGCGCGGAAGTTGCCGATGGCGCCACGGTAATCGCGATTGGCGTACTGCGCGTTGCCCAGCCAGAACAGCGCCGTGGGCCGAAAGCCGCTTTGCGGGTAGCGTTTGATGAAGTCGGCGAAGGCGGTCTGGGCCCCAGGGAACTCGCCGCGCCGGAACACCGCCAGGGCGGCTTCGAAGTCGCGCGCTTCCGCCGGGTCGGCGATGAACTCGCGGCCGTCCACGGAGACCTTGGACGGCTCCACCTTGCGCAGGCGCTCATCGACGCCCTGCGCGATGTCCTTTTGCCGCTGCTGCACGTCGGCCAGGCTTCGCTGCATCTGCTCGTTCTGGCCCGTCATGCGCGCGATTTCGCCGCGCAAGGCTTCGATCTGGGTCTGCAGCTCCAGCAGGCTGCGCCGCAACTGCGAGTTTTCCTGGCGCAGCTCTTCGGCCTGCCGCTGGGCCTCCAGGCGCTGGGCCTCGGAGCGCTGGCGCAGTTCCAGGATGGCGCGCCTCGCCTCGTCGTCCTCGAACAGCGCCGCGCCGGCCGTGGAGGCGGCGCCCAGGCACAGGGCGGCCAGCACGGCCACGCCGGCCGCGCGCCATGAGAACGGGTGAAAGCTTGCGGCGCCCATCAACGGTAGACGATTTCGGCGCGGCGGTTGCGCGCGTAGGACGCTTCGTCGCTGCCGGGTGCGGCGGGCTTTTCCTTGCCGAAGCTCACGGCCTCGACCTGGTTGTCGGCCACCCCCAGCAACCCGAGGGCGCGGCGCACGGCTTCGGAGCGGCGCTGGCCCAGGGCCAGGTTGTACTCGCGGCCCCCGCGCTCGTCGGTGTGGCCCTCGATGGAAATACGGCGGCCCGTGTTGGCCTTGAGGAAACGCGCATGCGCCTCGACCAGCGACTGGAATTCCGGCTTGATCACGTAGCTGTCGTAATCAAAATAGACGAGTCGCGCGACGTTGACCGGACCAGCGGCCGTTGTGGCACCACCATCGGTGACTACCGGTGTGACGGTGCTCTGGGCGCCGCCGGGGCCGCCCGGCTGCGTGCCGACTGCGCTTCCGGTCCGGTCTTCGACCGGCACATCATCGAGTTTCACGCTGGAGCAGCCTGCCACCGCCAGTGCAACGGCCAAAGCCAGGAACATGCGTTTCAACATCCAAGTACCTCCTGAGAGTTTCGTTCGTGTCATTCGTGTCATTTCTGGAAAGGGCCCCAGTCCGGTTCGCGGATGTCGCCACCCTGGCCCGCCAGGCGAGCCTTGATCTTGCCATCCAGCGTGGACGTCATCAGCGCTTCGCGTCCATTTTGCCGCGTGGCATAGACGATCAGCCGGCCATTGGGCGCAAAGCTTGGGCTTTCGTCGGCGCTGGTGTCGGTGATGCTGGTGACGGTGCCGCTGCCCAACTCCATCACCTGGAGCTTGAAAACACCCCCGATGCGGGAAATGTAGGCGAGCCATCGGCCGTCTGGGCTCAAGGCGGGGGAGATGTTGTAACTCCCCGTAAAGGTGACGCGTTCCGGGCTGCCGCCGCTGGCGGGCATGCGGTAGATCTGCGGTGCGCCACCCCGGTCGCTCACGAAGAAGATGTTGCGTCCATCGGGCGAATAGACCGGCTCGGTGTCGATGCCCGCGGACTGCGTCAGCCGGCGCGGCTCGCCGCCATTGGCATCGATGGTGTACAGCTGCGAGCCGCCGTCGCGGCTGAGCGTGACGGCCAGGGTGCGGCCGTCCGGCGACCAGGCCGGAGCGCTGTTGGAGCCGCGGAAGTTGGCGATCAGGCGGCGCTTGCCGGTGGCGACGTCATGCACGTACACCACGGGCTTGCGCGACTCGAACGACACATAGGCGATCTGCGCGCCGTTGGCGGACCAGGCCGGCGAGATGATCGGCTCGCCGCTGGCCAGCGCGGACTGGGCGTTCTCGCCATCGGAATCGGCCACCCACAGGTTGTAGCGGTTGGCGGTCTTGGTGACGTAGGTGATGCGGGTGGAGAACACGCCCTTCTCGCCGGTGAGCTTCTCGTAGATGAAGTCGGCGATGCGGTGGGCCGCCAGGCGCAGGTCGCCCGCGGCGATGGCGTAGCTCTGGCCGCCCAGGTCCTGCCCCTTGACCACGTCCCACAGCCGGAAGCGCACATCGAAGCGGCCATCGGCCAGGCGCGTCACGCTGCCCACGGCCAGTGAATCGGCGCCCTTCTGGCGCCAGGGCGTCACGTCGGGGCGGCTGGTTTCGTCCAGCGTGGCGCCGGCGGCATCGATGGCGCGGAACTGGCCACTGCGCTCCAGGTCGGCCTGGATGATGGCGGAGATCTTCTGGGGCGATTGGACCTCGCCGCGAAAAGGGGCGATGGCAATGGGCAACTGGGTCAGGCCCACGCCGGTCACCTCCACCCGGAACTGCGCGAACGCCGGCAGCGCCGCCGCACCCAACAGGCCCACCATCTGGCGTCGCCGCCACTGCGCAGGAATATTCATGCTTCTTGGTCTCTCCATCAACGATTCAGTTCCGTCACCACCGCGTTGTCCCTCAGGCCGGCTTCGGCCAGCCCGAGTTGCGCGCGGGTGATTTTGCCTTGCATGCGCTGCAGAACCCGGTCGCGGTTGCCCGCCTCTTCACCGCGGCTGTTCTCGGGGTGCCACAGGTGGAACACTTCCGTGGCCATGAAGCCATTCTTGCGCCGGCAGCCCCACTGGTGCAGGCGCAGCACCAGGTCGGCATCTTCGTGGCCCCACCCCTTGAAACTTTCGTCGAAGCCGTTCACGGCCTCGAAGTCACCATACCAGACGCCGAAGTTGCAGCTGCGGATTCCCTTCCAGCGAAACCTGCTTTCTACACGGCCCATGCGAGCGGGCCAGTAAAGAAGGTGCGTCAATTTGTTAACTTCGCCGGCCAGGCGAAGCCGCAGCCAGTCGCGCGGACGCAGCGCGGGCAGTTGCACTTCGCCGCGCACGACCCGCCCGGACAGCCCTTCGCCGAGGAGCACCCTGCTGCCATTCACGAAGCAGCCGGCTTCGGCCAGGCGCAGGTGGTGCGCCACAAAACCCGGGGCCGGCACGCAGTCGCCGTCCAGGAAGACCAGGTAATCGGCCTGTGCCGCGCGGGCGCCCAGGTTGCGCGCGCGCGCGGCGGTGAAGCCCTCGTCGGGATGCCAGACGTGGCGCACGGGGCAGGCGAAGGCCGGCATGCCGCTGCGTAGCGCCTGCACGTTTTCCGGGCGCGAGCCGTCGTCGGCCACCACCACCACGGCATCCGCGGGGCATTGCAGCGCCAGGCCGCGCAGCACCGCCAGTGCGGCATCCGGCCGGTTGTAGGTGAGAACGACGAAGCCGACCTTCATGGCCGCGAGGACAGGCCCGGGCCGGCCTGGCGCTGCAGCAGCCACAGCTTGAGGTAGCGGTAATAGGTGCCCTCGGCATTGGAGATCGCCAGGGCCAGCCCCAGGCGACCGTCCAGGAAGCCGCGCTTGACCAGGTAGGTCCGCACGAAGGCCCACAGCCCGTGTCCCACGGCCTTGCCCAGCGAGCCCTTGACACCCTTGGCGTGCAGCGACCGCGCCCCGGCCGTGGAGTAGCGGTTCAGCTTGTCCAGCACCGACTCGAGGTCGGCATAGCTCTCGTGCAGCAATTCGCCATCGAGGCGGCCCACCGGCCCCTGCACACGCAGGTTCTCGTGCACGAGATCGTCGGAAAAGCGCGCGCTGCCACGCCGAAACAGCCGCACGATGCGATCGGGGTACCAACCGGAGTGCAGCATGTACTGGCCGCAATAGCTGGAGCGGCGATGCACCTCGTAGGCGGCGAACGCGCCGAGCGCCATGGCCGCCTGGACCTGGTCGCGCAGTTCCGGGGTCACCCGTTCGTCGGCGTCGATGGACAGCACCCAATCGCCGGTCGCCAGGTCCAGCGCGCGGTTTTTCTGGGGGCCGAAACCGGGCCAGTCGGGCGTCTGGCTCACCCGTGCCCCCATGGCGCGGGCGATGTCCACCGTGTCGTCGGTGCTGCCGCTGTCCACCACCACCACCTCGCGGGCGAAGGCGACCGATGTCAGGCAGGCCCGCAAACGGGCTGACTCATTGTGGGTGATGACGATGACGGACAGGCTCGGGGCCAAGGGCTTGCTCGGGCAACTCGAAGATAATTTGGGGTTCGTCAAGATTATGAGGGTTCGCTCGTTGCTCACATTCAGCCGCCATGGAAGCCGCCGTGGAACCGCCCGCCTGCCGGTGCGGCCCGGCTCGCCATGATCCGCCTGGACACGGCCGCCCTGCGCTGGCTCGCTCCCTACTTCGGCCGGGCGCGCGGAGCCTGGGCCCTCGCCGTGCTGGCCACCATCGTCGCTTCGGCCACCGAGCCCCTGTTGCCGGCCCTGATGAAGCCACTGCTCGACCGCGGCTTCGTGCCCGGCGGCATTTCCCTGTGGATGGTGCCTGCCAGCCTGTTGCTGCTCTTCGCGGTGCGCGGCACCGCGGGCTTCATGGCCGATGTGGCCCTGGCCAAGATCACGCAGGACGGCCTGCAGGCGCTGCGCCGCGACATGTTCGCGCGCCTGCTCGATGCGCGCCTGGCGCTGTTTCGCGAGCAGAACGCCACGGCCCTGTCCAACACGGTCGTGTTCGAGGTCCAGACCGGCGCGACGCTGCTGGTCAACGCCGTGATCGGCCTGCTCAAGGACAGCGTCGCGCTGATCGCGCTGCTGGCCTACCTGCTGTTCCTGAACTGGCAGCTGACGCTGATCGTCTTCCTGATCGTGCCCGGGGTCGCCCTGCTGATCCGGACGGTGTCCCGGCGCCTTTATCGCATCGCCCGGTCCACCCAGACGGCCACCAACGACCTCGCCTACGTGGTCGAGGAAAACGTGCTGGCGGCGCGGGTGGTGCGCCTGCACGGCGCCCAGGCCCTGCAGGCCGGCCGCTTCGCCGGGCTGAGCACGGCGCTGCGCCGGCTGGCCATGAAGACCGCGGTGGCCTCGGCCTCGGTCACGCCGCTCACCCACATGCTGGCGGCGGCCGCGCTGTCCATGGTCATCAGCATCGCCCTCTGGCAGAGCCGGGACGGCATCACCGTGGGCACGTTCGCCTCGTTCATCACCGCCATGCTGATGCTGATCGCACCGATCAAGCGCCTCTCGGAGGTGGCCAACCCGATCTCGCGCGGCCTGGCCGCCGTGCAGCGCGCGATCGACCTCATCGAGAAGACGCCCGCCGAAGCAGGCGGCAGCCATGCGCCGGGGCGCGCCCACGGCCGCATCGAGCTGGAAGGCGTCAGCGTGCGTTATCGCGACGACGCGGCGCCGGCCCTCGACGGGGTCACGCTCGCCGTCGAGCCCGGGCAGGTGGTTGCGCTGGTCGGGCCTTCAGGTTCGGGCAAGACCACGCTGGCCAACCTGCTGCCCCGCTTCGTGCTCCCCACGGCAGGACGCGTGCTGCTGGACGGCCATGACGTGGCCGAGTGGCGCCTGGACACCCTGCGCAGCCAGTTCGCGCTGGTGAGCCAGGACGTGGTGATGTTCAACGACACACTGGCGGCCAACATCACCATGGGCAGCCCGCCCGATCCGCGGCGGCTTGCCGATTGCGTGAAGGCCGCCAACCTGCACGAACTGGTCGCCGCGCTGCCCGAAGGGCTGGAGACGGTGACCGGCCACAACGCCATGTCGCTGTCGGGTGGCCAGCGCCAGCGCCTGGCCATCGCGCGGGCGTTGTACAAGAATGCGCCGGTGCTGATCCTCGACGAGGCGACCTCGGCGCTGGACACCGTCTCCGAACGCCTGGTGCAGGAGGCCCTGCAGCACCTCATGGCCGGCCGCACCACGCTCATCATCGCGCACCGGCTCTCCACGGTCGAACATGCCGACCGTGTGGTGGTGCTTGACCAGGGCCGCCTGGTGGAACAAGGCAGCCATGCGGACTTGCTGGCGCGCGGCGGGCTCTATGCCCGGCTGCACGCGCTGCAGTTCGCCGCCGCATGACGATGGGTTTCTCGCCCCCCGCGGCACCATCCTCCAGCCACCCCGCGCCTCGGGCGTGGCAGGGCATGGTCTGCGTGGCGCTGGTGGCGCTCGGCTTCTTTCTGCCTTTCTCCTCCGCAGGCGTGTCCATCGCGCTGGGCCTTCTGCTGGTACTCGCGCTCGTTCGGGCCCCGGCCCTTTGGCGCCAGGCGCCCTGGCGCGAACCCGTCATGGCCTGCGGGCTGGCGCTGCTGGCGTTCATCGGCGTGCACACAGTCTGGAATTCCGGCTGGACCCAAGTTTCGCTGCAGACCGTCAACCGGTATCACGAGTTGCTGTTCGCGCCTTTGCTGCTGGTGATGATGCAAGACGCCCGGCATCGGCTGATGTTCCTGCGGGCGCTGGTCACGGGTGCCGTGCTGCTGGCACTGGTGCATTGGGGCGCCCTGGTGCAGGCCAGCCTGCACCAGGTGCTGGCGACCCGCCGCATCTCGGCCGGCTTCGCCATGGCGGTCTGCGCCTTCGTGGTGCTGATGCGCGCCCGCGGCGCCGCGCGGCCCTGGCCTGCGCGGGCCCTGGCCGCCTTTCTCGCGCTCACAGTGCTCTTCGCCGTCGATGGGCGCACCGGGCATGTCGTGCTGGTGGTGCTCGCGTCCTGCGCGGCCTGGCTGCACAGCCCAAAGCGCTGGCGTTGGCTGGCCGCTGTGGCCTGCCCGTTCCTGGTGCTGGCACTGGCGATGAGTTCGTCGGCCGTGGAAGGCCGCATCAAGGAAACTGTCGAGGGTGCCTTTCGGGCGGGTGCCGACGAGCCCCTCACGCCCACGCGCATACGCGTGAACCTGCTGCGCCTGGCCACCGATCTCGCCAGCGTGAATCCCGTGGCGGGTGTGGGCTTCGCCAACTACGCGAAGGCGCACGAGCGCGCCGCGCAGGCCCGGTACGGCGCCGACCCCGTCGGCCGTGCGCATCTCCAGTCGGAGTGGATTCGCTCCAGCAATCCCCACAATGAGTACCTGATGCAACTGATCGGCGGCGGCGTCGTTGCGCTCGCGCTGTTCGCCGGCTGGCTGGGGCTGGCGTTTCGGGAAGCGCTGCGGGCTCGCCCGGAAGTCGGTGGCCCCCTCGCGGGCGTGGTGCTGGCCTTCGCCGTCGCCAGCCTCTTCAACTCGTTGTTGATGGATTTCGTCGAGGGCCACCTGTACATGGCCCTGCTTGCCTGGCTTCTTGCCGAAACCAGGCATGCAGCCCCTTGCCCCCGTACCTCGATCGACGTCCGGCGGGTCGCGATCATCGCCACCCGGCAGATCGGCGATGTGCTGCTCACCACGCCGCTGATTCGCCAGGTGCGCAAGCGCTGGCCGCAGGCGCGCATCGATGTGCTGGGCTTCCAGGGCACCTTGGGCATGCTGCGCGGCAACCCGGATGTGGACACCCTGATCGAAACACCGGCCGGCCTGCGCTGGTCGGGCCTTCGCGCCCTGGTGGCGCGGCTGTGGCGGCAGTACGACCTGGCCGTGGTGACCGACCCGGGCGACCGCGCCCACCTCATGGGATGGATCGCCGCTCGCCGGCGTTGCGGCGTGATCCCCGCCGAGAGTGGCAGCAACTGGTGGAAGCGGGCCTTGCTCGATCACGTGGTCGTGGCGGCGGGCGATCTGGGCGGCGTGCACGTGACGACCGAAAAGCGATCGCTGCTTGACCCCTGGATGGCGCCGGGTGACGCGGCCGCGACGCGCGTCGTCCCCCCGTCCGCGGCGCCTTTGCCCCCTGCCCTCCAGCAACAAGTTCAGCCCGGCGCCGTGGTCATTCATGCGCCCTCCATGTGGCCCTACAAGCAGTGGCCCCTGGCGCATTTCGAGAAACTGGTGCTTGCGCTGCTGGACCAGGGGCGCCAGGTGGTACTGACCGGCAGCGGCGCCGAGCGCGATCAGTCCTGTGTGGCGCCGCTGCGGGCTCTGGCGCCCTCGCCGCGGGTGCTGGATGTGTCCGGGCTGCTCGATTTCAACCAGCTGGTCACGCTGTTCCAGGGGGCCGCGCTCTACATCGGGCCGGACACATCGGTCTCGCACCTGGCTGCGGCCACGGGCGTGCCCGTGATCGCCATCCTGGGCCCGACCAACCCGATCCGCTGGGCGCCCTGGCCCGCGAAGGCGGGCGGGCCCACGGCCTTCGCACGGTCCGTGGAAGTGCAGCAGGTGGGCAACGTGACCGTGCTGCAAAGCGCCCTGCCCTGCGTTCCCTGTGGCCGCGCCGGCTGCGAAGACCACCGCCAGAGCCGCAGTGATTGCCTGGTGGACATCACGCCGCAGCGGGTGCTGGATCAGGCCATGGCCGTGCTGGCCTCGCGGCCGCTGAAAACCGCCGAGCTGCTGCCTTAGAGCAGCACGATGTCGTACTGCTCCTGGCCCATCGCGCTCTCGCTTTGCAGCGAGATGGTCTTGCCGATGAAGTCCGACAGGCCGGCCAGGTGCTGGCTCTCCTCGTCCAGGAACAGCTCGATCACCTTGGGGGAAGCCACCACGCGGTACTCGCGCGGGTCGAACTGGCGCGCCTCGCGCAGGATCTCGCGCAGGATGTCATAGGCCACGCTGCGCGCGGTCTTCACAGTGCCCTTGCCCTGGCAGGCCTGGCAGGGTTCGCACAGCATATGGGCCAGCGACTCGCGCGTGCGCTTGCGGGTCATTTCCACCAGCCCGAGCTGCGAGAAGCCGCCCGACATGGTCTTCACCCGGTCGCGGGCCAGCTGCTTGCGGAACTCGGCGAGCACGGCCTCGCGGTGGTCTTCGCGGCCCATGTCGATGAAGTCAACGATGATGATGCCGCCCAGGTTGCGCAGCCGCAGCTGCCGGGCGATGGCCTGGGCGGCTTCCAGGTTGGTCTTGAAGATGGTGTCGTCGAAGTTGCGGGCGCCCACGAAGCCGCCGGTGTTCACATCGACCGTTGTCAGTGCCTCGGTCTGGTCCACGATGAGGTAGCCGCCCGACTTGAGGTCCACGCGCCGCCCCAGTGCCTTGGCGATCTCGTCGTCGATGGAATACAGGTCGAAGATGGGGCGTTCACCCTTGTACAGCTGCAGCCGCTCCGCCGCCGCCGGCATGAACTCGCGCCCGAAGGCCTGCAGCACGGCGAACTGTTCGCGCGAGTCGATG
>DATILF010000270.1:0-6663 GCA_035476755.1 Ramlibacter sp.
CGAAAGGAGCCGCGAAATGAACGGCAGGCCCAGCGCCGGGAACGGCTACCGTCGCCCCATGCAAGGCTGGTGGATGCGCGACCGCTTCTTCATGCGCTACATGCTGCGCGAAATCACCGCCGTGGCCGTGCTCGTCTATGCGGTTGTGCTTGCCGTGGGCGTGGTGCGACTGGCCCAGGGCGAAGCAGCCTGGAACGGCTGGCTGGGCGCCATGCGCTCCCCCAGCTCGATCCTGGTGCACCTCGTACTGCTGGCCGCCATGGCCGTGCATGCGAAGAGCTGGTTCGAGATCATGCCCAAGACCCTGCCGATGATCTTCGTGAACGGGCGGCGTGTGCCGGGCAGCACCATCACCCGCGCGGGCTACGCGGCCGCGATCGTCGCTTCCATCGCGTTGCTGGCCGCGGCGGGGTGGCTGGCATGAAGCGCTCCAACGCCCCCATCTTCTGGCTGCTGTTCGGCGCGGGCGGCATGCTGTCGGCATTGCTCGGGACCATGCTGGTGTTCATCACCGGCATCGCCACCCCACTGGGATGGCCGCTGGGCGCCGGCTTCATGAGCTACCCGCGCATGCTGGCTTTCTCGCAGCACTGGATTGGCAAGGGGTTTCTCTTCGTCATCATCGCCCTGTTCGCCTGGCACGCCGTGCACCGCATCTATCACAGCCTGCACGACCTGGGCATTCCCATCGGCCTGCCCGCCAAGATCATCTGCTACGGCGTGGCGCTGGCGATCACGGTGGCGTCCGCCGGCGCGCTGCTGTCCGTGTGACTGCAATCATATCTTGTCGTAGTTCATCAGCCCGCCGCGCGCCGTCCGCGCAGCAGCAGGAATGCGGCCGGAATCACGAACAGCGACAGCAGCGGCGCCGTGACCATGCCGCCCAGCATCGGCGCGGCGATGCGGCTCATCACCTCCGAGCCGGTGCCGCTGCCCCACACGATGGGCACCAGGCCCGCGATGATCACGGCCACGGTCATGGCCTTGGGCCGCACCCGCAGCACCGCGCCTTCGCGGATGGCATCGAGCAAGGCGGTGCGTGACGCAGGCCCCGCATCACGCACCCGTGCCTCGAGCGCGTGGCGTATGTAGATCAGCATCACCACGCCGAACTCGGCCGCCACGCCCGCCAAGGCGATGAAGCCCACGCCGGTGGCGATCGACAGGTTGTAGCCCATCAGGTAGAGGAACCACACGCCGCCGGTGAGCGCGAAGGGCAGCGTCGCCATGATCAGGAAGGCCTCGTCCATGCGCTTGAACGTGAGGTACAGCAGCACCAGAATGATCAGCAGCGTGGCGGGCACCACCACCTTCAGGCGCGCATTGGCCCGCTCCAGGTATTCGAACTGTCCCGAATACGCGAGGCTGGCGCCCGGCTCCAGCTTCACCGATTGCGCCACGGCGGCGCGAAGGTCGTTCGCCACCGCCGCCAGGTCGCGGCCCCGCACGTCCACGTACACCCAGACGGAGGGCCGCGCGTTTTCGCTCTTGAGCATCGGCGGGCCGTCGGTGATGCCCACCTTGGCCACGGTCCCCAGCGTGATCTGCTGGCCCATGGGCGTGAGAATCGGCAGCTGCGAGAGCTTCTCGGGCGAATCGCGCCACTCGCGCGCATAGCGCAGGTTGATCGGGAAGCGCGCCAGCCCCTCCACCGTTTCGCCGACGTTGTCGCCGCCGATGGCGCCGCCCACGATCGCCTGCACATCGGCGATGTTCAGGCCGTAGCGGCCCGCCGCGGTCCGGTCGATCTGCACGTCGATGTAGCGCCCCCCGGTGAGGCGCTCGGCGAGCGCCGAGCTCACGCCCGGCACGCCCTTGGCCACCCGCTCGATCTCGCCGGCCAGGCGATCCAGCGTCGCCAGGTCGCTGCCCGTGACCTTCACACCGATCGGGCTCTTGATGCCGGTGGCCAGCATGTCGATGCGGTTGCGGATGGGCGGGATCCAGATGTTGGCCAGCCCCGGAATCTTCACGGCCCGGTCGAGTTCCTCGACCAGCTTCTCAGGCGTCATGCCGGGGCGCCACTGGTCGCGCGGTTTGAGTTGCACCGTGGTCTCGAACATCTCCAGGGGCGCGGGGTCGGTCGCGGTCTCGGCCCGGCCCGCCTTGCCGAAGACGCGCAGCACCTCGGGCACGGTCTTGATCATGCGGTTGCTGATCTGCAGCAGCTCGGCAGCCCGCTGCGCGGACAGGCCCGGCAAGGCCGAAGGCATGTACAGCAGGTCGCCCTCATCGATGTGCGGCAGGAACTCGCCGCCCAGGCGCGCCAGCGGCCACGCGGTGGTGGCGAGGACGGCCAGCGCGATCACCAGCGTGGCCTTCGGCCGGCGCAACACCCCTTCGAGCGCGGGCCGGTACACGGCGATGAGCGCGCGCGTGATCGGGTTCTTCTGTTCATCGGGGATGCGGCCGCGGATCCAGTAGCCCATCAGCACCGGGATCAGCGTCACGGACAGGCCGGCCGCCGCGGCCATCGCATAGGTCTTGGTGAAGGCGAGCGGCCCGAACAGGCGCCCCTCCTGCGCCTCCAGCGTGAACACCGGGATGAACGAAAGTGTGATGATCAGCAGCGAGAAGAAAAGCGCCGGCCCGACCTCGATGGCAGCGCCGGTGATCACATCCCAGCGCTCGTTGCCGCGCAGATCCTGGCCGGGGTGCGCGTGCTGCCATGCTTCCAGCTTCTTGTGCGCGTTCTCGATCATCACCACGGCCGCGTCCACCATCGCCCCGATGGCGATCGCGATGCCGCCCAGTGACATGATGTTGGCGTTGATGCCCTGGTAGCGCATGATCGTGAATGCCACCAGGATGCCCAGCGGCAGCGCCATGATGGCGACGAGCGCGGAGCGCAGGTGCCACAGAAAGATCGCGCAGACCAGCGCCACCACGATGAACTCTTCGACCAGCTTGCTGGTGAGATTGCGGATGGCCCGCTCGATCAGGCTGCTGCGGTCGTAGGTGGTGACGATCTCCACGCCCTGCGGCAGGCTGGCCTGCAGCTCGCCGAGCTTCTTCTTCACCGCGGCGATGGTGTCCTGCGCGTTCTTGCCGGAGCGCAGGACCACGATGCCGCCCGCCACCTCGCCCTCGCCGTCCAGCTCCGCGATGCCGCGGCGCATCTCCGGGCCCACCTGCACGAAGGCCACATCGCCCAGCCGCACAGGCACGCCGCCCCGGGCCGCGAGCGGGATGGCGCGGAAGTCGTCCAGCGTCTTGAGGTAGCCGCTCGCGCGCACCATGTACTCCGCACCTGTCATCTCCAGCACCGAGCCGCCGCTTTCCTGGTTGCCCGCGCCCAGCGCGTCGCGCACCTGCGACTGGGTGATGCCGTAGGCCACCAGCCTGGCCGGGTCCAACACCACCTGGTACTGGCGCACCATGCCCCCGACGGACGCCACTTCGGCGACGTTGGGCAGGCCCTTCAGCTCGAACTTCAGGAACCAGTCCTGCAGGGCACGCAGCTGCGACAGGTCGTGCCGGCCGGTGCGGTCCACCAGCGCGTACTGGAAGATCCAGCCCACCCCAGTGGCGTCGGGGCCGAGTGTTGTTTTCGCCGTGGCCGGCAGGCGGCCCTGCACCTGGTTCAAGTACTCCAGCACGCGCGAGCGCGCCCAGTACAAGTCGGTACCGTCCTCGAACAGCACATAGACGAAGGCATCGCCGAAGAACGAGAAGCCGCGCACCGTCTTCGTGCCGGGCACCGACAGCATCGTCGTGGCCAGCGGGTACGTGACCTGGTTCTCCACGATCTGCGGGGCCTGGCCCGGATAGCTCGCACGGATGATGACCTGCACGTCCGACAGGTCGGGCAGCGCATCGATCGGCGTCGAGCGCACCGCCCAGACACCCCACGCCGTCATCATCACCGTGGCCAGCAGCACCAGGAAGCGATTGACCACCGACCAGCGGATGAGCGCGGCGATCATGGCCGTGTCCCGGTGGGCGGTGCGGCAAGGATGCCGCGCAGGCTGGCTTCGCTGTCGATCAGGAACTGCGCCGACACCACCACCTGCTGGCCCGGCTCCAGGCCGCGGCGCACCACCAGCTTGCCCTGCACTTCGGGACCCAGCTCGACCTCGACCGGGCGGTACTTGCCGGGCCCCTCCACCACATAGGCCAGCGCGCGCTTGCCGGTACGGATCACGGCCTCCGTGGGAACGACGATGGCCTGCGCCTGCGGGCCGCGCAGCGCCACCTGCGCGAACATGCCGGCCTTCAGCCGCAGCCCCGGATTGGGCAGTTCCACGCGCACGCGCAGGGTCCGCGTCTCCTTGCTGCTCTCCGGCAGCACCGCCGCCACCTTGCCCCGGAAAGTCTCGCCCGGGTAGGCGACGAATCGGGCCTCGGCGTCCTGGCCCTGCCGCACCCGCGCGGATTGCGCCTCGGCCACCGCCAGGTCGATCCACACCGTGCCCAGGCCATTGATGCGCGCGAGCGGCATGCCGGGCGACACCGTCATGCCGGGCCGGACCATCAGTTCGGCAATGACACCACTCGTGGGCGCCGTGACGGTGTAGATACCCTGCACCTGCCCGCTGCGCTCCACTTGCGCGATCACGCCCACCGGCATGCCGAGCAGCGCGAGGCGCTGGCGCGACGCCGCCGTAAGCGCCTCGTCGCCAAGAGCCTTCACGGCCAGGAACTCGCGCTGCGCCGCCACCCACTCGGGCAGCAGCAGGTCCACCAGCGGCGCGCCGGCGCCCACCACGTCGCCCGGCGCGCGGGCATGGGCGCGCTCGACAAACCCCGCGGAGCGGGCCTGCACGATGCTCACGTCGCGCTCGCTCAGCTGCAGCGATCCGACCGCCTCGATGCTGTCGCCCACCGCCATTTTTTCGACCGTCGCCACACGCACGCCCAGGGATTGAACGGCTTGCGGTGAAACCGCGACCCCGCCGGCAGCGTCGGCTTCATCGGCGTAGCGAGGCACCAGCTGCATGTCCATGAAGGGCGACTTGCCGGGCTTGTCGAACTTCTGCGTCGGCACCATCGGGTCGTACCAGTAGAGCACCTTGCGCTCAGCCGGGGCGGCGGCCTGCGTGGCGGGGGCGGTGTGGTCCTGCATCCTCCAGCTGGAGACGCCCCAGCCGATGGCGACGCCCGCCGCGAGAAGGCCGATGGCGGCCGCCAATTTCCGTGTGTTGGCATTCATGGTGTTCACTCCGCAATCAGGTTGTCCAGCCGCGCGCGCAGGTCGGCGTGCTGCGCGTCCAGGTCGACGATGCGCAGGCGCGCCTCCAGCAATTCACGGCGGGCCGCCAGCACCGTGCCCAGGTTCTCGCGGTTCGACTGGTAGCCGGCCAGGGCGAGCGAAACGCGCTCCTGCGCAAGCCGCAGCCCCGAGGCTTGGGCACGCTCACGCTGGCGCTCCAGCGCCATCATTTCGGCGATCTGCTCCTCGACCTCCTGCTCGTGGCGGCGCTGCAGTTCCAACCGCTCGGCGGCAATGCGCTGCGCGTCGTTTTGCCGGGCCGCGATGAGCGGCTGCTGCCTGCGCGCCTGCTGCCACGGCAGGTCGAAGTTGAGCTGGAACGACACCATGTCGCCCCACTGCGAACCGCGCCGGCTGTACGCCACTTCCCAGGACCAGTCGCCCCGCGTCTCGGCCTGGGCTTCGCGCAACTCGGCTTGCGCCATGTCCTGCATCGGCCCGTACACGGCAAGCTCCGCATGGCCGTGCAGCTGATCGCGGATCTGCGCGGGCGTGCGCGCGGAAAGCGGCGCCTCGCCCTGCAGCGGCTCCCCCGCACGAACGCCCACGTACCGGCGCAAGGCGGCGCGGGCCTTGGCTTCCTCCTTCGCGAGTTCGTCGCCGCGGTCGGCCAGCGCGAGTGCCTCCTGCCGCGCCATCAACAGGTCCGACGCTTGCGCGGTGCCGGCCGCGATGCGGGGCGTGAGTGTGTCCTGCAGGCGGCGGTTCTCCTGCACCAGGTCATCCAGCACACGCTGGCGCTCGCCGTTGAATCGCACGGCCAGCCAGGTACGCACCAGCGACTGGCGCAGCTGCAGCCGCGCCACCGTGAGCAGGGCCCGTTCACGCGCGGCCCGGGCGTCGGCCTGCTGCACCCGCGCATCGCGCTTGGCGCGGTTGGGCACCTCCTGCATCAGCCCGATGCGCTGCATGGTCATGAAATCGCGCGTCAGGCTGTAGCGGTCCATGCCGCTGATCGGCAGGTTGTCCACGCCGAGCGACAACCGCGGATCGGGCAGCGCGCCCGCGGCCGTGCGCGACGCCTGCGCCGCCGACAGCGCTGAACCCTGCACCTGAAGCGCGGGGCTTTGCTGCTCGGCCAGTGACATCGCCTCGGGAAACGTGAGCGCGAGGCTCGGCCCCGCGCAGGCCAGGGCGCAGGCGAGCGCCATCGATGATCGCAATTGCATGTGAGTCCTTCCAGGTTGAAGCCGCTACCCCAGCGTTCACGCGCACGCGCGAACGCGGCGAGGCTTCAATTCCGCAGGACGTGCAGGGAAAGGTAGAGAGGTAGCGCCTGCGCGACGCGGTCTCGGGAAGGCGCGCCTTCGAAGGCGGCGAGGGGCAACACGGGCGCGATCGGCTCGATCACGCGCACCAGCAAGGCCACGGAGGCCGGATTGGGCTGCAGGTCAGGCGCGGCGGCACGCGCATTGGACTGCGCCTCGTTGCCGCAGTGCGCCTTGCACAGC
>DATILF010000271.1:0-6223 GCA_035476755.1 Ramlibacter sp.
CCGTTGTTCTTCTGGCGCTGACCGCGTTGGGTGGCCTCACGATGGCCTTTATCCGCTTCTCCGGGACCGAACGGCCGCCTGCATGGCTGGCCATGGGTCACGGACTTCTTGCCGGCAGCGCGCTCACGCTGCTGCTGTACCTGGCCTTTACGGCTGGTCTTCCCGCCATGGCATTGCTGGGAACTGTGGTGCTCGTTGCCGCCGCGGCGGGTGGAGCTTTTCTCAACCTAGCCTATCACGCCCAGATGAAGGCGCTGCCCAAGAACATCATCGTGGCACACGCCGTGCTCGCAGTCGTCGGCTTCGGCCTGCTGGCCGTGGCCGCATTCAGATGACGGTGTTTCGAGCGGATCAACCACCTCTTGAGCGCCGTTTCCGGCTCAGCCTGACTTCACCCTAACTTTCTCCACCCACTGCCAGAAAGCGACCTTGCGCCCATGCCGCGTGCGCACCGACGCCGCGAAGCGGTCGTGCGGCTCCAGCGGCGCGAGGTCCACTGCCTGCCCCGCGATGCCTTCCAGCTGCAGCCAGTAGCTTGCGCCATACGAGTAGGCCTTCGTATAGGCTCGCTCCAGCACGGCGCTGAGCAGCGCGCGGTACGCGGCCGTCGCGCCTGCCCAGCGCTGTCTTGCGCGCAGGGCTTCGGCCAGCGGGACGAGGCTCATGTAGTCGTCACCTTTCAATCGCTCCGCGGCTTCGGCTTCGACCAGGGCCGCTTCGGCGGCAGCTTCTTGCCCGATGTCCAGCAGCAGCAATGCCGAGCCCACTGGATCGCCGTGCGCCAAGGCGAGTTGTCTTGCGGCGTCAATGGCTGGCGGCTGCTGCGGGGCAGGCAGGAGGTCCAGCCAGGTATGGAGGTCAGGGACGGCCAGGGTCTGTTCGAAGATCCGCCGGCGGATCGCAGCGGCGTCTTCGCGTCGATCCAGCGCCTCGAGCGCCTGCGCCAGCAGCCGCAAGCGGCTGCCCTCATGGGCCTGCCAGTCGCCCTCCAGCCAGCGCATGGCGTCGGCGGGTCGTCCGAATTCCAGGTACGCCCGCACGAAACTTTCGATCTGGAGCGGATTGGGTTGGGGGCTGTACATCAGGACCGCACGCACATGCACATCGGGGTCTCGCAGCGCGTGAGACAGCAGATGCAGCCGTGCGGACATCTTGAATACGTGCAGGGGCAAATCGCGCTCGTCGCCGGCTCGCGCAGCGGCCATCACGCCATCCAGTTCGGCCTCGAAATCCGCGACCAGCCGCCGCAGGGCCGCTTCGTCCAGCAGCAAGTCGGCGTGCCGCAGCAACTCTTCGCGGGCGCCGTACGCGTCGCCCTTGGCCAGTTGCATCAAGCGCTGCGGCCATTGGTCCGGTGGCGCCTCGCACTGCGCGGCCGCTTTCAGCCATAGCCGGCATGCCGCGCGCACCGCGCCGCCGATGGCACCGCCGGAGTCATCCGTGCGTTCGAACATCGGGCCGTCGGATTCGATCAGGCCCTCGGCCAGCGCGAGCGCGGCCGGCGGGTCCTTGGGGAGCAGCTCGCGCTCGATCTGAGCCAGCCACCGCTCCACCTCGCGGCCGAAGACGCCGGATTCCGAGTAGGAGAGGTACTTGCTGGAGCGCTTCCAGCCGTTCAAGGTCTGCCGAAAAACGGTGGCCAGGCGAGCGGGCTTGCCGGAGGCTTGCATCCTCTTCAGCCGCTTGAGCACGACATCGTCTTCTTGCGCGAGTTCCAGCAGCACGCCAGCCAGCGTGGCTGCGTCCTGCTGCTTCAGGAATGCTTCAAGTTCGTCTTGGGATTGGCGGGCCATGCCGCAATTGTCGTGTCAACGGGAGCCGCCCCCGGTCGGCTCGCCCTTGCCGTAGGGCGAGGATTGCCGCGAGAAGTCAGTTCGGCCCTACCCCATAGCCGCCCTGGGGTCCGTAGTTATCGACCATGCCGCCCGAGGCGCCCATGGTGCCTGTGTCTCCGGCGGAGCGGGCAGTCCTCGAGGTTCCCGACATATTGGCACAGCCCGCGAGCAGGCTGGCAATCAGGGCAGCGCCCAGAATGAATTTGGACATGGTGTTCCTTTCCACTGCAACCAACCGCCTGAACGATCCGGCGGCCAAGGATCGGCGCCGGCGACGGCGCCTTGCCCGAAGGCAGCATGCAGGCTAGAGGCGCCGCCCTCTTCCAGGGGTAGCGAGAAGTTATTTGATGGTCTCCACGGTTTCAACTGAAGTGGTCGCGATGGCATTGCTAGAACAACCGTCCCGATTCGGGCGGCTCCGGCTTTTTCGGTTTGGCGGTTCTTACACTGCTCGCCTGGGGCGCGCGCAGAGGCAGCGGCAGCGGCTCGGCCAGCAGCGGGCCGGTCCACTGCGCAAGGAAGCGCCTGGCTTCCTCGACCGGGCATGACAGCCATGCCGCATAGTCGCCCGGCTGCAGGATGACGACCATGCGCTTTTCGTCTTCGGGTTTGTGAAAGCGCTTGAGCAGCGGGTGATCATCGGCATTCACCGTGAGCATCGAGAAGCTGTACAGGTCGCGCCCGCTCTTGAAATCGCGCCATTGCGTGTAGATGCCGGCGATGCCGAAAGGCACATGGCCTTCCTGGTAGATGGCCCAGCGTTCGCTTTTGCCGCTTTCATAGTTCGGCTCGTAGATCGCTTCGGCAGGGATGATGCAGCGCTGGCCGCGGGCCCAGGCATCGCGAAAGCTGGGCAGGCGGTCCACGGTCTCGCTGCGGGCGTTGTAGGTGCGGCGGCCAAAGCCCACTTCGCTGGCAAAGTGCGGCAGCAGCCCAAACAGGCCATCGTCCACCACCGGTACGCCGCTTTCGCCGTCCTTCGCCAGGCGGATGAAGGGCGCGACATTGATCGGAAACGTGTCCGCCGGGTTCTCGTCGCGGTCGCGCTCCACGCCGAAGAAGGACAACAGCCGCGCGCGACGGGTTACGGGAACGTAGTTCGCGCACATGGGCTGCGCATTTTACGCGTCTGCGCTTCATGCATGAAGCGCGAAAATTTGTCGCTCTGCTCCTGTCGTTGCACTGTGCATGGGTCAACCAAGCCCATCCTTTTTCAACTGGTCCAGTGCCCACCCCTTATCGGAGGTGAAGAAAAACATTTTCCAGGCGGCACCTTCTTTCCTCCATCGAGAAATCACGGGATCGCTTTCAAAAACCGCCTTGTACTTGCCTGCTGTCTTGGGGAGGTGAGAAACGATTTCCCGCATTGCGATTGTTGCGGTTCCGTCCGGCATGATGCGCATGCGGACGACGTCCAGCTTCAGCTCGGAGGCCGCAAAATTGGACTTGAACAGGTTGACGGCGTTTTCTCGCCCCTTCTGGCGGCCATAGCTGTCCCACGCTTCCGTGAACCAGATGTCATCGGCCAGAAAGCTTGACCACGCGTTGACGTCATGGCTGTTCCAGGCCTTTTGGTACGCCCGCAGCACGTCACGCAGGCTCTTCTCATCGGCGGCTCCCGGCTGCTGCGCCCGAGCGGAGGGAGTGCCCAGAAACGCAACGGCTACTGCACAGAGAGCGAATCGTCGTGTGAACATGATCGCCATCTCCCCGGTTAAACGCGCTCG
This sequence comes from Ramlibacter sp., assembly GCA_035476755.1. Taxonomy (GTDB): domain Bacteria; phylum Pseudomonadota; class Gammaproteobacteria; order Burkholderiales; family Burkholderiaceae_C; genus Ramlibacter. The sequence goes on from DATILF010000271.1 coordinate 3,563, forward strand.
TATCGCCTCAGCCGCTCCTCACTGATTATTGATCGTTGCCGTCACGGTCTTGTTGGCGTTCATCGTCACCGTGCAGGTGGTCGCCGTGCCGGTGCAGGCGCCACCCCAGCCTGCAAAGCTTGCCTTGCGGTTGACGTGGACATTCAATGTCACCGTCCCGCCGCTGCCGAACGCAGCGGTGCAGATGCTGCCGCAGCTGATGCCGGCCGGCGTGCTGGTGACATTGCCCTTGCCCGGTGCCGTGCCGTTCTTGGTCACCGTCAGCGAGAACGTCGTGGGCGCCGCGGCTGTGACCGTGAAGGGCAGGGATCCCGACACAGTGCCGCCGGGATTGACCACCGAGACCTGCGCGGTACCCGCGGCGGCGATGTCGGCCGCGCCTATGGCCGCCGTCAACTGGGTGCCGCTGACGAAGGTGGTCGAGCGGCCACCGCCGTTCCACAGCACCGTCGCCCCTGAGACAAAGTTGCTGCCATTGGCGGTGAGCGTAAAGGCAGGTCCGCCCGCGGTCGCGTTGCTGGGCGCGAGCGATCCCAGTGCCGGCGTCGCCGGCGGCGGGGGCGGCGTGGCTGTGATCGTGAAGGGCAAGGCGCCCGACACGGCACCGCCCGGATTGAGCACCGTGACCTGCGCGGTGCCCGCAGCAGCGATGTCGGCCGCCGCTATGGCCGCTCTCAACTGCGTGCCGCTGACGTAGGTGGTCGAGCGGCCCCCGCCGTTCCACAGCACCGTCGCCCCTGAGGCGAAGTTGCTGCCATTGGCGGTGAGCGTGAAGGCCGCGCCCCCGGCGGTTGCGCTATTGGGGGCAAGCGAGCCAAGCACGGGATCCGCCGGCGGCGGCGGGGGCGGCGGAGGCGCCGCCGTTCCGAGCTGCACGACAGCGGCCAGGGATGGCACACCCAGGCCGTTGACCAGGAAAAGCATGTAGTGCCCCGGCGGCGCCATGTTGGCATTGGGTGGCGCAGTGATGCCGACCGTGCCGGAGCCGGGCGTGAACGACAGGATGTTCATGCGCTGGTTCTGGTCGAACGCGTGCGTGACGGAAGGCAGCCGGATCAGCGTCACTTTCTGGATGCTGGCGGCGTCCGGGCTCTGCACGGTGAATTGCTGGCCGTATCCGATCGACGCCGGCACCGCGCTCATGGCCGGGCGTGCGCCCTTGAAGAGGTAGGGTGGCGAAAAGACCTCGGCCGCATAGTTACCGTCGCCGCCGCCCGTGAGCACGCGCCCGTCGGGCAGCAGCAGCGCCGTGGAATGGTAGATCCTGGGCACCGATGCGCTGGCCAGCGTGGTCCAGGTCTCTGTCGCCGGGTTCCACAACTCCGCCGCCTGCACCGGGGTTGCCGCGTTGTCGAAGCCGGGGCCGGATGTGCCGCCGGTGACCAGCACGGTGCCATCGGGCAGCAACGTAGCGTTGTGATGGCGCCGGGCAACACTCATCGATGCGACGGTGCGCCAGACCGGGTTCGGCACGTTCAAGTCGATCACTTCCGCCGTGGACTTGGGCGGATCGCCCCCACCGCCCACCAGCAGCACTTTCCCGTCGGCGTACATGGCGGCCGAACCCGAGTCCCGAAAGCCGAACTTGCTCAGGCCCACCCAGCCCCATTCACCGGTGCCGGCGGTGTCCAGCCAGCGCGTGTAGTCCGAGGGGCCGGCCATGAACACCTTGCCATTGGGCGCCACGAACATCATCGGGTACATGGGCAGGTCGAGCTGCGCACCCGTCAAATCGCGCCAGGTGTTGGTGGCGGCCTGATAGACCTGCGGCAGCGGGTTGTTGCCGACGGTCGTGTCGATCTGGCCGGCTATCACCAGTGCATCGCCATTGGGCAGGGTCGTCACGGTCGGGTACCAGCGCCCCGCGTTCATGTCGGGCGCCCTCAACCAGGTATTGGTGAAGGGGTCGTACACGCTGGTGTTGGCCAACCCCACGTTGTCCAGGATATGCCCGCCGGCGACCAGCATCCGTCCGTCCGCCAGGAAGGCGTGGCCCGCGCAGAACAGGTCGTACCCCGCATTCGGCGTTGTGGAGAGCGCCTGGGTGACAGGGTCCAACAGGTAGGGCTGGTCGCCGGGGCGGCCAAACATCATCACCTTGCCGGTGGGGAGCAACTGATGGTGAATCGGTATGACCGGGAGATCCTGCAACCGGGACCATGCGCCGGTTGAGCTGGCCTGCGCAGTCGCGGGGCCCGGCGCAACGAGGGCGGCCGCACCCAACAGGCACGAGAGCACGGCGGCGAAGAACTTGCGCGGCATCATGGCGCGCCTCCCGAACGAACGAGCAGGAAGACCCGCACCGGCAAGTCGTGCTCATCCACGTCGTGCGGATGCGCGCCGGCCGCCGACCCGGCCACCGCGTGATGGTGGGCCGCTGACTCATGCCCGACGGCCATGATCGCGCCGCCGGTGGTGATGCCAACCGCCTTGGTCAGCACGAACGCGGACGGGGCAATAAGGGTGTTCAGGTCGCTGATGCCGCGGCGGGACCACAGCACGGCGCGGCTGCCGAGCGGGCTGGTGGAGGCGCCGACGACCTCTCCCGCGGCATTGCTGGCGAATGCCTGGCTGTAGTTCCCGCCCGGCAGCGTGCCGAGATCGACGACGCCGCCGTTCCAGGGCCAGTAGGTGGCGCGGCGCCCGCCGGATGCGCTGGCC
>DATILF010000272.1:0-8771 GCA_035476755.1 Ramlibacter sp.
GGGTTCGTCATGGTCTATGCCGTGCTTTGAGCTTGCCGCACAATCCCATCCGGGCTACCTGAACCATCCGTTACCCGCCGCCACCGCCTGAGCAACTTCGTACGCCACCGAGCCCTCGCAGCATGAGCATCGAACTCGACCACATGATCGTGCCGGCTCGTGACCGGCGCGCCTCGGCCGAGCTGTTGGCGCGCATCCTCGGGGTTTCCTGGTCGGAGACCGGCGTCGGGCCGTTCTGCCCCGTCTACGTGAGCGAGGGCCTGACGCTGGACTTCGATCAGGTTGACGGCGCGTTCCCCGTGCAGCATTACTGCTTCCGGATGAGCGACGCGGAGTTTGATGCCGTCGTGTCCAGACTGCAGGCCAATGGAATCGCCTACCGGAGCGCGCCGCATGGGCCGGTCGACAGCCAGGTGAACACCCGGCATGGCGGACGCATCGTGTACTGGAGCGAGCCCGATGGACATGTCTGGGAAGCCCTCACGGTGAGCTATGCCCGGCGTGCGTAGCCCAGGCTACAGCGGCAGCCCGACGTAGTTCTCCGCCAGGGCGGTGGAAGCCGCGCGCGAGCCCACCAGGTAGTCCAGCTCGGCGTCCTGCATCTTCTGGCCGAACTCGCCGGTCTCGGGGAACTTGTGCATGAGCGAGGTGAACCACCAGGAGAAGCGCTCGGCCTTCCACACGCGGCGCAGGCAGCGCTCGGAGTAGTGATCGATGCCGGCTGCGCTCTGCTCGCGGTAGTGCTCGATGAAGGCTGTGGACAGGTACTTCACATCGGACGCGGCCAGGTTGAGGCCCTTGGCGCCGGTGGGAGGCACGATGTGCGCGGCATCGCCGGCCAGGAAAAGGCGGCCGAAACGCATCGGCTCGGCGACAAAGCTGCGCAAGGGGGCGATGCTCTTTTCCAGGGAAGGGCCGGTCACCAGGCGTTCGCGCGCTGCCGGGTCGAGGCGGTTGCGCAACTCGGCCCAGAAGGCGTCGTCGGACCAGTTTTCGACTTTTTCTTCCAGCGGCACCTGCACGTAGTAGCGGCTGCGGGTGGGGCTGCGCATGGAGCACAACGCGAAGCCGCGCTCGGTGTTGGCGTAGATCAGTTCGTGCGAGACTGGCGGCACGTCGGCCAGGATGCCGAGCCAGCCGAAGGGATAGACCTTCTCGTACAGCTTCAGCGCGCTCTGCGGAACGCTGGCGCGGCTGACGCCGTGATAGCCGTCGCAGCCTGCGATGAAGTCGCACTCGATCTCGTGCGATTGACCGTCCTTCACGTAGCGCACCCTGGGCTTTGCGCCGTCGAAGTCGTGCAGTGTGACGCTGTCGCCCGCTTCGTAGATGGTGGGCAGGCCCTCGGCCTTGCGGGCGTCCATGAGGTCGTGCGTCACTTCGGTCTGGCCATACACCATCACCGACTTGCCGCCCGTGAGCTCGCGCATGTCGATGCGGTGGCGCGCGCCCTTGAAGAGCAGCTCGATGCCGTCGTGGACCAGGCCTTCCCGGTGCATGCGCGTGCCCACGCCGCATTCGTCCAGCAGGTCGGTGCAGACCTGTTCCAGCACGCCGGCGCGGATCCGGCTGAGCACGTAGTCGGCGCTCTGGCGTTCGATGATGATGTTGTCGATGCCGGCCTTGAAAAGCAACTGGCCGAGCAGAAGGCCGGACGGTCCGGCGCCGATGATGGCAACTTGGGTTCGCATGAAGTGTCTCCTTGATGGGGCAAGCTTAGGCGTCGCCTTGCCGCTGCGATAGAGGAAAACCCGGCCGCTGTGCGATCATTGCGCCGGCTGCGCGATAATCGCGCAAAGGCCGCTACCGCACCATGACGATCGCCAAGGCAGACTTCATCGAAGGCATGGCCAAGGGCATGGCCGTGCTGGAGAGCTTCGACACCGAGCGCCAGCGGCTGAACGCCACGCTGGCCGCGCAGCGCGCGAACATCACCCGTGCCGCGGCCCGGCGCCACCTGCTGACCTTGACGCACCTGGGCTACCTGGAAACCGATGGCAGCTACTTCTGGCTGGCGCCGAAAGTGCTGCGTTTTTCGGGCAGCTACCTGGCGTCGGCCCGGCTGCCGCGCATGCTGCAGCCCACACTCAACCGGCTGGCGGCACAAACCGGTGAGTCCTTCTCCGCCGTGGTGCTCGATGGCGACCAGGTGGTCATCGTGGCCAGAAGCGGGTCGAGCCGCCTGCTCGCCTATGGCCTGCACCTGGGCGCGCGCCTGCCGGCGCATGCCACCTCCACCGGCCGCGTGCTGCTTGCGGCCCAGCCCAAGTCCGTCTTCAACGCCTGGATGAAGGGCAGGGAGCTGGCGCGGCTCACGTCGCACACCCTGGTGGAGCCACGCAAGTTCAAGGCGCTGATCGACCAGGTGCGCAGCCAGGATTACTGCGTGGCCAGTGAGGAGCACGAGTTGGGCGTCCACGCCTTGGCGGTGCCGCTGCGGAACATGCAGGGCCAGACGGTGGCTGCGCTCAATGTGGTCGCTGCCCCGCAACGCCTGGAAGAGCGGCACATGCAGCGCGACCTGCTGCCTCTGCTGCTGGAAGCAGCTCGGGAATTACGCCCATTGTTGTAGTTTTTGGGTCTTTATTCGTGCGGGCCATTTATTAACAACGAGATATTCGTTTGAGTTTTAAGCCCTCGTCCCCAAAATCTCCCCAACACGTAGAAAGCTCAGCATGAATCTGAAGATCAAGACACTCATCGCCGGCGTCGCGCTGGCTGCCAGCGGCCTGGCATCGGCCCAGCAAACGCTGCTCAACGTGTCCTACGACGTGGCGCGCGAGTTCTACAAGGACGTCAACGCGGCATTCGTGCCTTACTACAAGAAAACCACCGGCAAGGACGTGAAGATCGACCAGGCGCATGGCGGCTCCAGCGCGCAGGCGCGGGCGGTGGCTGACGGACTGGATGCCGACGTCGTGACCATGAACACCACGACCGACATCGAATTCCTGGCCGAGAAGGGCGTCGTGGCCAAGGATTGGGCCAAGCGCTTCCCCGACAACGCCGCACCGACCACATCCACGATGCTGTTCCTCGTGCGCAACGGCAACCCCAAGGGCATCAAGGACTGGGACGACCTCATCAAGCCTGGCGTGCAGGTGATCGTGGTGAACCCCAAGACCGGCGGCAACGGCCGCTATACCTACCTGGCCGCGTACGGTTATGTGCGCAAGAAGGGCGGCACCGACCAGCAGGCGCAGGAGTTCCTGTCCAAGCTGTACAAGAACGTGCCTGTGCTGGCCCGGGGCGGGCGCGACGCCACGTCGGCGTTCCTGCAGCGCAACACCGGCGACGTGCTGGTGACCTTCGAGTCCGAGGTGGAGTCGGTCAACAAGGAATTCGGCAAGGACAAGGTCGATGTGGTGTACCCGTCCATCAGCATCATTGCCGAGAACCCGGTGGCCGTTGTGGAACGCACGGTCGCCAAGAAGGGCACGGCCGATCTTGCCAAGGCCTACCTGCAATTCCTGTACTCCGAAGAGGGCCAGGAGATCGCCGCGAAGCATTCGATCCGCCCCCGCTCGCAGGCCGTGCTGAAGAAGTACGCCGCCACCTTCAAGCCCCTCACCCTGTTCACGGTGCAGGAGCTGTTCGGCTCCTTGTCCGAAGCGCAGAAGCTGCACTTCAACGACGGCGGCCAGTTCGACAAGATCTACACGGTCCGATAAGACGATGACTGCTGCGAGTATCGGTGCGCCCCCGCCGGTGGCGGGGGTGCCGGTCAGGGGTGGGAGCAGGAAAGTCCTGCCCGGCTTCAACCTGACACTGGGCTACACCCTGCTGTACCTGAGCCTGATCGTGCTGATCCCGCTCTCGGCGCTGGTGTTCAAGACCTTCACGCTCAGCTGGGAGCAGTTCTGGTCGGCCATCAGCTCGCCGCGCGTGTTGGCCTCCTACCGGTTGACTTTCGGCGCATCGCTGATCGCGGCGCTGGTGAACGTGGTGTTCGGGCTGCTCGTGGCGTGGGTGCTGGTGCGCTACAGCTTTCCGGGCAAGAAGATCGTCGATGCCCTGGTGGACCAGCCGTTCGCGCTGCCCACGGCGGTGGCGGGGATTTCGCTCACCGCGCTGCTGGCCAGCAACGGCTGGATCGGCCAATACCTGGAGCCGCTGGGCATCAAGCTGGCCTTCAACCCCAACGGGGTCGTGATCGCCTTGATCTTCATCGGGCTGCCGTTTGTCGTGCGTACGGTGCAGCCGGTGCTGGAGGACAGCGAAAAAGAACTGGAAGAGGCGGCCATGTGCCTGGGCGCGACGCGCTGGCAGACCTTCACCAAGGTCATCCTGCCCTCGATCGCACCGGCCTTGCTCACGGGCTTCGCCATGGCGTTTGCCCGCGCCATCGGTGAATACGGGTCGGTCATTTTCATCGCCGGCAACATGCCCATGGTGTCGGAGATCACGCCGCTCATCATCATCGGCAAGCTGGAGCAATACGACTACGCGGGCGCGACCGCCGTCGCCCTCGTCATGCTCGTCGCATCCTTCCTGCTGCTGCTGGTGATCAACGCATTGCAGGGCTGGCAGCGCCGCCGATCGGGGGGCCAATGACTTCGCTCGCCAGAAAGCGCGTGATCACGACGGAAGCCCCGTGGGTGCGCTACACGCTCATCGGCATCGCCCTGACTTTCCTCTTGCTGTTCCTGGTGCTGCCGCTGGCGGCGGTGTTCGCCGAGGCGCTGCGCAAGGGGTTCGGTGCCTACCTGGAAGGCCTGAAAGAGCCCGATGCCTGGTCGGCCATCCGCCTCACGCTGATCACGGCGGCGATCGCGGTGCCGCTGAACCTGGTGTTCGGTGTCGCCGCGGCCTGGTGCATCGCCAAGTACGAGTTTCGCGGCAAAGCGTTCCTCACCACACTGGTGGACTTGCCGTTCTCGGTGTCTCCGGTGGTGGCGGGCCTGATCTACGTGCTGATGTTCGGTGCGCAGGGCTGGTTCGGGCCCTGGCTGGCGGAGCACAACATCAAGATCATCTTCGCGGTGCCGGGCATCGTGCTGGCGACCATCTTCGTCACGTTTCCGTTCATCGCCCGCGAGCTGATTCCGCTGATGCAGGCCCAGGGCAATGACGAAGAGCAGGCGGCCATCGTGCTGGGTGCGACGGGCTGGCAGACTTTCTGGTACGTGACGCTGCCCAACATCAAATGGGGCCTGATCTACGGCGTGATCCTGTGCAACGCGCGGGCCATGGGCGAGTTCGGGGCGGTGTCCGTCGTGTCCGGCCACATTCGTGGCCAGACCAACACCATGCCGCTGCACGTGGAGATCCTCTACAACGAATACCAGTCGGTCGCCGCCTTTGCGGTGGCCTCGCTGCTCGCGCTGCTGGCGCTGGTCACGCTGGTCATCAAGTCGGTGGTCGAATGGCGCCATGAGCGCGAAATGAAGGCTGCGGCGGATACTCCGCCCGAGCGGCCTCTGGTACCCAAGGAAGTCGTATGAGCATCGAGATTCGCAACGTCAGCAAGAAATTCGGCGACTTTCACGCGTTGCGCGATGTCTCGCTGGACATCGAGTCCGGCGAACTCATCGCGCTGCTCGGCCCGTCCGGCTGTGGCAAGACCACCTTGCTGCGAATCATCGCCGGGCTGGAATCAGCCGATGCGGGCAGCATCCTGTTCGCCGGCGAGGACACCACCGACGTGCACGTGCGCGAGCGGCAGGTGGGTTTTGTGTTCCAGCACTATGCGCTGTTCCGCCACATGACGGTGTTCGAGAACGTCGCCTTCGGCCTGCGCGTGAAACCGCGTGGCCAGCGGCCGAGCGAAGCGCAGATCAGGAAAAAGGTGCACGACCTGCTGGGCCTGGTGCAGCTGGACTGGCTGGCCGACCGCTTCCCGTCGCAATTGTCCGGCGGGCAGCGCCAGCGGATCGCATTGGCGCGGGCTTTGGCCGTGGAGCCCAAGGTGCTGCTGTTGGATGAGCCGTTCGGCGCCCTGGACGCGAAGGTGCGCAAGGAATTGCGCCGCTGGCTGCGCCGCCTGCACGATGAACTGCACGTCACCAGCATCTTCGTCACTCACGACCAGGAAGAGGCGCTGGAAGTGGCGGACCGCGTGGTGCTGATGAATGCCGGCCAGGTGGAGCAGGTGGGCTCGCCGCAGGAAGTCTGGGACCACCCGGCCAGCCCGTTCGTCTATGGCTTCCTGGGCGACGTGAACCTGTTCCACGGCCGCGCGCATGAGGGCGAGGTGCACCTGGAAGGCATGCAGATCGAGTCGCCGGAACATGCCGGCGCCCAGAACGCGAAAGCTTTCGCCTATGTGAGGCCGCATGACCTGGATGTGCACCGGTATTCCCCGGGGGCGGGGGTGGACGCCTTCGGACGCCCCCGGGGCATCGTCGTCCAGCTGAGCCGGGCCATCGTGGTCGGGCCGATCGCGCGGCTGGAACTTATTCCCACGGATGACAACCAAAGGGCGGGAGGCGGTCAGGATTCCATCATCGAGGCGCAGATTCCCGCGCAACAATACAAGGAGATGGGGTTCCGAGAGGGCGAGACGCTGGTGGTGACGCCGCGCCGCGCCCGTGTGTTTGTGGAGGGCGCCGGCACGGCGCCCATGTCAGGGGAAGCATTTGATCCAGTGGTTTGAAACCGCGCCGCGCCGTGTGCTGGCGCTTGTGAGTGCGATCGGCATCGGTATGTTGGCCTTCGGCCTGTACCTGCAGCACGTGGTGGGCCTGGAGCCTTGCCCGATGTGCATCGTGCAGCGCTATGCCCTGGTGTTGGTGGTGCTGGTGGCCGGCATCGCGGCCATGACCCGGGGGCGCGTGGCGCTGGCGCTGGGCAGTGGGCTGGTTGTTCTTTTCTCGGGGTTCGGCGCCTTCGTGGCGGCTCGCCAGAGCTGGCTGCAGTGGAACCCGCCCGAGATCGCCTCGTGCGGCCGCGATTTCTACGGAATGATTGAAACCTTCCCGCTGAAGCGCGCGATTCCGATGATTTTCAAGGGCAGCGGCGACTGCACCAAGATCGACTGGACCTTCCTGGGCGCTTCCATCGCCAACTGGTCCTTTATCTGGTTCATCGCGTTCGGGGTGGCCGCCCTGATGATCCTCTTGCGCATCGCGAGGCGTCGCCCCGCCCAGGCTTCATACGCCTGAGGGGTAGGTCTCCGGCGGCTCCAGAGTGGTCCATACTGGGCCTTTGTCCAGGGGCTCCAGGGCGTGGGTGCGGTCCAGGTGGACCATGGCATCGAACTGTTCGGGCAGCCGGGTGTGAAAGTAGTGGCTCTGGCGCTCGGTGTCGGGGCGATAGATGACGCCGATCGCACGCTGCAGCCGGCGCGCCGACATCTGGGGGGGCCATGCATCGTTGCCGCGCAGCGGCAGCAGGAATTCCTCCACCCCGGTGCGATGGAAGACGTCCTCCCAGCTGCCAGGCAGTCCCTGCCGCACCCGCTTGTGCTGCGGCGGTTCGTCCCACTCGGTCGCCGCGGTCACTGAGCCGTGATGGGTGCTGAAACCCACCAGCACGGCGTCGCCGCCGTACCGGTCGCGCATCAGCTGCCCCACGTTCCATTCACCCTGGTCGCCCATTTCGGTGGCGCTGGCGTCGCCCAGGTGGGAGTTGTGCGCCCACAGCACGATGCGCGGGGGGTGGCTGCCGGCGGCCAGATGCCGATCCAGCGCCTGCACTGTCTCCACCATGTGGCTGTCCCGCAGGTTCCATGAGGACACGCGGCCACGGAACATGGTGCGGTAGTACTCTTCGGCGTTGTGCACCAGCCGTGCGTTCTGCTGCGCGTAGAAAAGCTCGTCGCTTTCCAGGCCCGGTGTGCTGCGCAACTGCGCGGCCCGGCGATTCATGTCGCGCAGTTGTTGCACCGCTTCGTCCTCGCAGCTGGGCGAGAGCCCGAAGCTCGCGCCATAGCCATATGCCTGGCTGTCTTCCCGGGCGTGGTCGAAGCACGCGTAGCGCGCCCGCGCGATGCCGGCTGCCTCGGGGTCGGTGCTGTCCAGGTACTTGAGCACGGCCTGCATCGAGGTGAACAGGCTGTAAAGATCGATGCCGTAGAAGCCCACTTGCGCGTGCCTTCCGCGCCCGGTGTTGTGTTCGCGCAGCCACTCGATGAAGTCGCGCACCTCGGTGTTGCGCCACATCCAGGAAGGGAAGCGCTGGAAGCCTGACAACGCGGCTTGCGCATCTTCATCTTCCGACAGGCCGCGCACGTACCGATTGACGCGCCAGGCATCGGGCCAGTCGGCTTCCACGGCAACGGCCGTGAATTGCTTTTCCGTGATGAGCCGCTGGGTGATGCGGATGCGCTCGCGGTAGAACTCTGCAGTGCCGTGCGATGCCTCGCCCAGCAGCGCGAAATGCGCATCGCCGATCAGCCGCAACAGGGCGTCATGGCGGCTGGCACCCGCTGCCAGCGGGTGCACCCGGGCTTTCAAGCCATCCAGCAGTGCGTGGTCGATGCGGACCCATTCAGCGGGGTGAGTGTCCATCGGCTGTGCTTCGTCCGGAGAATCAATGCGCCGACAGGGCGTGCTCCCGCCGCGCTGCTTCCAGCAAGTCGCGCACCTCATCATCGCTGGCCTGGGGAAAGTCCCGGTACCACAGGCCCACGGCGCGCAAGGGGTGGGGCGTCGCCACGCAAACCACTTCATCGGCTTCGCTGCGCAACTGGCTGCACGTGTCTTCGGCGCCGACGGGTACCGCGACCACCAGGCGTTCGGGTTGCTGGCGGCGCAGGGCCTGCACGGCCGCGCGCATGGTGGAGCCGGTGGCCAGCCCGTCGTCCACGACGATGACCGTACGACCGGCAA
>DATILF010000273.1:0-9768 GCA_035476755.1 Ramlibacter sp.
CCGAGGCCGAGCGGGCCGGCGCATGGCTGGTCCATTACTCCACCGACTACGTCTTCAGCGGCGAGGGCGAACGGCCCTGGCGCGAAACCGACCCGGCCGAGCCCTTGAATGTGTATGGCCGCAGCAAGCTCGCCGGCGAGCTGGCCATCGCCCGACTCTGTCCGCGCCACCTGATCTTTCGCGCCAGCTGGCTGTTCGACACCTGGGGCGACAACTTCCTGAAATGGGTGCTGGCCGCGGCGCGCCAGAAAGAGGCGCTGGAGATCGTCGACGACCAGTGGGGCGCGCCCACGCGCGCCGCCCTGGTGGCCGACGCCACGGCGCAGGCCCTGGCCCGCCTCGATGCGGGTCGCGCCGGCACCTACCATGTGGCCGCGGGCGGCAACGCCAGCCGCCACGCCTTCGCCGTCTTCGCCCTGCAGTGCGCGCAGCGGCACGGGATGCAGTTGCGTGCCGACGGGTCGAACGTCCGTCCGGTACCCACGGCCGCGTTCCCACGGCCGGCCCGGCGGCCGGCCAACTCCAGGATGGACACCGGTCTTTTCCGCCGCACATTCGGGTTGGCCATGCCGCCCTGGGAAGAAGGCGTCGAGGCGGTGGTCGCCGAGCTGGCCGCCGCCCGGCCGTAGCCGATTTCTCCTGCGGCTGCCCGGCCGTCGCAGCCCCTGCTCAAGAGGTGGCTCAACGTTAAAATGCGCGATTGCGCAAAAACAGGGATCTGGACGCCATGAAGCTGATATCGGTAGTGCTTTCCGGAGGCGCGGGCACGCGCCTGTGGCCCGCCTCGCGGCAGGGATATCCCAAGCCTTTCATGAAGCTGGGCGGCTCGTCCCTGCTCGCGCAGGCCATCACGCGTGGACAGGCCTGCGGCACGGATGAGCTCCTGGTGATCACCAACGAGGACCACCTGTTCCTGACCAAGAGCGTGATCGGCCAGCTGCCCGATCCGCCCACGACGAGCTTCCTGCTCGAACCCAAAGGCCGCAACACCGGGCCGGCGATCGCGCTGGCCGCCCTGCATTGCGCCCAGGTGCATGGCCCCGACACGGTGCTGATGGTGCTCCCCGCCGACCACCTGATCCCGGACACGCCGGCTTTCGTCGCCTGCGCGATGGAGGCCGCGGACTTGGCGCGCAAGGGCCAGCTGGTGGTGTTCGGCATCCACCCGACCGGCCCGGACACGGGCTTCGGCTACATCGAGGTGGAACACGTCGCGCGCGCGAGCCAGCACGTGCTGCGCTTCGTCGAGAAGCCCGACTTGGCCACCGCGCAGGAGTACCTGGCGACGGGGCGCTACTACTGGAACAGCGGCATGTTCTGCTTCACGGCCGGCACCATGCTGCAGGCGCTGGCCGAGCACGCGCCGCACGCGCTGCAAACATCCCGCAACGCGATGGACACCGGGCGCCGCGCGGGCGAGATCACCCGCTTCGACGCCCGCGTGTTCGGCATGCAGCCGGACATCAGCATCGACTATGCCGTGATGGAGAAGGCGCGCAACGTCATGGTGGTGCCCGCCAAGTTCGCCTGGAGCGACGTGGGCTCGTGGCCGGCGGTGGCGCAGGCCCATTCGGCGGACGCGAGCGGCAATACGTTCGTGGCCGACGTGATCGACGTGGACACGCAAGGCACCCACGTGCAGGTGGAAAGCCACGGGCCGAAGGTGGTGGCCACCGTGGGCCTGAGGGATCTCGTGGTGGTGGACACGCCTGACGCGCTGCTGGTGGCGCACAAGTCGGCCGCGCAGAAGATCAAGTCGGTGGTCGAGACGCTCAAGGCGCGCGGCCATGAGAGCGCGCAGTTGCCCTCGGCTGTGCACCGGCCCTGGGGCACCTACGCCACACTCAAGGAAGAAGCGGGCTACAAGGTCAAGCGCATCACCGTCAAGCCGGGCGAATCGCTCTCGCTGCAATACCACCATCAACGCGCCGAGCACTGGGTGGTGGTACAGGGCATCGCGCTGGTGCAGGTCGGCGATCAGGAAATGCGCACCGAGCCGGGCCAATACCGCTACATACCGCTCAAGGAAAAGCATCGGCTGACCAACATCGGGACGGAAGAGCTGGTGCTGATCGAGGTGCAATGCGGCGCCTACCTGGGCGAGGACGACATCGTTCGCCTGGCGGATACGTATGGACGCGACTGATGACGATGCTCAGGGCCCTGTGGGCGTACCGGGGCTTCATTTTCGGTAGCGTCAAGCGCGAATTCCAGTCCCGCTACCAGAACTCCCTGCTGGGCGCGGCCTGGACCGTGCTCAACCCACTGGCGATGATCGTCGTGTACACGGTGATCTTTTCGCAGGTGATGCGGGCTCGCCTGCCAGGCGTGGACAACACCTTCGCCTACAGCATCTATCTTTGTGCGGGTGTGCTGACCTGGGGCTTGTTCGCGGACATCGCCGGCAAGGCCCAGACGGTGTTCCTGGAAAACGCGAATCTGCTCAAAAAGCTGAGTTTTCCCCGGATGACCCTGCCCGTGACGGTGGTGGCGAACGCGCTGCTCAACTTCGCGATCGTGTTCTCGCTGTTCACCGTTTTCCTGCTGGTCACCGGCACATTCCCCGGCCTGGTGTTCATCGCCCTGGTGCCGGTGTTGGCCCTGCTGGTGCTCTTTGCCATCGGTTTGGGTGTGACACTGGGCATCTTGAACGTCTTTTTCCGCGACGTCGGACAGTTCTTCAACATCTTCCTGCAGTTCTGGTTCTGGCTGACGCCCATCGTGTATCCGGCCAACATCCTTCCCGAGCATGCGGCGCGGTACATGGGCCTGAATCCGATGTCCCGGATTGTCGGTGCCTTCCAGGAGGTGCTAGTTCACGCCCGCTGGCCCGACTGGTGGCGGCTGTGGCCGGTACTGGTGCTTGCGGTCCTGCTGTGCGCGCTTGGCCTGCGCCTGTTCCGGCGCCATTCGGGCGAACTTGTGGACGAGCTCTGATGGGAACAATCACGGTCACCGGCCTTGGCAAGGCCTACAAGAACTACCCCAATCGCTGGTCGCGGCTTGCCGAGTGGCTGGTTCCGTTCGCGCCGGTACGCCACCAGTTGCACTGGGTTCTGCAGGACATCAGCTTCACGGTCCAGCCAGGCCGCGCGCTGGGCATCATCGGCATGAACGGCGCCGGCAAAAGCACCCTGCTCAAGATGATCACGGGCACCACACAACCCACGCAGGGGCAGGTAAACCTCACGGGACGAGTCGCGGCCTTGCTGGAACTTGGCATGGGTTTTCACCCTGATTTCACGGGGCGCCAGAACGTCGTGATGGCGGGTCAGCTACTGGGCTTGTCGGTCGAGCACATCCAGCGCCTCATGCCTGACATCGAGGCCTTCGCCGAGATTGGGGACTACATGGACCAGCCGGTGCGGGTCTACTCGAGCGGAATGCAAATGCGCGTTGCGTTCAGCGTGGCCACGGCAGTGCGCCCCGACATCCTCATCGTGGACGAGGCGCTCTCGGTCGGCGACGTGTATTTCCAGCACAAGAGCTTCGAGCGGATTCGGGCGTACCGCGATGAGGGAACGACCCTGCTGCTCGTCTCACACGACAAGTCGGCAATCCAGGCAATCTGCGACGAGGCCATCCTTCTCGACGGGGGGCGCCTGGCGATGCAGGGCGCACCCGAGGCCGTCATGGACTACTACAACGCGCTGATCGCCGAAAAGGAGAACCGCACGGTGCGCCAGCAGCCCGCCGATGACGGACGCATGCAGACTGTGTCGGGAACAGGAGAAGCAACGGTGCTGGCGATACGCCTGCTGGACAACAATCGCGAGGTGATCGGGGTAGCGAACGTCGGCGAACCGGTCACCCTCGAGATCACGGTCGCCGTCAACGAATTCATCGAGCGGATGGTCCTGGGTTTCATGATCAAGGACCGGCTTGGACAACCGGTTTTTGGCACCAACACCCATTACCTGGAGCGGCCCGAGCTTGATCTGCGGGCCGGCCACACGCTGGTGTACCGCTTCGGTTTTCGGGCCAATCTGGGCGAAGGCAGCTATTCTGTCGCGACGGCCCTCTGCGACTCCGAGACCCACCTCACCCGAAATTACGAATGGCGCGACCTGGCCCTTGTGTTCGAGGTCGTCAACGTGGAGAAACCACTGTTTGTGGGTTCGGTATATCTGCACACGTCGGTTCAGGTTGAACGTAGCCCCCGTCCAGCCGCAGGCATCGCAACAGCTGGCGAACACTTTGACGCCAGGTCAGCCAAGGCATGAGGTGCGCGGCAGGCACCTTGCCCGCCGCACGCAACTGAAGCCACCGCTCCACGGTATCGGCCAGAGCTTCGGCCGAGCTGCCCTCGAAATAGGTTGCGAACTCCCCCGCCACCTCCCGGAACACGGGTATGTCCCTGGCGATGACCGGCAAACCGTGCTGGGCGGCCTCGATCAGGGGAAGACCGAAGCCCTCCCCTTCCGACGCGGCAATGAGGCAGGTACAGGCCGCATAGAGTTTCTGGAGGTATTCGTCGCTGGCGCCTTCGATCCACCATAGCCGCTTTCCCGCCTCCGGATGATCGCGCATGCTGGTGCATAACGAATCGACCATCCAGCCCCGCTTGCCCACGATCACCAGATTGAGGTCGAGGCCCCGCTCCCACAGCTTCTCGAACGCGGCCAAAGACTGCGCATGGCCTTTTCTCGGCTCTACCGTGGACACCATCAAGAAGCTGGGCCGGGCTTCGAGGCCCGCCATGACAGGAGCGACATCCTCCAGCATGCCACCGGTAGGCAGGGACTGCTCGATATCCGCGCCAAGATGGAACCAGCTGACCTCAAGCGGCTTGGCGCGCTGCGGCGCGATGGCTTCAACCTGCTCGCTGACCTCCTTGGCAACGGCTTGCGAAATGCACACCGCCCTGTCGGCCGCGGCCAGCGCCGAGGCAAACCAGTCCTCGTGCACCTTCGCGGTCCCCGGTGGAAACTTGTCGGGCATCCGCAGCGGCAGCAGATCGTAGACGGTGAAGTTCACTTCGACGCCCGCGTCGCGCATCGCCTGCAGCGTGCCATTGCGCTGCGCCTGCGTCAGGTAAGCCGATGTGAAATCGGCCACCAGCAACACGTCGCCTGCCGAGAATTCGGCCACGTCATCATCCGCCCATCCGGCCGGAATTCCCAGGAGGCTGGAAGTCCATGTGCGCGCGTACCGGTAGTGCCAAGAGCTGCCCTCGTTCGTCATGTAGACCGGCTCGATCCGAAAGCCCGGCGGCGGTGCTTGGACCAGCTCCCAGATCAGCGCTCTGACCACCCGCTGGATGCCGGTCTTGAGATCCGTGCGCGCGATCGCGGAGACATCGACGAGCAGCTGCCGCTGGCCGCTGACCCTCGGCAGAGACCTGGCGAGGTCCAGTGCCAAACCTGCAAAATCGTCTTCACGGACGTCGGCCGCGGCACCCGCGGCGAGGCCCAGTTCGCGCGCCACGGACGCACCGTTCACTCGCGCGGCACCGTGAATTCGCTCGATCGCCGCAGCAGTGCTCTGCGCACAGCTATCCGGCGAGTGGTGCCGCTCGATCCATTGCAAGGCTCGTGACCCGAGCCCGGCTCGGACGTCGGGCTGCTGCCATATGGATTCCATCGCTTCCACGAGCTGCGCATCCGTGAACGAGTCCGGGAGGCATCGCACGGCATCCGCGGGCAATTCCGCCATGGACCCGTTCGCGTTGACAATGGTCGGGAGGGCATGGCTCATGCAATCCAGGGCGGCCGCCGATGTCTCGCCGCGGGAATTCATGCGCAACTGCACCGCCAGGTCCGCAGCCGCGAGGTAGTCGTGATAGGCGGATGAATCCACCCAGCCGGTGATCCGCACCCGACCGCCCAGCTCCGGCGCTTTCACGGCCGCATCCAGGTAGGCGCCATGCGGCCCATCGCTCCCGCCGACGAAAAAGAGCCGGCACCGGGTGTCTTGCGACAGCTTGGAAAGTCGCCACGCCGCCAGTATCCGGTCGTGCAGTTTTGCCGGGTTCATGTAGCCAACGCTGCACACCACGAAGTCGTCGGCGCTGATTCCCAACTTCGCTCTGGCCTGCGCTCGAGTGATCGCGGGCGGCGTCGCACGCGCCAGCGGAACCACAGCGCACTCTACCTGCAACTCGCTTCCATAAAAATCGCGCGCCAACGCACGAGCGTGTTCGGAATGGACGATGACGCCCTTGGCCAGACGCAACACGTCGAGGTTCGCGGGATAGCTGGCGAGCGTGGGTAACAGCAGGGCATCGTTGAACCGGTCCATTGCAGCGCGGTAACCATGCCCCTCGTACAGGGCACGGGCCCAGGCGTTCGGGCACAGCCCCTCCTGCTCCCGGATCAGCTGGATATCCCCGAGGAAAAAGTCGTGCAGCACGACCACCCCCGGCACGAGTTCCAGCAGGTCGAACATGTAGTCGTGGAACTTCGAATTGCCGAAGTGGTACACCACCCGCTGGTACCGCGAATGGTTCTTCGCGAACCAGTCCGGGGACCGGAGCGTGCAATTGCTTGCAATCCATGGGTCCGACGTCTTGCGCTGCGACGCGACGACATCAACGTCATAGAACCGGCCAAGCGCAGGAAGGAGCGCGGCGCTGTAGTCCGCGATGCCCGAGCGCTCCGGCGGCAGCGGCGACACATAGGCCAGCCTGGGCTTGTGTTCCGGGAAGGGAGGCCGCACCTGTTCGGGCCGCGCGGCGGCCAAGCGCCGCGCCGCATCCCAGATATCGTCCACCGGCACTGACGCGGCAACGCGCACGGACGCATTGCGATCACCGGTTTGCGGCAACCTGCTCTCGTCGGCACCTTCCTCGATCACCCCCAGCGTGGATACGTCTGTCGGGAATACCGGAATACCCCACAGGTCGGCCTCGCCGGCCGCCCTGCCCGACGGCACGATGAATACATCGGGTTTGAGCGAGGCAACGGCGGCTTCCTTGATCAACTTCGCGCAGGCAAGCCGCCAGTTCGGCGCACCCGGCGGCACGTGCCAGCACGGGACCGAATACCAGATGTGGAAGCAACGTGGGCCAAGCGCATTCCGGAACATATCGCGCAGAGGCTCGATGGTGCTGGCGTAGAAGTCGCTCAAGAGCAATACGACCTCGTGTTCTCTGCGCGTGCCTATCAGCGCTTGCGCGACCTTGAGACTGAACTCCCCAAGCTGACCTGGCTGCGCCAGTTCGCGTTGGGCACCCTGCATGTCGATGACGATGCGCATCAAATCCTTTTCCGGGCCTCTCGCGCCGCTGTTTCTATTTCCTTCAGGAGCGTCCTGGCCCGCGGCGGCAGATGGTGATCCCTATCCAGCTGGGTAGGGCGCTCGGCGCCCAGCAGCAACGCCTCGCGCCGCTGCCGGGAAGCATGACCGGTTCCCGGCTTCGGCGGCACGCCACCCTGGCGCAGGGCGCGCAACCAGCCGCCGGCCCACCGGATGGGCCCGGTCACCCGCCATGAGCTGCTGGCGTATATGTCTGCAATGTGCCGCCTGGCCTGCGCAAGCTGCTCCTGCGACTGCCTGGCCACCGCCTGCGCCGATTGCATCGCCGTCTGCGACGCGCGAAGCGCTGCGTCCTGCCTACGGGCAAGCGCCTGTCCTTGCTCAAGCAGCGCCTTCAGTTCGCGCACGTGCTGCTCCGCGTTGAACTGCTGCGCCACGATGAACGCGTCGAACACATTGGGCGGGTACTGCAGCGCCTGGGCCAGTTCCCCGTGTTCTTCCGCGAAGTAAAAGCGGTTGAGGCCGTCGCCATAGCCGTACCGGTAATTCGCGCCGGTCAACAAATGCTCCCACTGTTCGTGGTTCTGCTCGGTGGAGTTCGGGCGCGTCGCTTCGACAACCACGATCCAGGGACGAAAGCGGCGGAAATCCGCCCCGGCGAGGACGCTCTCCTCCCCACCCTCGACGTCGACCTTCAAGAAATGTATGTCTGCGGCGGCGTGTTCAGCGCAGACGCTTGCCAGGGTGCGGACCGGCACCCGGTAGCGAACGCCCTGCCGTCCTTCCTCGACGTGCCGCTGCACCACCACTGGATCGGTTGTCGCGAGTCCGGGAATCTCGCACTCCCACAGGTCTATCGTGCCCTCTTCGGCGCCTATGGCACAGCGAAGATTCACGTCATGGGGACGGTCCCGCTGCAGGTCCGCGTGGTGCGCGCCAACCGGCTCGACGTTGATCCCCCGCCAGCCGCGGTCGTAGAACGCCTTGGTGACGGAGTCCTTCAATGGGTCGTTGGCACCCACGTCCAGATAGAAGCCCCCCTGAACGTGGCCCAGCGCCCGCCACAGCATGACATCTTCGTAGTTTTGCGCGTAGGAGATAAATCTCATCAATGGCTCGGCCGTGGAAGGCGCAATTCTAATCGCCGTGTCCGCGGGCGACGCGGACGCGCAGACACCTCTGCCAAAGCATGCGCCCGGCCCAGCTCAGGCGTAAACCATGCCGTTCTCGATCGTCCCGATCACTTGGGCCTGGTTTTCCGGTGACTCCGAGAAAAACACCAGGGTTTCAGCGCGGCTGAGGTTTCCGGCATTCAGATGGCCCACCCAGAAATCGTAGCCAGGCTGGTCCAGCGCGCGATTGAGCGCGTTGAGATAGAGCTGGGCCACGTACTGCTGGTTGTCGAGATTGGCGCCGTAGGTGGCCCTGAACTCGGGGCTGTCGATGAAAAACTGGGCCATGGTGCTCATACTCAGGCCGTTATCCGCGCCATTGATCCAGAAGCCCAGGCCGCCCGTGTCCGGCGTACGGTTGAACGCGGCCTGATAGAGCCGATAGGCCTGACCGGCGCTGCCTTCGACGTCGAAAGCCACCGACACGTCGGTGAACTTCAATCGCTCTGTATTGAACAGAGAATCGGTACCATCACGCGCGCGCAGAAAGTCCTTCACTTCGATCACCCCCGCCGAAATGCTGACCTGGTAATCGCTGCGCGAGCCCGAATAGACCGCCGTATCGAGCGCGCCCGCGCCGTCAAACACGTCATCGCCGGCATTGCCTGTAAAGGTGTCGCGGCCGGCCGTGCCCGTAAAAGCGTCAGCAGCCGCTGTTCCGGTGTAGAGCGTTCCGCCTGCTTGAGGCGCGCCACCGCCGGTGCCCGCGATCAGGGCGTCATTCGCGACCAGCGCCGCCTGCAGCCAGTCCCACGTGCCCGTACCGAACAGGCCGGCGTAAGTGGAGTTGGTATTGCCTGAGTTGCCGCTAGAGAGAACACCCACCACCGACACCACGCCCTCCGAGGTGTACAGCAAGGGCCCGCCCGACGCACCGGCGCCCAGGCTGGCGTCGATGTCGTAGACACCGTAGCCAAAGGAAGCATCGGCATAGGCGCCTTCTTCCATCATGCCGCTGCCGCGTGCCGGATAGCCCGTCATGACGCCATAGAAATCATTGCTGACTTGCGCCACTGGAAGCCATCCCGTGACGTCGCCAATGCGCGACTCCATGCCGATCAGGGCCAAGTCACCTTCCGACTCTTGCGGTGTGAGCAAGCCATCGCCGTTCAGATCCCAATCGGAGGACCGATTGCTCAGCATGCCCACGTCGGAATAGGTACCGTAAGGCTCGGTCAGGAACGGATCCGTGTCGGCACCCGGCACGATGGAAATGCGGCTGGCCCAGCCGCCACGGCTCGCGTCGTACACCACGTGCAGTGCCGTGAGAACGTCGTTGACGCCGATCACCACGCCCGATGCGCGCGTAGACGTACCGTCGGACCAGTCGCAACGGATGTAGCAGATGGACGAGTAGGGCGAAGTTAGCGGATTGGCGACTTCGTACATGGCTTGCTGA
>DATILF010000274.1:0-1624 GCA_035476755.1 Ramlibacter sp.
TGCAACCGCACTTCCAACTGAATGTCGAGCGCGCCACGGGCCCGATCAGCGGCGTCGTCCAGATAAGGCAAGGGCTGCGGATCGGCCGCCGGGCGCGCCAGCGGTGCGCGAAACGGCGCCAGCGCTTCCAGGGTGACGACCCAGGGCGACAAGGTGCTGGCGAAGTTCTTCGAAAGAAAGGGCCCCAGCGGCTGATACTCCCAAGCCTGGATGTCGCGCGCCGACCAGTCGTTGAACAGCGTGACGCCGAACAGATGTTCCTCGGCTTTTCCGACAGGCACGGGCGAACCCATCGCATTGCCCGGCCCCACGAGGAAGCCAAGCTCCAGCTCCAGGTCGAGCCGGCGTGACGGACCGAACGACGGGACGGTGCCGCCGGCCGCGGGCGCCGTCTGGCCCTGTGGACGGCGAATCGGCGTTCCGCTGACCACCACCGACGAGGCGCGTCCGTGATAGCCGATGGGCACCCATTTGTAGTTGGGCAGCAGCGGGTTGTCCGGGCGGAACAGCTTGCCTACCGCGGTGGCATGGTGAAGGCCGACGTAGAAGTCGGTGTAGTCGCCGATGCGGCAGGGCACGCCCAGCTCGAAATCGGACTGCGGCGCCACACAAGGTGCCAGCAGCTCCTGCGGCCCGCCGACCGACAGCGCCCGCGACAGCGACGCGCGCAGCGTGCGCCGTGCCGGTGCGCCCATCGCCATGAAGGCGTTCAGGTCACCCGCGGCCAGCGGCGCGAGCAGCGCTTGCACCGCCTCGGGCCAGATGTCCGTGCCGGCGGCGAGCTTCAGGTCCAGTACCTGGTCGCCGATGGCGACGCCGATGCGCCAGTCGCCGCCGGGGCGGCGCATGCGGCCGAACGGCAGGTTCTGGATGGGGAAATCCGTGTCCGTCGCATTGGCGGAGGGCACCCAGCTTTGCAGGCTGGGATCGTGGGTCGCGTCGAGAATGCTCATGGTGCGAATCCGTCCTTCAACCCGGTCCAGCAGTCGGCGTAGTTCGCGTCCAGCGCCCCGCAACCCAGGGCAAATGCCGTGGGTTTGAAACGCCAGCGGCTTTCGAACATGAAGGCCAGCGTGTCGTCCAGCTTGTGCGGCGCGAGCGCGGCGTTGCTGGCCTTGTCGAAGGCCTCCGCATCGGGCCCGTGCGGCACCATGCAGTTGTGCAGGCTCATGCCGCCGGGCTTGAAGCCTTCGGGCTTGGCGTCGTACTGGCCATGCACCAGGCCCATGAATTCGCTCATCACGTTGCGGTGATACCAGGGCGGCCGGAAGGTGTCTTCCATCACCATCCAGCGCGGCGGGAAGATCACGAAGTCGCAGTTGGCCGTGCCCGGTGTGTCGCTGGGGCTGGTCAGCACCGTGAAGATGCTCGGGTCCGGGTGGTCGAAGCTGATCGAGCCGATCACCATGAAGTTGGCCGTGTCGTATTTCACCGGTGCGAGATTGCCGTGCCAGGCCACGACGTCAAAGGGCGTGCGCGGCTGCGTGGCGCACCACAAGCGGCCGCCGTACTTGCGGATGATGTCGCAAGGTTGGTCCTGCGGCTCTTCGAAGGCCGCGACCGGGGCCAGGAAGTCACGCGGGTTCGCCAGGCCGTTGCTGCCGATGGGGCCGAGTTCGGGCAG
>DATILF010000275.1:0-9245 GCA_035476755.1 Ramlibacter sp.
ACCTGGGATCTCGACATAGAAGGTCGGCGCCCATCCCAGGTGCTTGATCTTCCAGCGCCCGTCCTCCTTCACGTATTCGTTCTCGTACAGGCCTTCGGCCCACAGCATCTTGCCGCTTCCCGGCGGGCTGTTGCCCTGCACCACCGCGCGCGAGCGCATGCGGGCGCTGCGGCCATCCTCGGCCACGGTGATCACCGGCTGCAACTGCATGTGGTTGATGATTTCGTTCTTCAAGAGGCCCCAGCGTCCGCCGCCCAGCACCTCGGTGAGAAAACGCAGCACGCGTGCCTTGCCGATGTAGCGTCCGCGCCGGCCGATCTCGATCGACGGCTCGTGGTCGCAGAACAGCTGCGCCATCTCGGCCCACATGCGGTTGTCGATGTAGAAGCCGTACATGTATTGCAGGCGTTCGATCTCCTGCCGGTCTTCGCAGCGCGCCAGGCGCTCTTCCACCGCCTGCAGTCGCCGCTGGAGTTCGTCGAGGGTCGTCATGGCAGCCTCAAATCTGCCCGATGCCGGCGCTGCCGCCGACGATGATCTTCGGCACTGTCTTGCCCTCATCGCGCAGCGCCTGCGCCCAATCGCGGATGTGGCTGGCTGCGTCGAGCACGGCGTCCACCTTGCCTTGGGCGTCCAGCACGAGCATTGCGCCGTGAATCGTGAACAGGACGTCGGTGGGCCCGGTGTTGTGGTCGCCGACCTTGAGCGTGTGCGCCGTGCCAGGCGGCTCGTAAAGGTAGGAGCCGGGGCGGCTCGCGGCATCGGGATGTTCGAGATAGCCCCACTCGCCGCTCATCGTCCAGGCGTGCACCGCGCCGGTGTGGTGGTGCGGCGGCAGTTGCAGGCCCGGCGGGAACTGTATGCGTACCGTGAAGGTAGCATTTTCGACGTCGGCGGCCAGCAGCTGAAAGCGCAGTGCCGGCACGCCCATCCACGCGTCCACCCAGGGAATGTCGTTGCTGTTGATCTGCAGGGCTTCGGGTGCGGAAGGGTTGCTCATAGGGTTGTCTCCTTGGAGCAGGCAGTATTCAGACAAGACTCCGGCGGTGCTGTCGTATCGAACACCGACACGGCACGGCGAATCGCGAAGTCACCCAGGAGACCTGTAAAGGTCATGTACGCCACTTTTGACTTATATACCCGTTATGTTAATAATACGGAACATGAGAACCAAGCGAGCGCCCGATACCGAGCCAGTAGCAGTCACTCAGTTTGTGGCTGAGGTGGGTGTGCGCATCCGTCTCATGCGCCTGGCCCGCAAGCTCACCCAGGCCGAGTTGGCCGAGCGGGCTGACATGAGCCGGTCCACCCTGATCGAGATCGAGAAAGGCGGCTTGCGGACCCGGTTCGCAGACATTGCCCGCCTGCTCTGGGCGCTGGACGACATGGCGCTTCAGTCGACCCTCGCCTCGGCAGCAGAAGACCCGGTTTATCAGGAAGCGGTACGCGCGAACCTGCCTCGCTTCGCCCGCAGATCTTCTGAGGTGCAGCGATGACGCGCCGGGCGCCTGTCTACCGCTGGACTCTGGATGGCGAGGGAAAGAAAACGCCACAGCTCGTCGGCGAGCTCGCGCAGCTGGAAACTCGCTGGGAGTTCTCCTACGACAAGCACTACCTGGCTTTGGACGAAGCCGCATGGGAGCTGGACCCTGCGGTCATTCGACTCAAGCAAAGAGGCGCCTTCACGCGGGTCGGCACCATGCCGTTCCCGGTGTTTTGCGACGTGGCGCTGTCAGGCTGGTCACTCGTCACGCTGCAGAAACATCGCGCCGCGCTGCTCGGACGCGAGACAGGCGACGACGAACCCTGGGGCTGGTGGGAGCGCCTCCTCTACGCGCCTGCCGACGGTTTTGGCGCCCTGTTCGTCGGCAAAATCGAAGACAAGCCCAAAGCCGAGAGAGTTCTTGCAGAGGCCCTTGCGTCGATGACCGACGAGTCCCTGAAGGAAACGCTGGCCGACTCGTCTTCCGGCGCCATGGGCGGCGAGCGCCCCAAGATTGCCGCATTCACAAAGCAGCAAGCCGGCCAGGTCCCGGTGCTCTTGAAGTTCGCCTTGCCGAACGAGCGGGCCGACAATGTGGTGGCGGAAGCGAGCGCGCTCACGCTGGCGGCCGAACTCGGCATGCGCGTGCCAGCGCACCGGGTTGTGCGGATCGGCCAAGTCGGCGCATTGCAAATCGATCGCTTCGACAGGGATGTGGCCGGCCACGCCTTCCATTGCGTGAGCGCCGCCACCGCGCTCAACTTGGCGCCCAACACAGACCCCGACGAGCCCAAACGCAACTACGTGACCCTGCGCTCCATACTGCGCGAACCCAACGACGGACGTGAGTTGTTCAAGCGAATCGTGCTGAACGCAGCCGTGGGAAACAACGACGACCACCCCTGGAATACCAGCCTCAGGCAGATCGGCCTCAGAGCGTGGGAGCTCTCACCGCTCTACGACGTGCAACCCTTCTTTGCACGGCAAGGTACGCCGACCTTCCGAACGGCCATCCTGAAGAACGGTGCCCGGACAGGGACGCACGAGAATCTCATTGCCGCAGGCAAACAGATTGCGGGCTTCAAGACCAACGAAGAAAGCGCGCGAGTCATCAACGAAGTCTTCGAGCACGTTCGAACGCGCTGGCGGCCTGTGTTCGAGGAGCACGCTAAAGACGTCGGGGCGAAAGGCGAGGATTGGGTGAGCGTGTTTGAGCCGGGTGCAGCGTAGATCGGAGGGGCTCATATATCGAGGCGGAGTTCGATGCAATTGACGCGCTTGGCTTCGGGCGCAGTTTTCGAGATTGCATGCGGCAGGCTCGGGAGATCATTGGACGGCGGCCAACTGTCGACATGCACGCAACTCAGGTGGCTGAGGCAGGCGCGGCCAGCCAAGCCTGCAATTGCGCGCGAGTCTGCTGCCAGGCGCCTTCCAGCCGCTGCTGCAGTTCGCCTGACTCCGGCGCGAACACCCCCTCGCCCGTCTGATCTTCGAGCGTCCCGCCCAGCAAGGACAAGGCCGCCGCGCCCACGTTGGAGGCCGACCCCTTGAGCGCGTGCGCGGCCGCCGAGAGCCGGGCGGCGTCGCGCTGTCCGTGGGCGTCGACGATAGCGGTGATATGGCCGGGCGCATCCGCCAGGAAGAGCCCCACGATCTCGCGGGCCAAGTCCAGCGAGGCGTCGAGTTCCTGCAGCTCGTTCAGCCGCTGCAGGTCCAGCACCGCTGCGGCCGGCGGGGGCACCACCCCGGGGGCGATAGGCCGCGCCCACCGCTCCAGTGCCCGGGTCAGGGCGGCTACCTGCAACGGCTTGGTCAGGTAGTCGTCCATTCCCGCTGCTGCGCACCGATCGCGATCCTCCGTCGATGCATCCGCCGTCAGGGCGATGATGGGCGGCGCCCGCGGGCCCAGCCGCTGCTGGATGATGCGGGTGGCTTCCAGCCCGTCCATGCCGGGCATGTGAAGGTCCATCAGGACGGCCCCGAAACCTTGCCCGGCTTCCAGCCCCTGCATCACGGCGGTCACGCAAGCCTGGCCGTCCGTCGCCGTGACGGAGTCGTAGCCCAGGCGTGCCAGCATCCCGCACGCGACCTTGAGGTTGACCTGGTTGTCATCGGCCACCAGCACGGCGATGTTCTTCCTCGCGTTGGCACGTTGCACAGGGCGGGCCAGCGCCGCGGCGTCTGGCGCCAGGCAGCGCGCCAAGGCGTCGAGCAGTTGGTTCTGGCGCGCCGGCTTGAGCAGGCGCACGTCGAACAAAGGCGCGCCCTCCACCGCCGGCATGAAGCCCGAGCTGAGCAGCAGCAGCGGCAGGCGCTCCCCGCCGGGCAGTTGGCGGATGCTGCGCGCGAGTTCCACACCGTCCATGCCCGGCATGTGCATGTCGGTGATGACGGCGTCGGGCAGGGGGCCCTGGCCCAGCAGGTCCAGCGCCAGGGCGCCGGATTCGGCGCTGGCCACGCGCAAACCCCATTGGCGCAGTTGCCGGGTCAGCACCCCGACGTTGACGGGGTGGTCGTCCACCACCAGCACGCGCAAGCCCTGCAGGGCCGCGGCGTCCGCGGGTGTCAGGCTGCGCGGCGGTTCGGCCAGCGGTGCCCGCAGGGTGAACGAGAACACCGAACCCTTACCCAGTTCGCTCTCCACCTGGATCTCGCCGCCCATCAGCTCCACCAGGCGCTTGCAGATGGCCAGGCCCAGGCCGGTGCCGCCGTACTTGCGGGTGGTCGAGGCGTCCACTTGCGTGAAGGCCTGAAACAGTGCACCGACGCGCTCAGGCGGGACCCCGATGCCCGTGTCATGGACGCTGAACTCCACCAGTGCGCAACCCTGGGCGTCGGGCGCTTGCGCGAGGCGTGCATGGACGGACACCGAGCCGCGCTCGGTGAACTTGACGGCGTTGTTCACCAGGTTGATCAGCACCTGGCGCAGCCGGGTGACGTCGCCCAGGATGGCCGCGGGCGGCCCGCCGGCCGCGGGTTCGGGCACGTCGACCACGAGTTCGATGCCCTTTTCGCGGGCTCGTGGAGCGGCGATGTCGCATGCCTCCTCCACTGCGTCGCGCAAGCTGACCGGCTCGCTTTCCAGATCAAATTTGCCCGACTCGATCTTGGAGAAGTCCAGGATGTCGTTGATGACCGACAGCAGCTGGTCGCTGGAAAGGCGGATGGTCTGCAGGAAATCACGCTGTTCGGCGTCCAGCGAAGTCTCGGCCAAGAGCGCGCTCATGCCGACCACGCCGTTCAGCGGCGTGCGGATCTCGTGGCTCATGGTCGCCAGGAAGGCGGCCTTGGCGCGGGCGGCTCCTTCAGCGGCTTCGCGTGCCCGCACCAGCTCGGCCTCGCGCGAGCGGACTTCTTCCTCCGCCGCGCGGGCGCGCAGGCTTTCGGTTTCGGCCTGGATCTTCTCGGTGCGCAGCCGGTCGGCCACGCGGTTGAAGGCCAGCACCACCTCGCCCAGTTCGTCGCGGGTATCCAGCGCCACCGCGCCGCTTTCGCTGTGGTCCAGCATCCGAACCGAGGCATCGCGCAGGCCGCTGACAGTGCGCATGACACCGGCGTAAAAGGCCAGGAGGAGGTAGAGCACGGCAGCCAGCACCGCGGCGACAAAGGCGGCCACCGCCAGCATGCGGTGCCTGAAACCTTCGATGCGCGCTTCCAGCAATTTCTGCAGCTCCGCGGACTGCCGCTCGCCAAGGCTCAGATTGGCCGCCTGCGCGCGGGCCAGTGACTGGGCTGCGGTTTCGAGCGCGACTGGCAAGACGCCGTCGGCCGTTAGCTTGCGCAGGGCCGATACCGCATCCCTGACAGCGATTTCATAGGATTGCACGGCCTCGCCCAGGCGTAGTTTCAGCTGGCCGGACTTCTCGTTGGCGAACGCGGTTTCCGCGCCGTACTGTGTGCGTCTGAGGTTGGATTCAACGAGTCCGCCCAATCGGATGAGATCGGCAGTTCCGCCTAGGCCTGGCGTGCGCGAGCCCCCCTGGACTTGGCTGAGGAGCCTCGCCTGCAGCATCAGGTCGGCCGCATCCGGCAGCTTGAGCAACACGGCTTCCATCAGGTAATAGGAGTCCAGATCCGGATCGAGGATGAGATTGGAACTATCGCCAACATGGGCCATCAGGGCAACGATGTCGTCCTGCAGCTTGGCATGAAGCAGGTCGGTATCGGTCGGCGGAACCATCATCAGGCGGCTCGCCAGGAAGCGCACGTTTTCCTTGACGACGCCTAGCTTGGGCGCCGAGCCCAAAGCCTCTCCGTCGTGGGCCTGCGCTCTTTCCAGCGCTTCCAGCGCCTGGGCCACTGCCGCTTGCGCGCGGACCCATTCCGGCCGCTGGTCCGTCTGGCCGCTGCTGTAGGCCGCCGCGGCCAGGCGGCTGCGCGCCACCTCCTCCTGCAGCAAGCGGAGCGGGCGCAGGTACCGGACGCCGGCGATCTCCTTTTCGGCGAAGCGGATCGAGCTGTTCAGTTCGCCCACCAACAGATACAGGGTCAAAGCCAGCGGCAACGCGAACAGCAGGAAGATCAGCAGGAACTTGCGCGGATAAGTCAGCCTGTCCATCAACCGGCGGGCAGGTCGCAGCAGGCGTTGGCCCAGGTTCGGCAGGGCGGGGGGCGTTGCGTGAGGGGTCATGGGCACCAGTGCGGGAAGGTCAGCAATTGTCGCGCCTCGCCCGGACCCGGGCCAGTACCCCTTCGTTCCGCTTGCGAATGCCGCCTACCCCAGCCTCCCAAAGCTACCGGGGTCCGACGACTATGCCGAGAGCGGCACGCGGCGGAGGATCATATCCGCCGCCTTCTCCGCGATCATGATCGCCGGTGCATTGGTGTTGCCACTCACGATATCCGGCATCACCGACGCATCGACCACACACAGGCCGTCCACGCCGCGCACTTTCAATTCCGCGTCCACCACCGCCATCTCACTCGTGCCCATGGCGCAGCTGCTGGTGGGATGCATGCCGGTATGGATGGTCGCGGCGATGTAGGCATCCAGCTCGGCGTCAGTCTGCACGGCCGCGCCCGGTGCGAGTTCGGCCTTCACCAGGCCGCGCACCGCATCGGTCGCGAAAAAGTCGCGGATGAAGCGCAGCATCTCGCGCGCGGTGCGGCGGTCGGCTTCGCACGACAGCAGGCCCAGCCGGATGCGCGGCGCGGCCAGCGGATCGCCGGAGCGCAGCGTGACGTCGCCCCGTCCTTGCGGACGCACGTCGAGCGCCGCTGCAGTGAACTGGTGGCCCGCACCCTTGCGCCAACCGGGGAACCAGGGCCGCGCCATCATCGAGACGTGGCTCACCTGGAATTGCGCATTGGGCGCCTCCAGCCGCGGGCGCGTGCGCACGAAGCCCTGGATCGACATGGGGTTCACGGCCATCGGACCGGAACCGTCGATGCGCCAGCGCAGCGAGTTCCAGGCCAGGCGGTCCAGCCGCAGCTCGCGCTCGAAGCTCTGCTCCACCTTGGCGTCAAACACCGCCGCCACCAGGGGATGGTCCTGCAGGTTCTTGCCCACGCCGGGCAGATGCTGCTTTACCTGGATGCCTTGCGCCGTCAGCTCGTCGGCCGGGCCGATGCCCGACAGCAGCAGCAACTGCGGCGAGTTGAATGCGCCACCGCACAGGATCACTTCGCGCTGCGCCTGCAGCGTGCGGCGCTGGCCGGCCTGCAGCACCTCGACGCCGCGCGCTCGTCCGCCTTCGATCAACACGCGCAGCGCCTGCGCACCGGTCTCAACTTTCAGGTTGGGCCGCGACAGCGCAGGCCGCAAGAAAGCAGCGGAAGTGCTGGCGCGCTGGCCGCGCGCGATCGTGAAGTCGGGCAGGCCGAAGCCGTCCGCATGCGCCGCGTCTTCGTGCGCATGGAAATCATCGACGCTGCGATAGCCCATCTCTTGCGCGCCCTCGCGCATGCGCGGGGTAAAGAGCGGGTGCTCGGGCTGGCGGCTGACCGTCAATGGGCCGGCGCCGCCGTGGTAGCGGCCTTCGCCGCGCCAGTTGCTTTCGCTGCGCTTGAAGTAGGGCAGCACCTCGGCATGGCTCCAGCCGGGCAGGCCCATCGCATGCCAGCGGTCGTAGTCGCCCGCGTTGCCGCGGCTGTACATCATGCCGTTGATGGACGAGGTGCCGCCCAGCAGCTTGCCACGCGGCTGCGGCATGAGCCGCGCGCCGGTGGCCTCTTCCGGCTCGGCCATGTAGCCCCAGCCGAAGGCGGGCGTCATCGAGGCGCCCAGCCACGCCACGGGCATCTGCAGCATAGGATGCCTGTCACTCGCGCCGGCTTCCAGCAGCAGCACGCGCACGGCGGGGTCTTCGCAGAGGCGGCTGGCCAGTACGCAGCCGGCGGAGCCGGCGCCGACGATGATGTAGTCGTAGTCCATTCCAGGCTCAGCTCTTCGTGGCGGGCAGCCCCCACCCCTGCCCTCCCCCAGAGGGGGAAGGAGCCACACTGGCCTTGCCGCTTGGCTTCAGCAGGAACGCCGCCAGGGCCGGCAACAGCACCAGCGCACCGATCATGTTGGACAGGAAACAGAACGCCAGCAAAATGCCCATGTCGGCCTGGAACTTGATCGGCGAGAAGGCCCAGGTCGCCACGCCGACGGCGAGCGTCAGGCCGGTGAGCAGCACCACGCGGCCGGTGAAGCGCAGCGCCTGGTGGTAGGCCTGCGACAGGCTCTTGCCCTCGCGCAGGTGCACCAGCAGGATGCTCATCACGTACAGCGCATAGTCCACGCCGATCCCCACGCCCAGCGCGATCACCGGCAGCGTGGCCACCTTGACGCCGATGCCCAGCTTGACCATCAAGGCTTCGGCCAGCACCGAGGTGAGGGCCAGCGGCACCACGGCGCAGACCACGGCGCGCCAGGAGCGGAACGCCACCAGGCACAACAGGATCACCGCGCCATAGACCCACAGCAGCATTTCGCGGTTGGCCTCGCGCACCACGATATTGGTGGCGGCCTCCACCCCGGCATTGCCGGCGGCCAACTCGAACTGCACTTCCTTCGTGCCGTGCAGCGCGTTGAAGGCCTGCACCTCACGCACCACGCCATCGAGTGTGTCGGACTTGTGATCGGCCAGGAAGACGCGCAGCATCGACAGGCTGCAAGGCTGGTTCACCAGCGTGCGGGGCACGTACTTCACCAGGTTGTTGATCACGGCCTGGTTGGGCACCAGCGCGGTCCACTTCGGGTTGCCCTCGGTGAGGTGGCTGGTCAATATCTTGGTGAAGGAGGCGAACGAGTCGGTCGCGGCCACACCGGGCAGCTGGCGCAGCTTCCACTCCAGCGTGTCGACGCGTTGCAGCAGGTTGTAGTCCAGGCACTGCTGCTCGGGCGAACTCACCATCACGATGAAGACGTCGCTGGCATTGGCGTAGTGCGCCGTGATGTAGGCGTTGTCGCGGTTGTAGCGCGAATCGGTGCGCAGCTCGGGCGCGCCGGGATCTCGGTCGCCGATCTGCAGGTCCAGACTGTACCGCCAGCCGAAAGCACCCAACACGGCCGCCACGACGAGCGCCGCCGCCGCGGTGCGCCGCTGCGTGAACCGGTCGAGGAAGCGCCACAGCCACGGCCGCTTGACCTGGGGCCCCTCCTCTTCGTCGCGCAAGGAACGTGCCGCGGCTTGCGCGCTGACGCCCGTGTAGCTCAGCAGGATGGGCAGCAGGATCAGGTTGGTGAACACCAGGAAGGCCACGCCGATGCTGGCCGTCAGTGCCAATTGTTGGATCACGGTGATCTTGATCAGCAGCAGCACCGCGAAGCCCACCG
>DATILF010000276.1:0-5478 GCA_035476755.1 Ramlibacter sp.
CAAGGCGCAGGACCACATAGAACGGGCCAACCTGGTGCGCCAGGCCGCCCAGCGCGCCGGCCGCGAAGTGGCCATCATGGCCGACCTGCAGGGCCCCAAGATCCGCGTGGGCAAGTTCGCCGAAGGCAAGGTGTTCCTCGAACCTGGCATGAAGTTCGTCCTGGACGCCTCCCGCAGCGAACTCGGTGACCTGCAAGGTGTGGGTCTGGACTACAAGGAACTGCCGCGTGACGTGAAGGCCGGCGACCTGCTGCTGCTGAACGACGGCCTGATCGTGCTCACGGTGGACAGCGTCAAGGGCGAGCAGGTGCGCACCACCGTCAAGCTTGGCGGCGAGCTGTCCAACAACAAGGGCATCAACAAGATGGGCGGCGGCCTCACGGCGCCGGCGTTGACGGCCAAGGACATGGAAGACATCCGCACCGCGATGAGCTTCCAGGCCGACTACGTGGCCGTGAGCTTTCCCAAGAACTCGACCGACATGGAAATGGCGCGTCAGCTGTGCAATGTGGCCGGCGCCGAGTTTCGCCACAAGCCGGGCCTGATCGCCAAGATCGAGCGGGCCGAGGCGATTCCCAACCTCGAATCCATCCTCAAGGCCAGCGACGGCATCATGGTCGCGCGCGGCGACCTGGCCGTGGAAGTGGGCAATGCCGCCGTGCCCGCGCTGCAAAAACGCATGATCCGCATGGCGCGCGAGCATGACAAGGTGGTGATCACCGCCACCCAGATGATGGAGTCCATGATCACCAACCCGGTGCCCACGCGCGCCGAGGTGAGCGACGTGGCCAATGCGGTGCTGGACGGCACCGATGCCGTCATGCTCAGCGCCGAGACGGCGGCCGGCAAGTACCCGCTGGAGACCATTGTGGAGATGGCCAACATCTGCCTGGAGGCGGAGAAGGCCGAGGACGTGAAGCTGGATGCCGATTTCACCGGCATGACCTTCGCGCGCATCGACCAGTCGATCGCCATGGGCGCGCTTTTTACCGCCCATCACCTGGGCTGCAAGGCCATCGTGGCGCTCACGGATTCGGGCTCCACGCCTCTGTGGATGAGCCGGCACCGCATCCATATCCCGATCTACGCGCTCACGCCCAAGCTGGTCACCCAGCGCAAGATGGCGCTGTACCGCAATGTGCGCCCGCTGCTGATGGACCAGAGCGCCGAGCGTGACCGTGCGCTGGGCGATGCCGAGGCCCACCTGAAGAAGCGCGGCATCGTCGCCAGCGGCGACATTTATGCCATCACGGCCGGCGAGCCCATGGGCGCGCCCGGCGGCACCAACATGCTGAAGATCTGCAGGGTGGGTTGAAGCGGGAGGGGCCCGGGCCGCTGCTCATCCTGGCGCCCCGGCCCCTACGCGCTTCGGCACGGGTAAAATCGGAACAAGTTACCACGCGGTTACGGCCGCGTCGCGTCTCAGTTTCAACACCATCGGACCACCACCATGCCACTCGTCTCCATGCGCGAATTGCTGGACCATGCCGCTGAAAACGGCTATGGCATCCCGGCCTTCAACGTCAACAACCTCGAGCAGGTCCAGGCCGTCATGGAAGCGGCCAAGGAAACCGGCGCCCCCGTGATCCTGCAGGCGAGCGCGGGCGCGCGCAAATATGCGGGCGAACCGTTCATCAAACACCTGATCCTGGCCGCCATCGAGGCCTATCCGAACATTCCGCTGGTGATGCACCAGGACCACGGCCAGAGCCCCGACGTTTGCCAGGGCGCCATCAACCTCGGGTTTTCCTCGGTGATGATGGATGGCTCGCTGGAAGCCGACGGCAAGACCATCGCCAGCTACGACTACAACGTCGATGTCACCCGCAAGGTGGTGGACATGGCGCACCAGGTCGGCGTCACCGTCGAAGGCGAACTGGGGTGCCTGGGCAGCCTGGAGACCATGAAAGGCGACAAGGAAGACGGCCATGGCACCGATGCCACCATGACCCGCGAGCAGCTGCTGACCGACCCCGAGCAGGCCGCCGACTTCGTGAAGAAGACGCAGCTCGATGCGCTCGCCATCGCGATCGGCACGAGCCACGGTGCCTACAAGTTCTCGCGCAAGCCCACGGGCGACATCCTGGCCATCGACCGCATCAAGGAAATCAACCGCCGCATCCCGAACACGCACCTGGTGATGCACGGCTCCTCGTCGGTGCCGCAGGAACTGCTGGCCATCATTCGCCAGTACGGTGGCAACATGAAGGAAACCTACGGTGTGCCGGTCGAGGAAATCCAGCACGCCATCAAGTTTGGCGTTCGCAAGATCAACATCGATACCGACATCCGCCTGGCGATGACCGGCGCCGTGCGCAAGTTCCTGGCCGAGAACCCGGAAAAGTTCGACGCCCGCGAATGGCTCAAGCCCGCACGTGAAGCGGCCAAGCAGATCTGCAAGCAGCGCTACATCGAATTCGGCTGCGAAGGCCAGGCCGGCAAGATCAAGGGCCAGAACCTGCAGGTCGTGGCCGGCCAATACGCGCAAGGCGCGCTGGCGCAGGTGGTCCACTGAGTTCGCTTCGCGTTCTCTCAAGAAAAAAGCCGCCGCCTGGGCGGCTTTTTTCTTGTGCATAATCTAAATACACATCGAAGGTGTATGAATGAGTACCCGAACCAATATCGTGCTCGACGACGAACTCGTGGCTCAGGCGATGGCGCGTGCCGGCGTCAAGACCAAGAAGGCGGCGGTCGAGGCCGCGTTGCGTGCCTATGTGCGCAAGCCGGACTATTCGGGCCTGCTGGCAATGGAAGGCAGCCGCCTGATCGCAGACGACTACGATCCCAAGGCCTTGTTCACACACCCGCGCTACCAGGAGCCCATGGGCGCAGGCGAGCCTGCGCCTCCTGGCCCGGCCGTCGCCCAACGTCGACATCAGGCAGCGGCGCGCACTGGAAAGAAGGGCCGGTGATAGCGGACTCGTCGGCTTGGATCGAGTACCTGCGCGCGACCGGGTCTGCCACGCACCTTCGATTACGACAGGCGTTGTTGCGCCTCGAACCGGTCTTGATGTTGGATGTGATCTACCAGGAAGTCTTGCAAGGCGCGGGCGACGCTTCGCAGTTCGTCCGATTGCAAGCGTTGCTTGACGAAGCTGCGACCTGGGTGCCCGCCGACGCCCGCGATTCTGCCCGCCAGGCTGCCTTGCTGTTCGCCCGATGCCGTTGGCGCGGTATCACCCTTCGCAGCCCCAACGACTGCCTGATAGCGGTCCATGCCATCGAGGCGGGCGAGCCCCTGCTGCACGCCGACCGAGACTTCGAACGCATCGCGGCGATCGAGCCGCGCCTGCAACTCGCATAATGCGGAACAGCTAGCCTGTCGTTGCCCCTGAGCCACAATGGACGGGCATCTCCGCCCTCCTTACTCCGTCTTCCTTGCACCATGACCGCCGCCCTCCACACCTCCGCCCTTACGTCCCTGCCGCTGCTCGCGCGCGGCAAGGTCCGCGACAACTACGCCGTCGGCAACGACCGCATCCTGATGGTTGCGAGCGACCGGCTTTCGGCCTTTGACGTGATCATGGGCGAGCCGATTCCCGGCAAGGGTGAACTGCTGACCCAGATGGCGCTGTTCTGGTTCGGCAAGCTCGGCCACCTGTGTCCCAACCACCTCACGGGGGAGGCGCCGGAAAGCGCGGTCACGCCAGCCGAGGTGCCGCAGGTCGCCGGCCGCTCCATGCTGGTCAAGCGCCTGAAGCCCATTCCGGTGGAAGCCGTGGTGCGCGGCTACCTCGCCGGCAGCTGCTGGAAGGAGTACCAGGAATCGCAGGCGGTCTGCGGCGTGGCGTTGCCTGCGGGCCTGAAGAACGCCGGCAAGCTGCCCGAACCGATCTTCACCCCGGCGGCCAAGGCGGCCATGGGCGAGCACGACGAGAACATCAGCTACGACCGCGTGGTGGAGATGATCGGCCCCGCGCTGGCGGCGAAGATCCGGGACATCAGCATCGCGATCTACCAGGAAGCGGCCGCTATCGCCCTGGCGAAAGGCATGATCATTGCCGACACCAAGTTCGAGTTCGGCCTCGACGACGCGGGAACGCTGGTGCTGATGGACGAGGTGCTGACGCCGGACTCCTCGCGTTACTGGCCGGTGGAAGGCTACGACGAGGCCTACCGCCAGGGCGCCAACCCGCCGAGCTACGACAAGCAGTTCGTGCGCGACTGGCTGGAGCAGGTCCGCATCAACGGCAAGCCCTGGGACAAGACCCCGCCCGCCCCGCGACTGCCGCAGGACGTGATCGAGAAGACCGCGGCCAAGTACCGCGAGGCGTTGCAGCGGCTCACCGCCTGACCGGCACGCGTCAGCTCAGCACCACGCTCGAGAGCCGGCGCCGGTAGGTGGCCACCACCGGGTCGTCGGGCGGGATCTGGCCCTCGGCCACCTTGGGCTTGGGCGGCTCGATGAGGTCGAGGATGGCGATGTAGGTCTTGCGCGCCAGGTCTTCGTTCCAGGCCTTGTCGCGCATCAGGATCTCCAGCAGTTCATCCATGGCATCGGTCCATTGCTGCGCGGCCATCAGCAGGCGTGCACGCGCGAAGCGGGCGTCGAAGTCTCGCTTGCTGGCCGCGATGCGCGCGTCGAACTCCGCGCCTGCCTTCGCCGGGTCGGGCAAACCCTGCGCGAAGTCGATGGCGCCCATGCAGCGCTGCAGCGAATCGAAGCGGCGCACCAGCGCGGTCTTGGCAATCACGGGCGCGAACGCCACCTTGGCGTCGTCACTGCGGCCGCCGAGGAGCAAGGCCTTCACGTAGTCGAACCGCGCTTCGTCGTTGGCCGGGTCGGTGGCGACGGCATGCTGGAGCTTCTCGAGCTCGGCCTCGGGTGTCATCTCGACCACCGGCTCGTCCACCACTTCCTCCTGCTCGGGTTCGCCCGGCGGCACGTGCTTGTCCAGGAACTCGCGCAGCTTGCCTTCGGGCAGCGCGCCCATGAAGCCGTCCACGGGCTGGCCGTTCATCAGCAGGATGCAGGTGGGAATGCTGCGCACACCGAAGGCCGCGGCCAGTTGCTGCTCCTGGTCGGAATCGATCTTGACCAGCTTGAAGCGGCCGGCGTAGTCGATCTCCAGTTTTTCCAGCAAGGGGCCAATGACCTTGCAGGGCCCGCACCACGGTGCCCAGAAGTCCACCAGCACGGGCTGGGTCATGGAGGCCGCGATGACCTCGGATTCGAAGTTTTCCAGGGTGACGTCGATCATCGGATGAAACCTTAAAATTCAATCTTTAGGAATTCTATGAACCCCCACGCCCATTTCGCTCGCCGCACCCCCGCAGGCCGCAGCCAGGTCCCGGCGGCCCGGCAGGAGGCTGCATGAGCAGCCCGGTCCAGGTGGGCGTGGTGATGGGTTCCAGCAGCGACTGGGACACGTTGCAGCACGCAGTGGCGATTCTCCAGGAATTCGGCATCGCCCATGAGGCCCGGGTCGTTTCGGCCCACCGGATGCCCGACGACATGTTCGCCTACGCCGAAGCGGC
>DATILF010000277.1:0-3298 GCA_035476755.1 Ramlibacter sp.
GCGGTGCTCGACGAACATGTCCCATTCCTCGAACGTGCCTTCGTCCAGCAGCAGCTCCAGGCGCTCACGGGCGGTGAGCTTGCCCTTGCTGTGCTGCGCCGCGATGCGCTTTTCGCCGCCGCCCAGGCGGGCCGCGCCGCGCTTTTTTTCAAGTAGTTCGAGGATGTCGTGCATTGTGTTTTCTCCGTTCCATTGGTTGTCATGCCGGACTGGATCCGGCATCCAGGTGTTCCCGCGCCTCGGTGGATCCCGGGTCGAGCCCGGGATGACAGGCACCCAGTAGCTGCCGGGCCGCCGTCGATGCAGCCAACCTGCCCTGCGCTACTTCGCCGCTCAAGGTGGGGAGCAGCCGCCTCACATCGGGGTTGCTGCGGAACGCCAGCTTCAGCCCCGCTTCGATCTGCTCCCACATCCAGGACAGCGCCTGACTCTGGCGGCGCGAGGCCAGGCGGCCATTCATCGTCTGCAGCCGCCTGAAGTGCTCGACCTCGCTCCAGAACCTGTCCACGCCCTCACCCAGCAAGGCGCTCAGCTGAATCACACGCGGGTGCCAGCTCTCCTGGTCGTGATGCGCATGGCCCGGGTGGCCGTGCTGACCGAACAGCCGCATCGCGCTGGTCACCTGCGCCTGCGCCCGTGTCGCCGCGTCGGCGTCGATATCGGCCTTGTTGATGACGACCATGTCGGCCAGTTCCATCACGCCCTTCTTGATGGCCTGCAGGTCATCGCCGGCATTGGGCAGCTGCATCAGCACAAACATGTCGGTCATGCCGGCCACCGCGGTTTCGCTCTGGCCAACGCCCACGGTCTCGACGATCACCACGTCGTAGCCCGCCGCTTCGCACACCAGCATGGCTTCGCGCGTCTTCTCCGCCACGCCGCCCAGCGTGCCGCTGGAAGGGCTGGGTCGGATGTATGCCATCTCGTGCACCGACAGCTTTTCCATGCGCGTTTTGTCGCCCAGGATCGAGCCACCCGAAACGGTGCTGGAGGGGTCGATGGTCAACACGGCCACGCGTTGGCCCTTGCCGATCAGGTACAGGCCCAGCGCCTCGATGAAGGTACTCTTGCCGACACCCGGCACGCCGCTGATGCCCAGACGGAACGATTGGCCCGTGTGCGGCAAGAGGGCCGTGAGCATTTCATCGGCCTGCGCACGGTGGTCGGCGCGGGTGGATTCCAGCAATGTGATGGCCTTGGCAATGCCGCGGCGCTGCGCCGGGCCGGCCGTGGACAGCACCCGCTGCGCCGGGTTCATTGGGCCGCCAACGCCTTGCGAATCTGCATCAGCACGTCTTTCGCGCTGGCGGGGATCGGCGTGCCCGGCCCGTAGATGCCCTTCACACCCGCGTCGTACAGGAACTCGTAGTCCTGCTGCGGCACCACGCCGCCCACGAAAACGATGATGTCGTCGGCGCCCTGCTTCTTCAGCTCTTCGATGATGGCCGGCACCAGCGTCTTGTGCCCGGCCGCCAGCGTGGACACGCCCACTGCGTGCACGTCGTTCTCGATGGCCTGGCGCGCGCATTCTTCCGGTGTCTGGAACAGCGGGCCCATGTCCACATCGAAGCCCAGGTCGGCAAAGGCCGTGGCCACCACCTTGGCGCCCCGATCGTGCCCGTCCTGCCCCAGCTTGGAGATCATCACGCGCGGGCGGCGGCCCTGCTCCTCGGCAAACGCCGCGATTTCGGATTTGAGTTTTTCCCAGCCCTCGGCCGAGTCATAGGCAGCTGCATACACACCGGTCACCTTTTGCGTATCGGCGCGATGGCGCCCGTAGACTTTCTCCAGCGCGTCGGACACTTCGCCCACGGTCGCGCGCAGCCGAATGGCCTGAATGCTCAGGTCCAGCAAATTGCCCGCGCCGGATTCCGCCGCGGCAGTGAGCGCCTCCAGTGCGCCTTGAACCTTCGCGCCATCGCGGCGCGCGCGGATCTGCTTGAGCCGGGCGATCTGGTTCTCGCGCACCGCCACGTTATCGACCTCGCGGATCTCCAGCGCATCCTCGGTGCCCAGCTTGTACTTGTTGACCCCGACGATCACATCCTTGCCCGAATCGATGCGCGCCTGCTTTTCCGCGGCAGCCGCCTCGATCTTCAGCTTGGCCCAGCCCGAATCCACCGCGCGCGTCATGCCGCCCATGGCCTCGACTTCCTCGATGATCTTCCAGGCCGCATCCGCCATGTCCTGTGTCAGCTTCTCCATCATGTAGCTGCCGGCCCAGGGGTCGATCACGTTGGGAATGTGCGTCTCTTCCTGGATGATCAGCTGCGTGTTGCGCGCGATGCGGGCGGAAAATTCGGTGGGCAGTGCGATGGCTTCGTCGAACGAGTTGGTGTGCAGCGACTGCGTGCCGCCGAACACGGCCGCCATCGCCTCGATCGTGGTGCGCACGATGTTGTTGTACGGGTCCTGCTCGGTCAGCGACCAGCCCGAGGTCTGGCAGTGGGTGCGCAGCATCAGGCTCTTGGGGTTCTTCGCATCGAAGCCCTTCATGATGCGCCACCACAGCAGCCGCGCCGCGCGCATCTTGGCCACTTCCAGGTAGAAGTTCATGCCGATCGCCCAGAAGAACGACAGGCGCCCGGCGAACTCGTCCACGTCCAGGCCCTTGGCCAGCGCGGTCTTCACGTACTCCTTGCCGTCGGCCAGCGTGAACGCCAGTTCCAGCGCCTGGTTGGCACCGGCTTCCTGCATGTGGTAGCCCGAAATCGAGATCGAGTTGAACTTCGGCATGTTCTTCGCCGTGTACTCGATGATGTCGCCGATGATCCGCATGCTCGGCTTGGGCGGATAGATGTACGTGTTGCGGACCATGAACTCCTTGAGGATGTCGTTCTGGATGGTCCCGCTCAACTTGTCCTGCGACACGCCCTGCTCTTCGGCCGCGACCACGTAGCCGGCCAGCACCGGCAGCACGGCGCCGTTCATGGTCATGGAGACCGAGACCTTGTCGAGCGGGATGCCGTCGAACAGAATCTTCATGTCTTCCACCGAGTCGATCGCGACACCGGCCTTGCCGACGTCGCCGGTCACGCGCGGGTGGTCGCTGTCGTAGCCGCGGTGCGTGGCCAGGTCGAACGCCACCGACACGCCCTGCCCGCCGCCCGCCAGGCCCTTGCGATAGAAGGCATTCGATTCCTCGGCGGTGGAGAAACCCGCGTACTGCCGGATGGTCCACGGACGGGCCGCGTACATCGTCGCCTGCGGACCGCGCAGGTACGGCTCGAAGCCGGGCAAGGTATCCGTGTAGGCCAAGCCCTCGACGTCGCGCGCCGTGTACAGCGGCTTCACTTCG
>DATILF010000278.1:0-10520 GCA_035476755.1 Ramlibacter sp.
GCGGCCGCCATGGCCGACATCGCCGCCGAATCGGGCACGGTGCAACTGGCGGCCTCACCGGTCGGCCTGCCCCCGGGCAAGGACACCTGGCTGTTCCGCCTGCCGCAGTCCAACACCGTGATGGGCCACGCCATGGTCGGCCATATGCAAAAACAGGGCGTCAAGACCGTGGGCTTCCTGGGCTACACCGACGCCTACGGCGAACAGTGGCTCAAGGAATTCACGCCCCTGGCCGAAAAGGCGGGCATCAAGGTCATCGCGGTCGAACGCTTCGCCCGCCCCGACACCAGCGTCACTCCCCAAGCCCTCAAGCTCGTGGCGGCCAATCCTGACGCGATGCTGATCGTCGCGTCGGGCAGCGGCGCGGCGATGCCGCACAAGGCCATTGTGGAGCGCGGCTTCAAGGGCAAGATCTACCAGACCCATGCCGCCGCCACCAGGGACCTGATGCGCGTGGGTGGCAAGGACGTCGAAGGCTCCTTCGTCGTGTCCGGCCCGGCCGTGATCGCCGAGCAGTTGCCCGACAGCCATCCGTCCAAGAAGCTGGCGATCGACTTCGTCCAGAAATACGAAAAATCGGTCGGCCCCGGCACGCGCAACCAGTTCGCCGGCCATTCCTACGACGCGCAGATCGTGCTGGAAAAGGTGCTGCCGGTGGCTCTGAAGAAGGCCAAGCCGGGCACCAAGGAATTCCGGGCCGCGCTGCGCGAAGGCATGGAGAACATGGGACGCACCGTCTTCTCGCATGGCGTGATGAACTGGACCAAGGACGATCACTGGGGCTACACCAATGAAACCGGTGTGATGCTCAAGGTCGTCAACGGCGAATTCAAGGTCGACTGACCCGCGCCCTGACCCTGCCTCGCCCGCGTCGTGGCCCCTGGCCGCGGCGCGCGCATGCCCCCAACCCCAAAACAAAAAGGCGCGCTCCATGGATCTGTCGATCGCCGGCATCCTGCTGCTCGACGGCCTGACCAATGGCGCGATCTACGCCTTGCTCGGGCTGGCCACCGTGCTCGTGTTCACGGTCACCCGAGTCATCTTCATTCCTCAGGGCGAGTTCGTCGCCTACGGCGCGCTCACGCTGGCCATCCTGCAGACGGGCAAGGTGCCCGGCACGGTGTGGCTGCTGCTGATCCTGGCGGCGGTGGCCGCGCTGATGGACGGCGTCGCCGAGCTGCGGCGCAGCCATAGCGCAGCCACCGCACTGAAGGCGGGCGTGCGCACCCTGGCTTTTCCGCTGGTGGTCGCGCTCATCACGGCTATCGCGGCACCGCGCCAGCCGCACCTGGCCGTGCAGGCGCTGTTGAGCGTGGCCGTCGTCACGGCCTATGGCCCTCTCGTCTATCGTGTCGCCTACCAGTCGCTGGCGGCCGCCACGCCCCTGGTTCTGCTGATCGTGTCGGTGGGCGTGCATTTCGCCATGACCGGCCTGGGCCTGCTCTTCTTCGGCGCGGAAGGCTATCGCAACCCCGCGTTCTGGGATCTGCGGCTGGCGCTGGGCCCCGTCAATCTCAGCGGGCAGGCCATCATCATCGCGATGGCCTCGCTGGCCCTGATCGCCATGCTGTGGCTCTTCTTCGAGCGCACGCTGCGGGGCAAGGCCCTGCGGGCCACCGCGGTCAACCGCCTGGGCGCGAGGCTCATGGGCATCTCCACCACTTCGGCCGGGCAGATGACGTTCGCGATGGCGGCCTTCATCGGCGCCCTGTCGGGACTGCTGATCGGCCCGACCACCACGGTTTTCTACGATTCGGGTTTCCTGATCGGTCTCAAGGGCTTCGTCGCCGCCGTGATCGCCGGCCTGTCCAGCTATCCCGTGGCGCTGCTGGGCGCCCTGTTCGTGGGCGTCGTCGAGTCCTTCGGCTCCTTCTGGGCCAGTGCCTTCAAGGA
Organism: Ramlibacter sp.; assembly: GCA_035476755.1. Lineage (GTDB taxonomy): Bacteria > Pseudomonadota > Gammaproteobacteria > Burkholderiales > Burkholderiaceae_C > Ramlibacter. Next base: position 1,894 of record DATILF010000278.1, read on the forward strand.
AGTGATCGTGTTCACCATCATCCTGCCCGTGCTGCTGCTGCGCTCGATGGCCGCAGGCCACGCCGACGAGGACCACTGAATGCAATTGCGCAAAGCCGGCCTCGCCGCCCTCGCCGCCGCCGTGCCACTGGTGGCCGTCCTTCCCCTTCCCGATTTCTGGATCACCCAGCTCAACTACATCGGCCTGTACAGCCTGACCTGCCTGGGCCTGGTGCTGCTCACCGGCGTCGGTGGCCTCACCTCGTTCGGCCAGGCCGCCTTCGTGGGTATTGGCGCCTACACCTCGGCCTGGCTCACGGTGAACCTGGGTGTATCGCCCTGGCTCACGCTCTTCATCGGGCTGGCCATCACGGCCGCCAGCGCGCTGGTGCTGGCTTTCATCACGCTGCGCATGTCGGGCCACTACCTGCCGCTGGCCACCATCGCCTGGGGCCTGTCGCTCTACTACCTCATGAGCAACATCGACGCGCTCGGCAAGTACGACGGCATCCTGGGCATCCGCAGCCTGTCGATCGGCGCCTTCGACATCGGCCAGGGCCGCGCGTTCTTCGTGCTGACCTGGGCCATCGTGCTGGTGCTGTCTGTCGCATTGCTGCATCTGCTCGACTCGCGCAGCGGCCGGGCCATCCGCTCGCTCAAGAGCGGCGCCCAGATGGCGGAATCCATGGGCATCAGCACCTTCCGCTACAAGGTCATCATCTTCGTGCTGGCCGCGCTGTTCGCTTCGGTGGCCGGCTGGCTGTTCGCGCATTTCCAGCGCACCGTGAACCCGACGGCCTTCGGCCTGAAGATGGGCATCGAGTACCTGTTCATGACGGTGGTCGGCGGCGTCGGCCATGTGTGGGGGGCGCTCACCGGCGCGGCGCTCACACGCCTGCTGGACGACCAGCTGCAGGTCTTGCTGCCGCGCCTGATCGGCACCAGCGGCAGCTACGAAGTGATCGTGTTCGGCATCGCGCTGGTGCTGGTGCTCAAGTACCTGCCCGACGGCCTGTGGGACTTCGTGGACCGCCGGTTGCCGCGCGCGCGGCGCGCCGCGGACTGGCACGATGCCCCGGCCCTGCCCGAGAAACCCAAACCGGCCGCCGGCGACCTGGTGCTGGACGTGCAGGCGGTCCGCAAAGAGTTCGGCGGCCTGGTCGCGGTCAACGACATCAGCTTCCAGGTCCGGGCTGGCGAGATCGTGGGGCTCATCGGCCCCAACGGCGCCGGCAAGTCCACCACCTTCAATCTGGTCACGGGCGTGCTTGCGCTGACCCGTGGCGCGGTCAGTTTCCGCGGCGAGCAGATCGGCGGGCTGCCGGCCCGCGAGATCGCCCGCAAGGGCCTGGCCCGCACCTTCCAGCACGTGAAGATGATCCCCGACATGACGGTGCTGGAGAACGTGGCCCTGGGCGCGCATACCCGCGGGCGCAAGGGCGTGTTCTCGGCGATGGCGCGGGTGGACCGCGCCGAGGAACGCGCCCTGTTCAAGGAAGCACAGCGCCAGCTCGAGCGCATCGGGATGGGCGAGATGCTGCACGAGACGGCGGGCAACCTGCCCATGGGTCCGCAGCGCCTGCTGGAGATCGCGCGCGCCCTGTGCGCCGACCCCGCGCTGCTGCTGCTGGACGAACCGGCCGCAGGCCTGCGGCACAAGGAAAAGCAGGCCCTGGCCCAGGTGCTGCGCCAGCTCAAGGGCGAAGGCATGAGCATCCTGCTGGTCGAACACGACATGGATCTGGTGATGGACGTGTGCGACCGCCTGGTGGTGATGGAGTTCGGCACGCACCTGATGGAGGGCACGCCGCGCGAAGTTCAACAAAGCCCCGCGGTCCGCGCCGCCTACCTGGGAACGGAGCACTGAAATGTCGACCCCCATGCTTCGAATCCACGACTTGCGGGCCGGTTACGGCCGGGCCGAAGTGCTGCACAGCGTCAGCCTGGAGGCAGCGCCCGGCAGCGTGATCACCGTGATCGGCCCCAACGGCGCGGGCAAGTCCACCCTGCTCAACACCCTGATGGGCGTGATTCCCTGCAGGGGCACGCTGCAGTTCGACGGCCAGGACGTCGCCACCCTGCCGCTCGAGGAGCGCGTGATGCGGGGCATGGCGCTGGTGCCGGAAAAGCGCGAGCTGTTCGGCTCCATGCCGGTCGAAGACAACCTGGTGCTGGGCGCCTATCGCCAGGTGCGGCTGGGCAATCGGCAATGGCGCGACCGGCTGGAGGAAGTGTTCGAGATCTTTCCGCGCCTGAAGGAAAGGCGCCGCCAGCTCGCCGGCACGCTGTCGGGCGGCGAACGCCAGATGCTGGCTGTCGGGCGCGCCCTGATGTCGCGGCCTCGCCTGTTGATGCTCGATGAGCCCAGCCTCGGCCTGGCGCCCTTGGTGGTGCGCGAGATTTTCCACACCATCGAGCGCTTGCGCCAGACAGGCGTCACCATCTTGCTGGTGGAACAGAACGCGCGCGCCGCGCTCGAGGTGGCCGACTACGGTTACGTGCTCGAGATGGGCGAGATCGCGCTGCAAGGCGCCGCGCGCGAACTCGCCCTCGACGCGCGCGTGATCGACACGTACCTGGGTTCGTCGCGCGCCGACAAAAACAAAGAGGAAACCACATGAAACTGAGCCCCGTCACGGCCCTTGCGGCCCTGTCCGCCGTCCTGCTGGCGGCTTGCGGCACCATGCCGGCCCCTTCCGCTTCCCGTGCGCCGGCGCTGCGCGCTGCCACAGGCGCGCCGTTGCAGTCCTGCGCGGCGCTGAAGGAACGTTTCGCGTTCGACCAGACCACGCTCGCCGCAGCCACCCCCGTGACCGCGGGCACGCTGAACCAGGGCGGCAAACCGGTGCCGGCGCATTGCGTGGTGACAGGCAGCATGTTCAAGCGCAAAGGCAGCGATGGGCGCGACTACGCCATCGGTTTCGAGATGCGCCTGCCCGATGCCTGGAACGGCCGCTTCTACTACCAGGGCAATGGCGGGCTGGACGGCAACGTGCAGCCGGCGCTGGGCGCGCTGGGCGGCGGCCCGATCACCGGCGCCCTGATGCAGGGCTTTGCCGTGATCAGCTCCGACGCCGGCCATTCCGGGCCCCAGACGACCTTCTTCGGGATGGAACCGCAAGCCCGGCTGGACTACGGCTACCAGGCGGTCGCCAAGCTCACCCCCATGGCCAAGGCACTGATCGCCGCGGCCTATGGCAAGTCACCGGATCGCTCCTACATGGGCGGCTGCTCCAATGGCGGACGCCACACGATGGTGGCGGCCGCGCGCCTGGGTGACCAGTACGACGGCTATCTGGCCGGCGCACCCGGGTACCGCCTGCCCCTGGCCGCCATGAACCAGCTCTGGGCCAGCCAGCAATGGATGCAGATCGCCACGCCCGGCGCCACCGTCAAGCACCCCATGAACCCCAACGCGGAGATTGCGGACCTGGGCAGCGGCTTCACCGCGCAGGAGCGGCAAACGGTGGCCCAGGCCGTGCTGGCCAAGTGCGATGCGCTCGACGGCGTGCGCGACGGCATGGTGCTGGCCACACAAGCCTGCCAGGCGGCATTCGACTTTCAGGCCGACGTACCCACCTGCGGCAGCGCCGGGCGCAACGGCAGCTGCCTGACCACGGCTCAGAAGACCGTGGTCTCCGGCATCTTCAGCGGGAGCAAGACGCGCTCCGGACAGCCTATCTACGCAGCCTTCCCGTACGATGCGGGCCTGACCAGCACCAACTGGGCCACCTGGAAGTTCGTCAACTCCCTGGCACTGGACCCGCTGGCTGTCGGCACCGTGTTCAGCGTGCCGCCAGGACGGGTGGACCCGCTGAAGGAAGACATCGACGCCCGCCTGCCGCTGCTGCATGCCACCGACGCCGCTTACCGCGAATCGGGCTTCTCGCTGATGGTGCCGCCCGGCCAGGACCATCCCGCCAATCTGGCTGCCCTGCACGCGCGCGGCGCGAAGATGGTGCTGTTCCACGGCGTGAGCGACGCGATCTTTTCGGCCGAGGACACGCGCCAGTGGACGCTGCGGCTGGACCGGGCGCTGGGCGGCAAGGGCGCGGAGTTCGCACGTTACTATCCTGTGCCGGGCATGAACCATTGCAATGGCGGCCCGGCCGCCGATCAGTTCGATCTGCTGACGCCGCTGGTGAAATGGGTGGAGCAAGGCGAGGCGCCCAACAGCGTGACGGCCCAGGTCCGCGGACCGGGTTCGGCCGCCCCCAACCCGGAAGTCCCCGCCAACTGGAGCCCCACCCGCACCCGTTTGCTATGCTCGTACCCGCAGGTGGCCCGCTACAACGGCACCGGCGACCCCGAGAGCGCCGCCAGCTTCAGCTGCGCGGCACGCTAAGACGGCATAACCCGAATACAAACGAAAAACACCGTGGCCACAGGTTCAGCACGCGCTCGCACTTCAGCGGTCCCCGCCGTGGACGAGGTGGACACCAGTTACCTGGAAGGCCTGCTCGGCTACAACGCCCGGCGCGCGGCCCTGGCCGTCATCGAAGTGTTCATGCAACGCATGGCGGTGTATGACCTGAAGCCTGTGGATTTCTCGGTGCTGTCCCTCATCACGCACAACCCCGGCATCACCTCACGCCAGTTGTGCGCCGCCCTGGGCATCCTGCCTCCCAACCTGGTGGGCATCATCAACGCCCTGGAAAAACGCGAACTCATCCATCGCAAGCCTCATCCGCGCGATGGACGAGCCATGGGCCTGCACCTGACCGCGACGGGCCAGAAACTCATGCGCGATGCCGAGCGCACGGCCTCCGAACTCGAAGGCGATGTCGCCGGCCGCCTCTCGCCTACCGAGGCCAGGACCTTGATGCGGCTGCTCAAGAAGGTCTATCTCTAGGAGCTGTCGGGCGTTGGGACGGGCCCAGGCGGTGAGCTGCTTGTTCACGTCCGACGGTTCGATGAGGTCCGCCGGCGGCGTCGTTGCCGTTCCAGAAGCTGCTATTGTTTAGATAGCAGGAACTGCGTACACTCCCCCTCCCGCCTTCCAAAACCAGAACCGGCCCCGAGGAGAACATGGCCCCCCACGCTCACGTTCGTTCGCTGCCCCCCCGAGGGGGGCGCGCCTGCCTAGAGGCGGCTCGTCGGCAGGCGAGCGCATGAGTTCCAGGGAAAATGCCGCCATCAGCCAGCTGCTGGGGCTGCTGGAATCGCGCTATGCCATCCGGGTGCTGTGGGCGCTGCGCGACGGCCATGCCCAGACGTTCCGCCTCCTGCAGGACAGCGTGGGCGGCATCACGCCCAACACGCTGAACACCCGCATCAAGGAGCTGCGTGAGGCCGGGCTGGTCAACCACGGCAGCGACGGCTACATCGTCACGCCTTCGGGGTCGGACCTGCTCAAGCGGCTGAGCGATCTGCCGGCCTTCGCGGCCAAATGGGTTGCCACCCAGGCCAGAAAGAAGTAGCCCCGCATGAAATCATTCCTCACGCCCGCGGCGGCATTGCCCGCGGACGCTGGCGCGGCCCTGCTGGTCGCCCGCGTCTTCGTGCCCGGCACGGGCCCCACCCTCGCCCTCGTGCGCCCCGATGGTGTTGACGATCTCACGCCGCTCGCGCCCACATGCAGCGACTTGCTGGAACTGCCCCAGCTCGCCGCCGCCCTGCGAGCGCATCGCGGGCCGCGCATCGGCGCCACTGCGCAACTGCTGGCCAACAGCGAGTCCGCCTCGCATGACCCCGCGCGCCCTTTCTTTCTCGCCCCCTGCGACCTGCAGGCCATCAAGGCCGCTGGCGTCACGTTCGTCGCCTCGATGCTTGAGCGCGTGATCGAGGAGCAGGCACGCGGCGATGCGTCGCGTGCCGAAGCCGTGCGTGCCGCGGTGGTTGCCGTCATCGGCGACAACCTCTCGTCGGTCCGGCCCGGATCGCCCGAAGCCGCGCGCCTGAAGGAGTTGCTGGTGGCGCAGGACATGTGGTCGCAGTACCTCGAAGTGGGTATCGGGCCGGATGCGGAGATTTTCACGAAATCGCAGCCCATGAGCGCGGTGGGCACCGGCGCCGAGGTGGGCATCCACCCGGACAGTGCGTGGAACAATCCCGAGCCCGAAGTAGTACTGGCTGTCAACAGCCGCGGCGAGGTGCAAGGCGCCGCGCTCGGCAACGATGTCAACCTGCGCGATTTCGAGGGCCGCAGCGCCCTGCTGCTGGGCAAGGCCAAGGACAACAACGCAAGTTGCGCCATTGGCCCCTTCATCCGCATCTTCGATGCGCATTTCGGCATCGACGACGTGCGCCGCTGCGAACTGGCGATGCAGGTGCGCGGCGACGATGGCTTTGCCATGCAGGGGACCAGCTCCCTCGCGAAGATCAGCCGCGACCCGCTGGACCTGGTCGGCCAGGCCATCGGCGCCAACCACCAGTACCCCGATGGCTTCATGCTCTTCCTGGGTACGATGTTCGCGCCCACGCAGGACCGCCACGGGCCGGGCCAGGGCTTCACGCACGCCGTGGGCGACGTCGTTACGGTGTCCACGCCTCGGCTGGGTACACTCGCCAATCGCGTGAACACCAGCGACCGCGTCGCCCCCTGGACCTACGGCGCGCGCGCCCTGATGCGCGACCTGGCCCGGCGCGGGCTGCTTCGCTGAGTTCACGGGCACTCCCGAAACGAATCAACCAAGGACTTTCCATGATCACCACCCCTTCCGGCCTGCAGTACGAAGACACGACCGTCGGCGGCGGCGCCGAAGCCAAGGCCGGCCAGCACGTGCACGTGCACTACACCGGCTGGCTCTACAACGACGGCCAGCAAGGCGCCAAGTTCGACTCCAGCGTGGACCGCAATGACCCGTTCGCCTTCTCGCTGGGCGCCGGCATGGTGATCAAAGGCTGGGACGAAGGCGTCGCCGGCATGAAGATCGGCGGCAAGCGCACGCTGATCATCCCGCCGCAGCTGGGCTACGGCGCGCGCGGCGCCGGCGGCGTGATCCCCCCGAACGCGACGCTCAAGTTCGACGTCGAACTGCTCGACGCCCACTGAGGGACGCGGCGCTTGCGGGCTCGAGCCGCTACCATCACCACGCACCCCAGCGCTCCCGGACTACTCATTCCGTAGCGCCTGTCCCAGACAGGACAAAGGCCACCTTACAATCATGGCCATGACTGCCGCCGCACCTGTGCCGCGCCGACCGGTTCGCGGCGCGATCACCGGCCGGCCGGTGATCGCCCTGTTCGACCTGCTGGGCCGGCGCGCGACCCTTCGGCTGCTCTGGGAACTGCGAGACGGGCACCCGCAAAGCTTCCGCCTGCTGCGCTCGAGCGCGGGCGACATGTCGCCCTCGGTGCTGAACGGCCGGCTCAAGGACCTGCGGCAAGCCCGCATGGTCGAGCTGGGTGATTCAGGCTATGCCCTGACTCCCTCGGGACTGGCACTCATCAGGCACCTCAAGCCGTTGGACCGCTGGGCCGAAGCCTGGGCGGGTGAAACACCCTCGAATTTTTCAAGCTGATGCGCTTGTCCCTGCCTTGAAAAGGGCTTCGCGGCCCCAAGCTGCCCCGCAGCCCTCATTTCCAGCTAAGAAAAGATGTCCGAACAGACAAGAATCGAACCGACTTTGGACGGCACACCCAGCCCCGAAGAAAAGGAAGCGGCCCAGGCGGCCAACGACAACGATGCCCTGAACCAAGCGCGCGCCGACCTGGCAGCGCTGCAGGCGAAAAACACCGAGTTGGCCGAGCAATTCCTGCGCGCCCAGGCGGACATGCAGAACACGCGGCGCCGCGCCGACGACGAAATCGCCAAGGCGCGCAAGTTCGCGGTGGAAAGTTTCGCCGAAAGCATGCTGGCCGTCGTGGACAGCCTGGAAGCGGGCCTTGCCATCAAGGACGCCACGCCGGAGCAGATCCGCGAAGGCGCCGAGGCCACGCTGCGGCAGCTGCGAAGCGTGCTCGAACGCAACAAGGTGCTGGAGATCAATCCCGGCCCGGGCGCCAAGTTCGACCCGCATCTGCACCAGGCCATCTCGGTGGTGCCACTGCCCCCCGAATCCACACAGGATGCCAACACCGTGGTGAGCGTGCTGCAAAAAGGCTACCTCATCGCCGAGCGCATCCTGCGCCCAGCGCTGGTAACGGTCGCGGCGCCCAAATAAGCCCCGGATCGAGCTTGAAAACCACACAGCTTATCCACAAGTAACTCACATCTGAATCTGAATTGGCTCTAGGCCACAAGCAAGGAGAAGCAACATGGGAAGAATCATCGGCATCGACCTCGGCACCACCAACTCGTGCGTGTCCGTGATGGAGGGCAACACGCCCAAGGTCATCGAGAACAGTGAAGGCGCGCGCACCACGCCGTCCATCGTCGCCTACCAGGAAGACGGCGAGATCCTCGTGGGCGCCTCGGCCAAGCGCCAGGCCGTCACCAACGCCAAGAATACGCTGTACGCCGTCAAGCGCCTGATCGGGCGCAAGTTCGAGGAAAAGGAAGTCCAGAAGGACATCCACCTCATGCCCTACGAGATCTCGCGCGCCGACAATGGCGACGCCTGGGTCAGCGTGCGCGGCAAGAAGCTCGCACCCCCGCAGATTTCCGCCGAAGTGCTGCGCAAGATGAAGAAGACCGCCGAGGACTACCTCGGTGAGCCCGTGACCGAAGCCGTGATCACCGTGCCGGCCTACTTCAACGACAGCCA
>DATILF010000279.1:0-6410 GCA_035476755.1 Ramlibacter sp.
AAGTTCGTCACCAGCATCGGCATCAGCCTGCGCCGCATCCTGCTGGGGTTCATGGTGGCGGCGGGGCTGGGCATCGGCCTGGGCATCCTGATCGGGCGCTACCACCGCGTGCGCCAGCTGGTGATGCCGGCCATGGAGGTGTTCCGCCCCATCCCGGCCATCGCCTGGGTACCCATGTCCATCATGCTGTGGCCCAGCAACGAGGTGAGCATCGTCTTCATCACCTTCCTGGGCGCCTTCTTCCCCATCCTGCTCAACACGGTGCACGGCGTGGAGGCGATCGATCCGGTGCTGCTGCGCGCCGCCCGTTCGCTCGGCGCGAAAGAGCGCAGCCTGCTGGCGCACGTGGTGCTGCCCGGCGCCCTCCCCCACATTTTCACGGGCCTGGCCGTGGGCATGGGCGTGGCCTGGGTGTCGCTGATCGCCGCCGAGATGATCTCCGGGCAGTTCGGCATCGGCTACTTCACCTGGGAAGCCTATTCGCTGATCACCTATTCCGAGATCGCGCTGGGCATGATCACCATCGGCGTGCTGGGCCTGCTGTGCAGCGGGGCCATCCGCATGGGCGCGCGCATGGCCATGCCCTGGAGCGCGTTTTCGTCCAGCGGGAGGCGCCCATGATCACCGTTCCCGCCGAAGCTTCGCGCGGCCACGTCGAGGTGCGCGACCTGGGCATCCAGTTCGACACGCGCGCAGGCCGCCTGGACGCCGTCGCCAACGTGTCCATCCATGTGCGTCCCGGCGAGTTCGTGTCGCTGATCGGCCCCTCGGGCTGCGGCAAATCGACGCTGCTGAACGTGGCGGCCGGCTTCCTTGCGCCCAGTTCCGGTGAGGTGCTGCTGGATGGCCAGCCGATCAAGGGCCCCGGCTCCGATCGCGGCGTGGTCTTTCAGCAGTATTCGCTGTTCCCGTGGATGACGGTGCGCAAGAACGTGGAGTTCGGCCTGAAGATGAAGGGCATGGCCCCCGGCGAGCGCGAGACGCAGGCGCGCACGCTGCTCGGCCTGGCGGGCCTGCTGTCGTTCGAGAACCACTACCCCGACCAGCTCTCGGGTGGCATGAAGCAGCGCGTGGGCATCGTGCGCGCCCTGGCCACCAGCCCGCAGGTGCTGCTGATGGACGAGCCCTTCGGCGCGCTGGATTCGCAGACCCGCGTGGTGATGCAGGAGATCCTGACCAACATGTGGCAGCGCCTGCGGCTGTCGGTGCTGTTCATCACGCACGACATCGACGAGGCGGTGTTCCTGTCGGACCGCATCTACGTGATGACGGCGCGACCCGGCCGCATCAAGGCGGAGATGGTCGTGCCGCTGCCCCGGCCGCGCACGCCCGAGATGACCGCTTCGGCGCCGTTCGCGGCGATGGTCCGGACCATCCGCACGCTGATTCGCGAAGAGAGCCTGGCCGCCATGGGTGGAGAGTTGAGCGACGGCGGGCTGGGCGGCCTGAGCACCGAGATCGGCCCCCAGGGCATGGCCTCGGTGATCTGATCATGAACAGTCCCGTTTGGCCGCTCGACGTGGTACTGCACGAGGCCTCCGGCCGCCTCGACGTGCTCTGGAACGATGGCCTGCTGGGCCGCCTGTCGGCGCCGGTCTTGCGCGCCTCGTGCCGCTGCTCGCAGTGCGAGAGCCTGCGACGCGGCGGGAATCCGCCCGTTGCCGCGGCGGATCTGGCGCTGACCTCGCTGCAACCCATTGGCGAGTTCGGGCTGCAGCTGTGTTTCGGCGACGGGCACGACCGCGGCATCTATCCCTGGCCCTACCTGCGCGAGCTGTCCACCACCCCCTCCCTCGGAACATCGCCATGAGCAATTTCTTCGACGCCCGGGTGCTGTCGGTGCGGCACTGGACCGACCGGCTGTTTTCGTTCACCACCACCCGCGACCCGGGGTTCCGTTACCAGAGCGGGCAGTTCACGATGATCGGCCTGGTGGTCGATGGGCGCCCGCTGCTGCGCGCCTACAGCATGGTGAGCCCACATTACGAGGAGACGCTGGAGTTCCTCAGCATCAAGGTGAAGGACGGCCCGCTCACTTCGCGACTCCAGCACATCCAGCCGGGCGACAGCATCGTGGTCGGGCGCAAGGCCTCGGGCACGCTGCTCACGCAGAACCTGCTGCCCGGCAAGACGCTGTACCTGCTGGGCACCGGCACGGGCCTGGCCCCGTTCATGAGCGTGGCGCGCGATCCCGAGGTGTACGAACAGTTCGAAAAAGTGGTGCTGGTGCATGGCTGCCGCCACGTGAGCGAGCTGGCCTATGCCGACCTCATCACCACCGAGCTGCCACGCAGCGAGTGGCTGGGCCAGCAGGTGCAGCGTCAGCTCATCTACTACCCCACCGTCACACGCGAGTCGTTCCGCCACCAGGGCCGCATCCCGACCTTGCTGGAGACCGGGCGGCTCTGCCACGACGCGGGCCTGCCGCCCCTCGACGCCGCGCACGACCGCTTCATGCTGTGCGGCAGCCCCGCGATGCTCAGGGACACGCGCATGCTGTTGAACAAGCTGGGCCTGTCGGAGGGCAACATGAGCCACCCGGGCCACTACGTCATCGAACGCGCCTTCGTCGACAAATAGCGCCTTGCCATCCGCGATGCGAGCCATGATGCTGCGCTTCATGCAGGCGCCCGCCTGCCGTGCGGGGGGTGCGGCCGCCCCCGGCATGGCCCTGTGCGTGCTGATCGCACTGGCCGCGAGTTTCGTCGCCGGCATTCACGGCGGCCCGCGCATGCTCTACGCCCTGCTCTTCGGCACGGCCCTGCACTACCTGCACGCGGAGGTGCGCACGGCGCCGGGCGTGCGCCTGGCGGCCGGCACCGTGCTGCGCCTGGGCGTGGGCCTGCTGGGCGCCCGCATCACGGTGGACCAGATCAGCGCGCTCGGCTGGCCGACGGCCTGCGTGGCGCTGGCGGGCGTCGCAACCACCCTGCTGATCGGTTGGGCCGTGGCACGCAGGCTGGGCCTGTCCACCCGCATCGGCGTGCTGGCAGGTGGCGCCACCGCCATCTGCGGCGCATCGGCCGCGATGGCGATCGCGGCCGTGCTGCCGCGCGACGACGCGCTCGAGCGCGAAACCCTGGCCGTGGTCGTGCTGGCCACCCTGCTGTCCACGCTGGCGATGCTGCTGTACCCGCTGATCGCCGCGTCGCTGCACCTGCAGCCCGCGATGGCGGGCCTGTTCCTCGGTGGCAGCATCCACGACGTCGCGCAGGTGGTGGTCGCCGGCTACACGCTGGGTCCGCAGACAGGCGATGCCGCTTCCATCGTCAAGCTGTTCCGCGTCAGTCTGCTGGCGCTGGTGGTGATGGGGGTGGCCCTGGCCTTTCGCCCGCCTGCCGGCGAAAGCCCGCCGCGCCGCCTCCCGCTCCCCGGCTTGCCGGGCTTCGTGTGGCTGTTCCTGGGCCTGGCCGCCGCGCATTCCCTCGGCTGGCTGCCCGCGCAGGCCCGGGCCGGCCTGGCCGAAGCCTCGCAGGCCTGCCTGGTGGTCGGCGTCGCGGCGCTGGGCATGAAGACGTCCTTCGCCGACCTGGCGCGCTCGGGGCGGCGCACCGGCCTGCTGATGGCCATCACCACCGCGTGGATGGGCTCGCTGGTGCTGGCCGGCGCGCTTTTTCTGCAGCACCGGCCCCTGTAAGGAACAGCCACCGGCCGCCGACATCTGCGAACATGGGCAGATGGGGAATTTCATGCGCTCACGCACCTGGCGCCGCGCGGCGGCTGCCCTGCTCGCAGCCGTACCGCTGGCATTCTCCGAGGGCGCGCTGGCCCAGTCCTACTGCGCCAGCGACGGCGTACCCGCGCCCACCGCCCTGGTGGAGCGGTTCATCAATGCCGACTGCGAGGCCTGCTGGAGCGACGCCGCTACCCCGCAGGCGGCGAAGGGCGAAGTCGCTGTCGACTGGGTGCTGCCCGGCTCGCGCGGCGAGGACGCCCCCCTGTCCGCCATCGCCACACGCGACGCGCTGGAACGCCTGCAAGCCACAGGCCGCAAGGCACCGGACCAGGCCGAGGGCTTCACCCAACGCGCCCAGTCCCACGCAGCCACCCTGCGCGTTGCCCACGGCTTGCCGTTCAGCGGCTACATGGGCGCCTCGATCGAGCTCAAGCCCGGACGCGGAACCTGGACCGCCTGGCTGCTGCTGGTGGAATCCGTGCCGGCCGGCATGGAAGGCAGCCCGGTCGCCCGCAACGTGGTGCGCAACGCGCTGCAGCCTGCCTGGAACAACAAGTCCCCGCTGACGAAAGAAGAGCAGCTTCGGCGCTTTGAATCCCGCCCCATGAGCATCCCGGCAGGGGCCAACCCCGACCGCCTGCGGGTGATCGGCTGGATAGAAGATGCACGCGGCCGTATAAGGGGTATCGCCGAATCCAGATGCGTGCCGGCATCGACCAAAGAGTAAACTCAAGCACCGGGCCCATGCATCTTGCGGCCCCGCTTGTTTTTGCCGTTGCGCAAAACGCCGGGCCCAGTCCAAGCGCTCACCTGTTCGACAAACAGCCTTCTGGAGCTTGGTATGGAAATCTTCGACTACGACAAAGTCTTGCTGCTGCCGCGCAAATGCCGCGTGGGCAGCCGATCGGAATGCGACGCCGGCGTGGAGCTGGGCGGGCGCACGTTCCGCATCCCTGTGGTGCCGGCCAACATGAAGACCGTGGTGGACGAGAAGATCTGCCTGTGGCTGGCGCAGAACGGCTACTTCTATGTGATGCACCGCTTCGACCTGGACAACGTGGTGTTCGTGCGGCAGATGAAAGCGCATGGCGCCTACGCGTCGATCTCGCTGGGCGTGAAGAAGCCCGACTACGACACCGTGGACCAGCTGGCCGAAGCCGGCCTCGTGCCCGAGTACATCACCATCGACATCGCGCACGGCCATGCCGACAGCGTGCGGGACATGATCGCGCACCTGAAGCAGAAGCTGCCCGCTTCCTTCATCATTGCCGGCAACGTGGCCACGCCGGAAGCCATCATCGACCTGGAGAACTGGGGCGCCGACGCGACCAAGGTCGGCGTGGGTCCCGGCAAGGTCTGCATCACGCGCATGAAAACCGGCTTCGGCACCGGCGGCTGGCAGCTCTCGGCACTGAAGTGGTGTGCCCGCGTCGCGACCAAACCGATCATCGCCGACGGCGGCATCCGCGAACACGGCGACATCGCCAAGAGCGTGCGCTTCGGCGCCACCATGGTGATGATCGGCTCCATGCTGGCCGGCCATGAGGAATCGCCCGGCCAGACCGTCGATGTGGATGGCAAGCTCTACAAGGAGTACTACGGCAGCGCGTCGGACTTCAACAAGGGCGAGTACAGGCACGTGGAAGGCAAGCGCATCCTCGAGCCGGTCAAGGGCCGCCTGCCGGACACCCTGCGCGAGATGGAAGAAGACGTCCAGAGCTCCATCAGCTATGCCGGCGGCAAGAAGCTGATGGACATCCGCAAGGTCAACTACGTGATCCTGGGCGGCGACAACGCCGGGGAACATTTGCTGATGTAGCGGGATAGCGCCCTCCCCTCCCGGGGGAGGGTTGAGGTGGGGGCAGGCATTGGCCGCGCTGCCGGCTCAAGCCTTCAGCAACTCCAGCGCCAGCTGGTTCAGCCGATGCCCCGGCTGCACCAGCGCATCCATCATGCTGAAGTGATTGAGCCCCGGCAACGCTTCGCACACCGGCACACGCTCCTTGCCCCAGGCCTTCTGGACCAGCCGGCTCTGGCGCAGGAACTCTTCGCTCTCATCGCCACCCGCCACCGCGTACAGCCGGCCCTGCGCGGGCGGCGGCAGCAGCGCGGGGCTGGCCTGCCGCACCTGCTGGCGCGTGAGCTGCAGTGACGGCTGCAGGAAAGGCGTGTGCATGATCGGCTCCAGATCGTGCAGACCGGAAATCGACAGGGCATTCCTCACCACATCCGGGGGCAGTTCGCGCCCGTACACGGGCCACACGCACGACAGCATCATGGCGGCCAGGTGGCCGCCCGCGGAATGCCCGGCCACGGTGATGCGGCGCGGGTCGCCGCCATGCCTGGCGATGTGCCGGTACGTCCAGGCCAGCGCCTGCACCATTTGCATGGTGATCTGCGCAATGGTCACGGCCGGGCACAACGCGTAGTTCGGTATCACCACGCACACGCCCTCGCGCGTGAAAGCGGGCGCCACGAAGGAATGATCACGCTTGTCCAGCGCGCGCCAGTAGCCACCGTGGATGAAGAACAGCACTGGCGCATCGGCCTGCGAGGTGGGGAAGATGTCCAGGTGCTCGTTGGGCCCGCCGCCATAGCGCACATCCAGCTCGCGCGGGTTGGAGCGCATGGCGTCAGCCGAATCGGCGGCCCAGCGCCGCAAATGCGCCGCGTAGGCAGGCACCAGGTCGCGGTTGTTGTACATGCGGTCCATCGTGGGACCGTCGTAGCGAGT
>DATILF010000280.1:0-2931 GCA_035476755.1 Ramlibacter sp.
AGCGAGCAATGCCGCCATGGCGCTGATCCACCGCAGGCGCGTACGAACCATGAAATGTCTCCTCAGGGGTGCTTTTAATGAATGGGGGGCGCTGAACCGGCGAAGTATACTTTCTGTTGCAACCAGGCCATCCTTGATGGCGCGCTTCCATCAAGCGCCATTCGGTCAGACCACGGCCAGGCCCGCCCTGTGGCCTGCGGTGAAGGCCTCTTCGAAAATCGAGTACCCGGCCCAGTCGCCATGGGCGAAGGAAAGGCGGCCGCTTCGAGGCAGCCCCGAGGCCGCCTGCGCCAACCCGCCCGGAACCGGAATGGCCATGGCATGGCCGTAGCGCGCCACCTCGATGCGCGCCAGCTTGCCGGCCAGATCGGGATGCGGCACGGACAGCTCCGCCACCACGTCATCCTGCCAGTCGCGCCACGTGCGCGTGAGCAGACGCTCGCGGGCCGCCTCACCCGGCGCGCCATACCAGGTGAGCACCGTCGGGCCGGGGCGGGGATCCAGGCTCTGGTGCCTGGCATCGACATAGCCCAGGCCCTGCGCACCGTAGATCACGTTGTCCCAGGAGGGCGCGGCGCCCGGGCGGTCGCGCAGGGGCTCGCGCAAGTGCAGGTTGGCCACGGCCCAGGGCGCATAGCGGATGTGCCGGGCGCGCTGGTGCAGCAGGGCCGGCGCGTCCTGCACGACGCGGGCCGCAACGAACAGCGGCAGCGCGACGATGCAGTGGTCCGCCTGCCAGCGCTCGACGCCTTGCGTGGCGGCATTCCAGGCGTCGATGTCCACGCCATGGCGGCCCTGCGCGATGCGCAGCACCACGCGCCCCGGACGCAGGCGCTCGCCGAGCCCGGCGGCCAGTCGCCGCGTGAGCCAGGCGTTGCCCTCGGGCCAGGCCAGCACGGCTTCGCGCTCGCCACCGTCATGGCCGGGTGGCTGGAAACCGTGGCGGCTGGCGAAATAGTGAAGGCCGGCCCAGGCGGACACCGTATCGATGCCCGCGCCGTAATCGTCGCGGCAACAGTAGTCGAGGTACCAGCGCAGGTGCGCATCGGCCAGCCCCTGGCGATCGAGCCAGACGGCGAATGTCACCGCGTCGAGCGCGCGATGGGCGGCGGCCGGGACTGTGGGGGCCGGGATCGTGAACGGCGCGGTGCGGCCCGCCTGTTCCACCAACACCGCGAAGCGCTGGTACTGCGACAGCGTGGACGGGGCCACGCCGTGAAGGGGTAGCAGCCCGTCCTGCCAATGCCCGCGAAAAAACAGCCGCTCCTGCGGCGCATGGCACAGGTGGCGCTCGTCGTACACCCAGCGGCCCGCGATGCGCTGGCGCAGCCCCGCTTCCTCCAGGAAGTCCTGGACGTCGCGCGCGCTGTCGCCGGGCACCGGCAGGTAGTGCGCCCCCAGCGGGCAGGCAATGCCGCCGATCTCGCTGCCGCGGCTGTTGCCGCCGGCAAGGTCTTCCAGCTCCAGCAGCGCGAAATCGTCGATGCCACGCTGGCGCAGCGCACGCGACGCGGCCAGGCCCGCCACGCCGGCGCCCGCGATCAGGACGCGCACCCGGCCCATGGCGGCCGGCGCGGGCCAGGCGTGCTGGCGCCGCAGCAAATGGCCACGCTCGGCGCCGGCGCCGCGCAGGGTGCCCGACACCGCGGGGGCGCTGTCGCAGCCGAGCAAGGGGGACGCGGCGCCCGCCAGCAACGCGCGACGCGTGAACGACGGGCGGGCCGGACCGGCCGTCACGGTTGGACCTTGCCCCATTCGCGCTCGTAGGTGGTCACCAGCACCTGGTTGGACAGGCGATTGACGTCGGCCGGCACCCGCGCCATGTCGCGCGGGAAATCGAACAGCGGGCGCAAGCTGTCCACGCTCAGGAACTTCAGCCCCTGCGGCAGTTCGCCGGGGGGGCGAAACGGCCTGCGCCCGGCGATCACGAAGCCCCACTCGCCGAAGCTGGGCACATGGGCGTGATACGGCGCCGTGCGCAAGCCCACCGATTCCAGCGTGCGCACCACGGTCCAGAAACTCTGGCGCGCCACCAGCGGCGAGGTGGTCTGGACCACCGCGTAGCCGCTCGCGGCCAGGCGCTTTTCCAACAGGCCATAGAACGAATCGGTGTAGAGCTTGCCGATGGAGAAATTGGTGGGATCCGGAAAATCGACCACGATGACATCGAACATCTCTGCGGTCTGCTGCAACCACTGGAAGGCGTCGGTGTTCACGATCTTCACCTTCGGGGACGCCAGCGCGCCGGCATTCAGCCGCACCAGGGTTTCGTGGGTGGAAAACAGACTCGTCATGTTCGGGTCGAGCTCGACCAGTGTGACGCTTTCCACA
This sequence comes from Ramlibacter sp., assembly GCA_035476755.1. GTDB lineage: Bacteria > Pseudomonadota > Gammaproteobacteria > Burkholderiales > Burkholderiaceae_C > Ramlibacter. Next base: position 2,332 of record DATILF010000280.1, read on the forward strand.
CCGGGATGGCGCAACACCTCCCTCACCGCCATGCCATCGCCGCCGCCCAGCACCGCCACCTTGCGCGGCGCGCCGTGCGCCGCCATGGCCGGATGCACCAGGGCCTCGTGGTAGCGGTATTCATCGCGCTCGGCGAACTGCAGGTTGCCGTTCAGGAACAGGCGGTGGCCGGCGCGGCCCCGCGTGACCACGATGCGCTGATAGGGCGAGCTCGCCGTGAAGACGATGGGGTCCTGGTAGAAGCGGTCCTCGGCCAGCGTGGTGATGTGGTGCGCGCCGGCGAATCCGGCGCCCAGCAGGGCCAGCGCGGCGCCGCAGGCCGCCGCATGCGCGCGCAGGCGGCGCAGTTCATGGCGAAACAGCCAGAGCGCCCACAACGCGATGGCCGCGTTCATCAGGCCGAACAAAAGCCCGGTACGGATCAGGCCCAGCTGCGGCACCAGCAGCACCGGAAATGCGACCGACACGGCCAGCGCGCCCAGGTAATCGAAGGTGAGCACCTGCGAGACCAGATCCTTGAGCGCGACGTTGCGCCGCAGGATGCGCATCACGAGCGGTATCTCCAGCCCCACCAGCGCGCCGACGGCGAGCACCATGCCG
>DATILF010000281.1:0-9312 GCA_035476755.1 Ramlibacter sp.
CGGCACATGAATTCGATGGCGTCCTGGTCGCCGAGCCAGTCGGAGCCCTTGATCGTGTCGTAGAAGTGGTAGTGCCAGTTGTCCTCGGACATGTTGCCCAGGGACGCGCCGATGCCGCCTTGCGCCGCCACGGTGTGGGACCGGGTGGGGAAGACCTTGGACAGCACGGCGACGTTCAGGCCCGCGCGGGCGAGTTGCAGCGAGGCGCGCATGCCGGAGCCGCCGGCACCGACGATGACGACGTCGAACTTGCGCTTGGTGATCTTGCTGGAGGTGTACGACATTTTCAGAGCCTCCACAGGACTTGGATGGCCCAACCGGCGCATCCGGTCAACCAGACGATGACGAAGATCTGGAGCGCGAGGCGCATCCAGAGGGGCTTGACGTAGTCCATCAGGACATCGCGCATGCCCACCCACACGTGCCACAGCAAGGAGGCGATCACGGTGAAGGTGAGGACCTTCATCCACTGGGCGGCAAAGATGCCGGCCCACTTGTCGTAGCCGATGGGGCCGCGCGAGAAGATGACCTGCGCCAGCACGAGCAGGGTGAAAAGGCCCATCAGGGCAGCGGTCACGCGCTGGCTGAGCCAGTCGCGAAGGCCGTAGTGCGCGCCAACGACGATGCGCTTCGAACCGTAGTTCACGGACATTGTTGTATTCCTCTGTTTTTCTTGATCAATACACGCCAAACAACTTCAGGCCCAGCACCACGGTGAGCAGCACGCTGGCCGCCAGCGTGAACACGGCCGACTTCGCGCCGAACTCCTTGCTCACCGCCGCATGGCTCACGTCCATCCAGAGGTGACGCACGCCGGCGATGAAGTGGTGCAGGTAGGCCCAGATCAGGGCCAGGGCCACCAGCTTCACGAGCACGCCCGGAACAAACCAAAGGCCGCTGTTGAAGGCGGCCCTGAATTTGGCGAAGGAGATTTCGGAGGAGACGGAGGTGTCGAACATCCAGATGATGAACGGCATCAGCGCGAACATCAGGACGCCGCTGACGCGGTGCAGGATGGAGACGATGCCGGCAGGCGGCAGCCGGTAGGAGGGGAGGTCCGTCAGTGCGTTGATGTTGCGGAATTCGGGCCGCTTCTTGGCAAGCTCTGTCATGGGGTGGCTTTCGTGGTGGGAGGCATGCGCTTCGTTGTTCGGGAATGGCAGACAACCCAAAATTCTATTGCAACGCAACACGCTGACACGGAGGTTTCACAAATTCCCATCAACTGAGCTCATTGCGGTAGTGGTGGGTGTCGGTGCGATAGAGGCCGCGGCGCAGCTCCATCGGCACGTCGTTGTACGTGTAGGCGACCCGCTCGACGCTCAGGAGCGGGCTGTGATGCTCTACTTTCAATAGCGCCGCCTGGGCGACGTCGGCCGCCACGGCCCGGATTTTTTCCTCGGCGCGCACCATGCGCACGCCGAATTCGAGTTCGAACATCGCGTAGGTGGGCCCGTGGTAGCCGGCCATCTGCTCGGCGCTCAGGCCCTTGAAGGCGTTGCCCGGCAGCCAGAGGTCCTCCAGGATGGTCGGCACGCCGCCGAAGGACAGGACCCGCCGGATCTGCACGACGGGGTCGCCGGTGCGCAGCGCCAGCGCGCGGGCGACTTCCGCCGAGGCGCGCAGGCGCTTGCACTCCAGCACCGAGCGCTGCGCGGGCCCTTCGGCATCGAGGTCGCCGCCGTCGGGCATGAGCTTGAGGAAGCGGTACTGCACGTGCTGCTCGGCATGGGTGGCCACAAAGGTGCCCTTGCCTTGCCGCCGCACCACCAGGTTCTCGGCGGCGAGTTCGTCGATGGCCTTGCGCACGGTGCCCTGGCTCACGCGAAAGCGCGCGGCCAGTTCCATCTCGCTGGGGATGGCCTCGCCGGGCTTCCACTCGCCGGCCTGCAGGCTTTGCAGGATCAACACCTTGATCTGCTGGTACAGCGGGCTGAACGCCGGCGTCGCGGCGGCGTCGGGCGCGGCCGTGCCGTTCTCGGCGGAGGAAGAGGGCGTGGAAGCCATCGCTGTCAGCGTGCGGTCGGGGGGTGAAAAAATGCTTGAAACCTGCCGAATCATATCTTATATAAGACATAAGACAAATTGACGCCCTAGGGTTTTCGAGAGTAAACTCGCGGGCTATCCCCGCACGGTTTTCCGCAAGGCGCGGCACCGGCGATCCGACCCAGTTCCACATCACACGTTTCGGAGATTCCCATGAGCAAGAAGCCCGTCCGCGTTGCCGTCACCGGCGCCGCAGGTCAAATCGGTTACGCCCTGTTGTTTCGCATCGCTTCGGGCGAAATGCTCGGCAAGGACCAGCCCGTCATCCTGCAGCTGCTGGAAGTCCCCGTCGAAGGCCCCCAGAAGGCGCTCAAGGGCGTGATGATGGAGTTGGAAGACTGCGCGTTCCCCCTGCTGGCCGGCATGGAAGCCCACAGCGACCCGATGACCGCCTTCAAGGACACCGATTACGCCTTGCTGGTGGGTTCGATGCCCCGCAAGGCCGGCATGGAGCGCGCCGAGCTGCTGTCCATCAACGGCAAGATCTTCATCGGCCAGGGCCAGGCGCTGAATGCCGTCGCCAGCCGCGACGTCAAGGTGCTGGTCGTGGGCAACCCCGCCAATACCAACGCCTACATCGCCATGAAGAGCGCGCCGGACCTGCCGCGCGAGAACTTCACCGCCATGCTGCGCCTGGACCACAACCGCGCGCTGTCCCAGGTGGCGGCCAAGACCGGCGTGAAGGTCGGCGACATCGAGAAGCTGACGGTGTGGGGCAACCATTCGCCCACCATGTACGCCGACTACCGCTTCGCCACCGTGGGTGGCAAGGCCGTCAAGGACATGATCAACGACCAGGTCTGGAACGCCGACACCTTCCTGCCCACCGTGGGCAAGCGCGGCGCCGCCATCATCGAGGCGCGCGGCCTGTCCTCCGCCGCTTCGGCCGCCAACGCCGCCATCGACCACATGCGCGACTGGGCCCTGGGCACCAATGGCAAGTGGGTCACCATGGGCGTGCCCTCCAACGGCGATTACGGCATCCCCAAGGACGTCATGTTCGGCTTCCCGGTCACCACCAAGGATGGCAAGTACGAGATCGTCAAGGGCCTGCCCATCGACGAATTCAGCCAGGAGCGCATCGACAAGACCCTGAAGGAACTGCAGGACGAGCAAGCGGGCGTTTCCCACCTGCTGTAAGAAACTGTCATCCCGGACTCGATCCGGGATCCACGGTGGCGTTCACGGGCGCGGCGTGGATTGCGGGTCGGGCCCGCAATGACATAAGCACCATGCAAAATCCTCGCGACATCCTTCTGGGCGCCCAGGCGCAGACCGGCTTTCTGCCGGTCTGCGACCACTATAGCGGCGTCGAGGCGCGCATGCGCAAGAGCCTGGCGCTGCAGGCGGAAATGACCGAAGAGTTCGGCGCCTGCGTATTCGACGTCACCCTCGACTGCGAGGATGGCGCCCCGGTCGGCGGCGAAGCCGATCATGCGGCCCTGGTCGTGGCGCTGGCGATGCTCACCGGCGACAAGGCCCGTGTGGCCGTGCGCGTGCACCCGGTGGACCATCCCGCCTTCGAGCAGGACATCGCCACCATTGCCGGCAAGGCCGGCAAGAAGCTGTGCCACGTCATGCTGCCGAAGGTGGAGGCGGTCGGCGACATCGAGCGCGCCTGCAAGGCGCTGGACGCCGCCGGCGCCGCGCAGCTTCCGGTCCACGCCTTGATCGAGTCCCCCGCGGCCGTGCATCGCGCCTTCGACATCGCCGGGCATCCGCGCGTGCAGTCGCTCAGCTTCGGCCTGATGGATTTCGTCTCGGCCCACGGCGGTGCAATTCCGTCCGAAGGCATGGGCATCGAAGGCCAGTTCCAGCACCCCCTGGTGGTGCGGGCGAAGCTGGAAATTGCTTCCGCCTGCCATGCGCATGGCAAGGTGCCGTCGCATGGCGTGGTCACCGAATTCAAGGACACGACGGCGCTAGGCGCGGCGGCCCGCAAGGCGGCGCGCGAGCTGGGTTACACGCGGATGTGGAGCATCCACCCGGATCAGATCCGCCCCATCCTCGAGGCGTTCTCGCCGAGCGCGCACGAGGTGGAAATCGCGACACAAATCATTACTGCGGCGTTCCAGGCGGACTGGGCGCCGATCAGCTTCAAGGGCAAACTGGAGGACAGGGCGAGCTACCGCTATTACTGGCAAGTGCTGGAGAGGGCGCACCAGACCGGGCGGAAGCTGCCGAACGACGTGCTCGGCTGGTTCGACAGCCAGCACCCCTGACACCATCCACGAAAGACCAATCACCCATGAAGGCTTTATTCGCCACCCTGCTCATCGCCGCCACGCCCGCTCTGGTGCTGGCGCAGGCGCCCGTGCTGTCCAAGCCCGCCGCCAAGACTCCGGCCAAGAGCAAGCTGGCCCCCTCGGCGCAGAAGGCCGTCGAGGAAAACACGCCCATCGAGGACGACCCCAGCATCGTACTCAGCGAGGCGGATGTCGAAGTGGCCCGCAGGGTCCATGTGGGTGAGATCAAGTGCGAGCTGGGCGCCAGCGTGAAGGTGACCCCCATGAAGCGCGAGGGCATGTTCATGGTCACGACCAAGGGCCATCGCTTCCGCATGCACCCGGTGGAAAGCCGCACTGGCGCCATCCGGCTGGAAGACCCGAAGCGCGGCGCCATGTGGCTGCAGCTCGGGAACAAGTCCATGCTGATGAGTCAGAAACTCGGCCAGCGCCTTGCCGATGAATGCCAGAGCCCGCAGCAACTGACGTATGCGGAAACCCTGAAAGCCAACCCCTTGCCCAGCATCCTGGAGCCACTGCCGGCTGCCCCGGCCCCGAACTGAAGATGCGACGCCGCACCAACCGGTTGCGGCGCGCTTTTTGCTTTTGAGATTGAACGGAGAGAAAAAACCATGTTGCAAGCCTACGTTGACCATGTCGCCGAGCGCGCCGCGCTGGGTATCCCGCCGCTGCCGCTGTCGGCCAAGCAGACCGGCGAACTGATCGAGCTGCTGAAGAACCCCTCCACCGGCGAGGCCGACTTCCTGCTGAACCTCATCGCCAACCGCGTGCCCGCGGGCGTGGACGACGCCGCCAAGGTCAAGGCGAGCTACCTGGCGGCCGTGGCGCATGGCACCGAAAAGTGCCTGGTCATCAGCCGTGAAAAGGCCACGGAGTTGCTGGGCACCATGCTGGGTGGCTACAACATCAGTCCCCTGGTCGACCTGCTGGATGATCCCGAAGTGGGCCAGGTCGCGGCCAATGGCCTGAAGAAGACGTTGTTGATGTTCGACCAGTTCCACGACGTCCAGGAAAAGGCGGAAAAGGGCAACGCCAATGCGAAGGCCGTGCTGCAAAGCTGGGCCGACGGCGAGTGGTTCACCAGCCGCCCCGAAGTGCCGCAGAGCATCACCGTGAGCATCTTCAAGGTGTCCGGCGAGATCAATACTGACGACCTGTCGCCCGCGCCCGACGCCTGGAGCCGGCCCGACATCCCGTTGCACGCGCTGGCCATGCACAAGAACCCGCGTCCCGGCATCACGCCCGAGGAAGAGGGCAAGCGCGGCCCGGTGAAGTTCATCGAGGAACTGCGCTCGCGTGGCAACCTCGTGGCTTACGTCGGTGACGTGGTCGGCACGGGATCTTCCCGCAAGTCGGCGACCAACTCGGTGCTGTGGTTCACCGGCGAAGACATCCCGTTCGTCCCGAACAAGCGCTTCGGCGGCGTCTGCCTGGGCGGCAAGATCGCCCCGATTTTCTACAACACGATGGAAGATTCTGGTGCCCTGCCGATCGAGCTCGATGTGAGCAAGATGGAGATGGGCGATACGGTCGAACTGCGCCCCTACGATGGCAAGGCTCTGAAGAACGGCGAAGTGATCGCGCAGTTCAAGGTCAAGAGCGATGTGCTGTTCGACGAAGTGCGTGCCGGCGGCCGCATTCCCCTGATCATCGGCCGCGGCCTCACCGCCAAGGCGCGCGAAGCACTGGGCCTGCCGCCCTCCACCCTGTTCCGCCTGCCGCAAGCCCCGGTGGATACCAAGAAGGGCTTCACGCTGGCCCAGAAGATGGTCGGGCGCGCCTGCGGCCTGCCGGAAGGCCAGGGTATCCGTCCCGGCACCTATTGCGAACCGAAGATGACGTCGGTGGGCTCGCAGGACACCACTGGCCCGATGACGCGCGACGAACTGAAGGACCTGGCCTGCCTGGGCTTCAGCTCCGACCTGGTGATGCAGAGCTTCTGCCACACCGCGGCATACCCGAAGCCGGTCGACGTGAAGATGCACCACGAGCTGCCCGATTTCATCAGCAACCGCGGCGGCATCAGCCTGCGCCCGGGCGACGGCATCATCCACTCGTGGCTCAACCGCATGCTGCTGCCCGATACCGTCGGAACTGGTGGCGACAGCCACACCCGCTTTCCCATCGGCATCAGCTTCCCCGCCGGCTCCGGCCTGGTGGCTTTCGGTGCGGCCACCGGCGTGATGCCGCTGGACATGCCCGAAAGCGTGCTGGTTCGCTTCAAGGGCCAGATGCAGCCCGGCGTCACGCTGCGCGACCTGGTCAACGCGATCCCGCTGTACGCCATCAAGGCCGGCCTGCTCACGGTGGCCAAGCAGGGCAAGAAGAACATCTTCTCGGGCCGCATCCTCGAAATCGAGGGACTGCCCGACCTGAAGGTGGAGCAGGCCTTCGAGCTCTCCGACGCTTCGGCCGAGCGCTCGGCCGGCGGCTGCACGGTGCACCTGAACAAGGAACCGATCATCGAGTACATCAACAGCAACATCACGATGTTGAAGTGGATGATCGCGACCGGCTATTCGGATGTGCGCACCATCAACCGCCGCATCAAGGCGATGGAAGCCTGGCTGGCCGATCCGAAGCTGCTCCAGGCCGACGCCGACGCCGAGTACGCCGCCGTGATCGAGATCGATCTGGCCGACATCCACGAGCCGATCGTCGCCTGCCCGAACGACCCGGACGATGTGAAGACCCTGGCCGATGTGGCCGGCGCCAAGATCGACGAAGTGTTCATCGGCTCCTGCATGACCAACATTGGCCATTTCCGCGCGGCGTCCAAGCTGCTGGAAAACAAGCGCGACATCCCGGTCAAGCTGTGGATGGCGCCACCCACCAAGATGGACGCGCACCAGTTGACCGAGGAAGGCCATTACGGCGTGCTCGGCTCCGCCGGTGCGCGCATGGAGATGCCGGGCTGTTCGCTGTGCATGGGCAACCAGGCGCAGGTCAAGGAGGGTGCCACGGTGTTCTCCACCAGCACGCGCAACTTCCCCAATCGCCTGGGCAAGAACAGCAATGTGTACCTGGGCAGCGCCGAATTGGCGGCCATCTGCTCCAAGCTGGGCCGCATCCCGACGAAGGAAGAGTACATGGTCGACATGGGCGTGCTCACGGCCGCCAGTGGCGCCGTGTACCAGTACCTGAACTTCGACAAGATCAAGGACTTCCAGGACGCCGCGGCGACCGTGGCAGCCTGACGCTCCCGCGTTTCCCTTGAAAAGGCGGCCTCGTGGCCGCCTTTTTGCATGGTGGCGTCCAAACGGCTTTACCATGCCCGCAACCAAAACCAAGCAAGGTGTGACCTCATGTTTCGTTCGTTCTTCCTGACCAGGCGGTGGCTGCTCTGGTCCGTGCTGGGCACGGCCCTGATCCTCTTTGCCACCTGGTACCGCGTGAATCTCGATGTGCAGATCAACGAGTGGTTCGGCACGTTCTATGACCTCGTGCAGAAGGCGCTGGGCAAGCCGGGCAGCATCACGCTGCCGGAGTTCTGGGGCCACCTGATGACCTTCGGGCGCATTGCCATGGTGTACGTGACCATCGCCGTGGTGCTCGATTTCTTCATCAAGCACTACATCTTCCGCTGGCGCCAGGCGATGAACGACTACTACATGGCGCATTGGGACCAGCTGCGGCACATCGAAGGCGCCGCCCAGCGCGTGCAGGAGGACACGATGCGCTTCGCCAGGCTGATGGAAGGCCTGGGCGTGGACTTCATGCGCAGCGTGATGACATTGGTGGCCTTTCTGCCGATCCTGTGGACCTTGTCGGCCAAGGTGACCGAGTTGCCCTGGATCGGGCCTGTGTCGCATTCGCTGGTGTGGGTCGCGATTGGGTTCGCACTGGCGGGCACTGTGCTCATGGCGCTGGTGGGCATCAAGCTGCCCGGCCTGGAATTCCAGAACCAGCGGGTGGAGGCGGCCTACCGCAAGGAACTGGTCTATGGCGAGGACGACGCTTCACGGGCCGCGCCGCCCGTCGCTTCGACGCTGTTTTTCGACGTGCGCCGCAACTACTTCCGCCTGTTCTTCCACTACCTGTACTTCGACGTGGTGAAGTGGTCGTACCTGCAGTTCGGCGTGCTGGTGCCCTACATCGCGCTCGGCCCGACGCTGGTGGCCGGACTGATCACCCTGGGCGTCATGCAACAGATCGTGCGGGCGTTCGGCCGCGTGGAATCGTCGTTCCAGTACCTGGTGCTGAGCTGGACCACCGTGGTCGAACTGATTTCCGTGTACAAGCGGCTGCGCGCCTTCGAGCGGCAGATTCGCGAAGGCGGAACTCAGGTGGTTGCGCCGACTGCCGCCTGAGTGCCGGGCGCCGACTGGATCGGCGCCAGTTCTATCGGGATGCCGCTCAGCACGGCATTGCCCGACAGCGGGTCGCGCCATTGGTCGTCGAGCAATTCGTTCAGATTGGCGCCCGGCCGCTGGGCAGCGACCGAGAGGCGAGCCCCGGGCAGCTGGTGGCCCCAGCCATGGGGAAGACTCACGACGCCGGGCATCATGTCGTCGCTCAGCTGGACGCGCGCTTCGAGGCTGCCGGCGCGGCTGGTGATGCGCGCCATCGCACCGTCGGCCAGGCCGAGCCGTTGCGCATCGTACGGGTGAACCAGCGCCGTGCAGCGCTCGGGCCCCTTGGCGAGCAGCGGCAGGTTGTGCATCCAGCTGTTGTTGGAGCGCACTTCGCGCCGCCCGATGATCACCATGCCCGATGCGGGCGGGGCGAGGTCCCGCGCCGGCCTTTGCAAGTCCGCCAGCAACACGGCCGGGGCCAGTTCCACCTTGCCGGACGGCGTGCGCAGGAGTTCCGGGATGCGAGGCGCCAGATCGCCCAGGTCGATGCCGGCCGGGGCGGCCTGAACCTTGGCCAGGTTCAGGCCTGAGGGCTCGCGGCCAAACTGGTCACCGTAAGGGCCGGTGCGCAGGGCGACGTCCAGCAGCCGCCAGGGGCCCCGCAGGTGGGAGGTGGCTTCGACGACGGCGGGAGCGCTCTCGCCAAAGAGCCTGGCCGCCTCGCG